>DATDFB010000060.1:0-10899 GCA_036522835.1 Thermoanaerobaculia bacterium | reverse complement strand
TCACCTCGATTCCAGACCTACGCCGCAAGCTGATGACCTATATCACTCGCTACAATGACAAGCCACGTCCGATTCGCTGGAGTTATATCGACGTGAAGCACCGCATCACTGGTCCCAAACGATCCTTTACGCGTCACTAGTTGGACGCCGTGGGCGTCGTCCTACTCAGGACCAGTCGAGGAGTCGAAGTTCGATGCCGGATGCCTTCGATAGCCGCTAGCCGCTCGAAGTCGCGCTTGTTTCTGGTCACGAGCGGAAGCTGACGTGACATGGCTATCGAGGCGATCAGGATGTCGCCGAGCTGCTGACGATGACGGCGCGCAACCGCAGACCAGATATCGGCCGCCAGGCGCGCGGCTTCCTGGTCGAACGGAAGCACGATGCAGTTGGCGACGAGCGCCTCGAAAGCCTGCATCTGCCGTTCGAACGGCTTGCCGTCTCGGATCGCCACACGATATCCGCGCAGGCGCTCGAACACGGTTACCGCGGTGATGGTCAGCCGCCCGAAGTTGGCTAGGTACTCCAGCGTTCGTTCGCTGACCCGAGGATTGCCGCGGCTCAGCGCCGACAAGGTGTCGGTATCGAGTACGGCGGGCTCACGGTGCATGGGCTCAGCGTTCCCGCTCGCCGAGCTTTCGGGTGAGCAGGTCTCGTTGCGAGGCTGGAATATCGGCGAGACTGGCAACTGCGAGCGCAAGGATCCCCGCCGGCCCAGGAGCGATATCGACATCCTCGCCGTAGTGCCGGCGCAGCAAGGCGATCACCTGTCCCTCGAAACTCCTGCCACATCGCTCCGCATCCGCTGCAATTTTCTTGCGAAGCGCTGCCGGGATGCGAATGGTGCGTGCAATCACGGGTTCTTGCGAATTGGTCGTGGCCCGCTCGCTCATCACCAGAATCATACCAGGTTGGTGTTGAAGGGGTGCCAGCTCGCGCCTCAACGGTGCAACCGGTGTTGCACGTGAGATGAGAACTTCCGGGTCATGAGTCTTCTCGAAACGACGATCGTGCTGAGCTTCTCTGCGGCCTGCTGGCAGTGATAAATGGCCGTGTCGAGGTAGGCATCCGGTCCGCTCGCGTGCCCCAGGCATGCGAGCCGAAAAGAATGATCCGCTCCGGGTGGAACTCCTCCACCAGGCGCTGGACGATCTCTCGCAGAAGCTCGGGGGTCAAGGCGTTCACGAAGGAAGCTTACGCGCGGACCGTCGCTCGCTGTCAAGCATGGCCAGGTCGCTCGGCGGGTGTCGTTCGGGCGTCGAAGTTATCCACAGTTTCTCCCTTCTCCCTGGTATCCACCTCGGGTAGATCACTTCAGCGCGAGGATCGCGCCTCCGAGGGGGCGGGATGCACGGTGCGTAGAAACTCGACGGGGGCGGCGGCGCGGCGAGATCCTCTTGCGCGGAGGATGATCAGCATGAACGGGATGCAATTCGAAGCGGAAATCGTGCGCGACGACGCCGCCGTGCCGCGCGACGTCGTGCGCGAGCGCGTGTATGGCGACGTGCGCGTCGTTGCGGAGTGGCCGCCGCTGCTGTCGACGCCGGAGATCCGCCTCGCGATCGATGTCGAGGGTGACTTCGACCGCCGCGACGCTCCCGCCTACGTCGAGCTCTTCTTCCACGACGTCTTTCTGCTGCTGAACCTTTCGACGCCGGGATCGTTTGGCGGCGTCATCTCCATGTCCGGCGGCGAATCGCGCGTGCGCAACGTCACCTTCAGCGCGCGCGTCTTCGCGTACGCCTCGGAGCTCGAGCAGGTGCCGATCGGCAAAGTGATCGCTTGGTATGACGGGCTCGGAATCGGGACGCGGCAGATTGCCGAGGGCGGCGTGGCGGTGGCGCTCTTTCAGCTGTTGCATCTCGCGCGCGGCGAGGAGAACGACGAAGAATCGATTCGGAGGCTCGCCGGCGCGGCGGAGGCGTTGGGAAAGCGCGACGACAAGCGGCTCTTCGAGCTGCGCGAGGAAATCGCCCGAGGGCGGAGCATGGTGATCCATCCGATGCACGACGATGGTCTCGATCCGCGCGTCGAGGACGCGGCCGCGGAGTGGATCGACGTCGCCGATCGCGCGGCGGGCATGGTGATCGGCGCGCTGCAGAAGCTCATTTAGCGCGCATGGCCGCGCGTAGCTCCTCGAGGCGCGCCACCTCGTGCGGCGGGATCAGCTCGTTCGATCCGAGTGCGCGGCGGATGGAGTCGATGCGGGCGACGTGCTCGAGCGTCTCCATCAAATATCCCGCCTGCTCGAGGTCGCGCGCGAAGCAGACCGCGCCGTGAAAGCGGAGCAGCACCGCGTCGTGGCCGGCGACGAGCGGCTCCACGCTGCGCGCCAGCTCCTCCGCCGTCGGCATGGCGTACGACGCCACCGGCACGCGCCCCAGCGTCAGGATGGCCTCGGAGAGAATCGGCTGATCGAGCGCGATCCCTGCCACCGCGTACGCCGTCGCGTACGGTGGATGGGCATGGATGATCGCGCGCACGTCGGGGCGCTTCGCGTAGATCATCCGGTGCAGCGCGATCTCCGACGACGGCTTCCCGTGCCGCGGCGAGCCGTCGCGGAAGAGGCGCACGATCTGCTCCGGCTGCAGCTCTCCCTTGCACGAGCCGCTCGGCGTGATCAGCGTGCCGCCGTCGTCGAGCAACGCGGAGAGATTGCCGTCCGTCGACGTCAGGATCCCCTTCTGATCGAGCCGCCGCGCCACGCGGACCATCGTCTGCTTGAGGCGGTACTCGTTCATTTGACGTTGAACACCGAGGCCGG
The DNA here is from genome assembly GCA_036522835.1 of Thermoanaerobaculia bacterium. Taxonomy (GTDB): domain Bacteria; phylum Acidobacteriota; class Thermoanaerobaculia; order Gp7-AA8; family Gp7-AA8; genus DATDFB01. The sequence goes on along the minus strand of DATDFB010000060.1, from coordinate 8,138 downwards.
CGTGCGCGCCACCGGGCGCGCCGAGTGCTCGCCGGTCTTGCGCAGCAGGAAGATCCAGAGGCGGAGCGGCCGCGCCGCGCTCGTGTGCTCGAGGAGCGCCACCGGAACGTCGAGCGTCGTCTCGCCCGTGGGGGCGGCGAGGTAGGAGCGCGCGGCGGGACTCGTCGTCGGCACGCCGACCGTCGCGCCGGCGCGCGTCGACTCCAGCATCGCCTCGAGCCGGTAGAGGTTCGGCTGGAAGTTCTTGATCGCGTAGCGGACGCGCACGCGGATCGTCGTCCCGGCGGTGACGTCGCTCAACGACGGCGGCGTCGTGTCGAGCAGCGTCAGATCGGCTTCGTCGCTGTGCTCCGGAATCGTCGCCTCGACCGGCGCCGCGACATCGAGCCCGCTCTTGAGCATCGGTCCGTCGCCGGAGATTTGCACGATCGACTCTTCGCTCGCGACGAGGTCGCCCGCGAACGGCGTGATCGTGAAGTAGCTGCCGGAGGGGAACGTGAGGCCATCGACGGCGACGCTGCCGGAGAGCACGGTCACGCTTGCCGGATGCGCGCGCGTGCTCTGCGAGAGCGTTGCGCCGGCGGGGAGGCGGAGGCGCAGCGCGTACGGGAACGCCTCGCCGGGCTTTCCTTCAAGGACCATGAGCTGCGCGCCGGCGGGGAAGGGAGGCGGTGCGTTGTGCCAGACGATGGCGTCGGGCGTGACGCGGACGGGAACACCTTGGACGGATGCGACGGCGGCGAGGACGAGGAAGACGAAGTTCACGCTGCGGATTGTATAAACTCCGCGGAACGTCCGTCCGGCGGCGTGCGCGGCCGGCGCCCTGTTTTGTGGATGGGCGACCGGCGCGCGCGTCCTGCCGAAAGCGTTACCGCGACCGCACGTCGCGCACGAGCGTGATGCGCTGCGCGAGGTAATTCGAAGAGCCGTTCGGCTCGAGGGTCACGTCGATCACGTCGCCGCGCTCGAGGTTCGAGAGCGGATAGAGCTGCCCGCTCACGTCCACGCGCGCCGTCGGATCGAAGTGAATGATCATCGTGTTCCCGCCGGTGCTCGACTGGAAGCCGTTCATCCACTGCGTCGACTCCAGCTCGATCGTGCGAGCGTTGGCGTCGACGTAGCGCACGGTGCCGCGCACCGTCTGCAGGTTCGTCGACGAGTTGTACGTACCGTTGTTGTTGCCGCTGATCGAGCGCGTGACGGTAATGTCCTGCGCGCCGACGCGGCTGTTGCCGCTGTTGCTCACACGCACGCTCACCTGGTCGCCGACCTCGAGGTCGCCCGCCGAGTACGTGCGGCCGTTGAAGTAGACCGGCGTGTTCGCGGCGTAGTCGACGGTCACGTACGAGCCGCCGTAGCCCGGATCGACGGTGATGGTGCGGCGGTAGGTGTCGACCGAGCGCACCGTGCCGGTGAGCATCGAGCCGTTGCCGTACGTCGGATACGACGACGACGGAGAGCCCGATGACGAGGCCATGCCGCTGTTCACGTCATACGTGACATCCATCGACCGCGCCATGAGCGTGCCGTTGGAGTTGTCGACGTGGACCATGACCTGATCGCCGCGCTGCAAGTCCTCCGGACGGAAATTGCGGCCCTGGTACATGACCGACGTGTTGTTGTCGTAGTACACGCGGACCGTGTTGCCGTAGCCGCCGGTGCCGGCCAGCGAGGTGTTGTAGCCGCTGGCGTTCGTCAGATAGATCGAGCGGCTGTAAGTGTCGACCGAGTCGACCGTGCCGCGGACGTCATATGCCTGATTGTTCGATCCGCCGCCGTAGCCGCCGAACGGGCTCGAAGAGCCGCAGGCGGCGGCGAGCAGCAAAGCGAACACGGCTGCTGCGAAGACCTTTGTTTTGTGCATAGTTCCATTCTCCTCAGGACTTTATTTGGAGCAGGAACCGTGCCCTTTGACGCTCGCTAAATCTGAAGCCACTCGAACCACACCGGATGCTCTCGCTTGTACCACTGCAGCACGCGCCGAATCGCCTCCTGGCTCTCCCGCGGCATGACGCGCTCATCCACGCGGTCGAAGTGCACGCGGATGCGCTCGCCGTCGTGCTCGAGCGCTTGCGAGAACATCGTCTGCAGCTCGTTGCGGATGCGGCCGGAGTCCGAGATCTTGACGGCGCGCGTGGTGTGGTCGACGCCGGAGAGGAAGCGCACGAGCAGCGGGCTGAACACCTGCCGCGCCACCGGCATCGGCTCCATCAAGCGCAGCGTGAATGTGATCCGCGACGACGCCCGGCGCGTGGCCAGGCACGTCGTCACGCGGTAGACGCCGTCGCCGAGGCCGACGATGCCCGGGGCGCCGGTGTAGGGGTCGTCGCACATGTAGCCGATGCTGGCGAGCACCTTCCAATCCTTCTCGGGAAGGAAGTCATCGGCGCGCAGCCCGCGCTTGCCGTTGGTGATGTTCGAGGTCTCCACCTCTTCGATGGCAGCGGCGTACGTGCGCACTTGCTCGGCGTCGAGCTCGCGGCCGAAGAGCGCGCTCACGCGCTGCGCGAAGTCCGGCGCGCGGCGGTCGAGGCGCATCAACGCCCCCTCGCGCTCGCACGGCAGTTCGAAGATGGAGGAGAAGACTTCCATGCTGGCGTCGACGTCGAGCACTTCGCAGAGACTGGCCGCCTGCATGGCCTCGGCCGAGGCGGCGTAGCCGTCGCAGAGGAAGACGTGCGTAGCGTCGTCGCCGTCGCGCCAGCTTCCGACGAGGAAGGTCGGCGCGTACGTGCCCGAGTCGGTGAAGATCTCGATGCCGGAGGGCGCGCGCCAGCCGTCGTCGACGAGATGCGCGCCGAGCTCGCTCCACTCCTTCCATAGATTGCCGAGGCGGGCGGCGCGGCTCTTCCCGCGCAGCGTCCAGACGTGGATGTGCTCGCGCTCGATGCCGGGATAGGCCGCCTCGATGCACTCGACGACGCGGCCGCGCGGCGTGCGGTAGTCGAGCAGCACCGACTGCCGCTCCGCCGCCTCGGCCACGCGGCGCGGAACGGTGAGGCAACCCATGTACGACTCGTACGGCCGCGCCATCTTCAGCGGCGAATCGAAGAGGTGAAAGACCGCCATCGGCCCGGTGGTCTTCCCCTCGGCGAAGCGCGACGTGTTCTCGAGCGTGTCGACCGCGGCGCCCCACAGCGTGATGCCGCGGTCTTGCAACCAGCCATAGAACTGCTCGAAGGTATGCCCCGGCTCGTTGAGCAGCCGGCGCACGCGGCGGTCGACGATGCGCGCGACCTCGGGGCGCGCGTAGACGCGGCCGAAGCCGAGGAGCGGATTGGCGCCCATCTCCGGCGTCTCGCCCGCTTTCGGCATGAGGCCTTCGCCGAGGGAGACCATGATGGCGTGATTCTCGGGGAGCGTGCGCGTGAGGTGCCACAGGCCTTCGCTCATGACGTACGCGCTGATGGCGTCGGCCGACTTCTTGACCTGGTTGTACGCGGTTTTGTCTTTGCCCTTCCCTTCGCCGAAGTTGCCGAAGAGGCGCGTGCCGAGCGCGGTCGCCGCGGAGGTCATGGCCAGACAGCGCGCGATGCCGCGCGGCGTGAACGTGACGGCGGAGACGGGCCCGGGCTGCTTCCGCTCGACTTCGACGTCCTCGAGCCAGAGGTGGAAGCGCAGCAGGACGGGCCGCGTGTCGAACGCCCACTGGGCGATGAGGTTGCGCTTCTCGTCCGTCGCCGGCATGGAGCCGCGCTCACTCTACCGCAATGCACGGCGGCCGGGAGAGGAGCGTCGTCTGCGCGAACTCCGTGTCGCCGACGCGGCCGCGCCAGTGCCACATCGCGCCGTTGTCAGTGCGGACGTCGACGTCGATCGGCGTGCCTGCGGCCACGGCGATGGGCGTCTCCAGCGGCAGGACGCCCTGATCCCAGCCGGCGCCGCTCCACTGGCTCGTCAGCATCACGCCGTCGGCGAGCGTCGCGGAGAAGCCTAGGACGAAGCCTTGCACGAGACCGTCGCGGGTGGCGCGGAAGGAGGCGGCGCCGCGTTGCGCGGTGTCGTCGAGATTGTCGAACGCAATCGAGATCGCCGTCGCCGGCTCGGCGAGCAGTTGGTTCCGCGTGACTTTTTCGGAATAGACGGTATTCGCGGCGAAGGTGCGGATTGGCGAGAAGTCGAAGCCGTGGCGCGGCGTGCTCCACCACTCGATCAGGCGGTCGTAGAAACCGGGGAGCTCCGCCGGCGCGATCCAGAGGTCGATGTGCGACGGGATCGTGCGCGCGCCGGGCACGAGGAGACGGCGGCGCGCGTCGGCCATGATCTCGAGGATTCCTTCGTTGAACACGAGCGGGCCGATCGTCTCGGTGACGAGGACCGTGGCGCGCTCCGGCAGCTCGATCTCCGTCGTGCGGCCGTGGATCACGGTCATGCGGTCGGCGTAGCCGAGCTGGCGCGCGAGCATCGCCGCAGCGTCCGCGGAGTGCTGCCGTTCGACCGCGTAGACATGGCGCGCGCCGGCGTCGCACGCGAAGAAGGAGAGGATGCCGGTGCCGGTGCCGGCGTCGAGCACGACGTCGTCCGGCCTCACGACGCGGCCGATCGCCTCCCTCCACGCCCGCATGCGGACGTCGTCGGCGAGCAGATAACGGTGGTAGTCGAACAGGCGCTACCGTCCCCTCAGCTCGCCGAAACGCTTCATGACGTCGGTGAAGGCGAGCTGCTTTTCTTGCACCGCCGCGAGCGCGGCGGCGTTCGGCAGCGCGTCGGCGCTCTGCAAGATGGCCAGGAGCGTGCGCAGCGCGCCGGCGAGGGAGTTGATCGTCTCCGGCTGTCCCGCCGCGAGGCGAGGCGGAGCGAAGTCGCCGCCCGGCTCACCCTCGAGCGCCGCCGCGCGCTTCTCGAAGTCGAGCTCCGCCTCCGGCGCTTTCGCGCTCTGGCCGGACGCTCCGGCGGCGGGTGTCTTCGAGGCGTCACGATGCGCGGCGCGCAGCGCGCGGAGCTCCGTTGTGGCGGTGTTGAGCGCCATCAAGTCTTGCCACACCTGCCGCGACAACGCGTACTGCTGCTGCAGCTCGCCGGCCGGCGTTTTGACGCGCGGATCCATGACCACGGTGAGCGGTTGCATCGATGCATGGCCGTCGACGATGAGCTGCACCGTGTACTGCCCCGGCGGCACCCACGGCGCGATCACGACCGGCGCGGTGTCGTGCGGCGTGGCCGCGATCGGATACTGCGGCCGCGGCGTCGGCACCGGCGTCAGATGCAGGTCCCACAGGAAGCGGTGCATTCCCGGCGCGGTGGAGAGCACGCGCGGCGGGCGGATCCAGTACCAGGGGATGTTCCCTTCGTCCTTCGGCGGCTCGGCCTTGTCGCGGCTCGAGTAGCGGCGGAGGACCTGGTTGTTCGCGTCGATGATCGCGAGCTCGACGACGCTTGCCGGCGACGGCAGCACGTAGTCGATGACCGCGCCGTCGGGGCCGTTCTGGCCCGCCGGCTCGTCGGGCGGGAGGGGGGTGTCGGGGTTCTTGTTCCAGCGGAAGCGGATGGCCTGCTGGGGTCTGAGCAGTCCGTTCGTTCCGATCTGCCGCAGCGGCTCGACGTCGTCGAGCACCCAGAAGCCGCGGCCGTGCGTGCCGGCGATGAGGTCGTCGCCGTGGAGCACGAGGTCGCGGATCGACGTCGCCGGCATGTTCAGCCGCAGCGACTGCCAATGATCGCCGTCGTCGAAGGAGACGTAGACGTTCGTCTCGCTGCCGGCGAAGAGGAGGCCGCGCTTCTTCGGATCTTCGCGGACGACGTTGATGATGCCGCCGCTGGCGATGCCGCTCACGACTTCGGTCCACGTCTTGCCGCCGTCTTTCGTGCGCAGGATGTGCGGCCGCAGGTCGTCGAGGCGCAGGGTATTGATGGCGGCGTAGGCCTCGTTCGCGTCGAAGTGCGACGCTTCGAGAATCGAGACTTTCGCCCACGGCGCGAGCGACGGCGGCGTGACGTTCGTCCACGTCTTTCCGCCGTCGCGCGTGACGTGAAGGAGGCCGTCGTCCGTGCCGGCCCACAGCAGGTTGACGTCGAGCGGCGACGGCGCGAGCGCGTAGACGACGCCGCGCTGCGCGACTTTCACGTCCTTCGCATAGATGCCGACGTTCGCCGGCACCGGCCAATCCTTGCGCGTCAGATCGGGGCTGATCTCCGTCCACGTCTGCGCGCCGTCGCTGGTGCGCCAGACGGTGTTCGCGGCGAAGAAGAGGACGTGCGGATCGGCCGGGGAGAAGACGACCGGCTGCGTGCGCACGGTGCGGTAGTTGCCGCTGCGCAGCGGCTTCGGCCCGACGGCCTGCACCTGCCCGGTGCGGCGGTCCCAGCGCGTGATCTTGCCCCCGTAGACGAGGTCGGGGTCGAGCGGGTCGGGGACGGCGTATCCGTATTCTTCGACCGACGCGGGGTGCCACTCGCGGTCGGTGATGCGGCCGTCGTCGCCGCGCGTTTGCACGCACGCGGAGCCGCTTTCCTGCTGGCCGCCGCAGACGCGGTACGGGAAGGCGTTGTCGGCGTTGACGTGAAACATCTGCGCGGTCGGCTGGTTGTACCAGGAGCTCCACGACTCGCCGCCGTTGAGCGTGACGATCGCGCCCTGATCGGAGGCGTTGAGGATGATGTTGGTGTCGTTCGGGTTGATCCAGAGGCGGTGGTAGTCGTCGCCGCCCGGCGCGCCGCGGAAGGAGTCGAAGCTCTTGCCGCCGTCGGAGGACTTCCAGGTCACGACGTTGGCGATGTAGATGATGTCGGCGTTCTTCGGATCGGCGCGCACTTCGTTGAAGTCGCCGCCGCGCTCCCAGATCTCCGGCTTGTTGTTGATGAGGGTCCAGCTCTCGCCGCCGTCGCGCGATCCATAGAGCCCGCCGTTCTTCGCGTCGACGACGGCGTAGAGGCGCTTCGGATCGGCGGCGCAGACTTCGAGGCCGACGCGGCCGAGCTTCTCGGCGCCGAGGTTGAGCGTCTTCCAGGTCGTGCCGCCGTCGGTCGACTTGTAGACGCCGCTGCCGGGACCGGTGAAGACGCCGTTCTCCCACGGACCTTGGCGCTGCTCCCACAGCGCGGCGTAAACGGTCTGTGGATTCGACGGATCGATGATGACGTCGATGGCGCCGGTGTTCTCGTCTTTGTACAGGACCTTCTCGAAGGTCTTGCCGCCGTCGGCGGAGCGGAAGATGCCCCGCTCGGCGTTCGGGCCGTATGGGTGTCCGAGGACGGCGACGAAGAGGCGGTTGGGATCGCGCGGATCGACGGCGATCACCGGAATCTGTTGGCCGTCGCGAAGGCCGTAGTGCGTCCACGTCTTGCCGGCGTCGCTGGAGCGATAGATGCCGTCGCCGGTCGACAGGTCGGGGCGCTGCAGGCCTTCGCCGCTCCCGGCGTAAACGATGTTGGGATCCGAGGGAGCGACGGCGATCGCGCCGATGGAGCCGGTCGGCTGGTCGTCAAAGATCGGGATCCATGTGCGGCCGGCGTCGGTGGTTTTCCAGACGCCGCCGTTGTTGACGCCGATGTAGAAGACGTGCGGCTGGCTCGGGATGCCGACGCCGGCGACGGTACGGCCGCCGCGGAATGGCCCGATGGCGCGCCAGCGAAGCTCCTGGAAAAGCGCGGGGTCTTGCTGGGCGAGGGCGGCGGTGGCGAGGAAGAGCAGGCAGAGTGCAAATCGACGCATGAGCGGGGATCTTACCTGGAGTGCGGCGGCCATGCCGCCGCTGTCACTCCAGATAGCGGAATAATCGGATCGGACACCGGCTTCTCCGCTGCTGTCCGAATCTCCGGACAATATCTTTCACAATCTGCCAGCTCCTTGAATCCCGCCTGAGATCGGGATTCCGCTAGGCCAGAAGGAGGAATCATGAGGACTTACGAAGTCCTGTTCATCCTCTCTCCGCAAGTGCAGGAGGAGGAGGCGACGACGCTCGTCACGGAGTTCAAGCGCGTCGCCGAGTCACAAGGCGCGAAGCTCACGCACGAAGAAGCGTGGGGCCGCCGCCGTCTCGCATACCCCATCCGCAAGTTCACCGAAGGCAACTACCACCTCTTCGTTTTCGAGAGCGACAGCTCGATGCAGGAGCTTGGCCGCCGCATGCGCAACTCCGACCGCGTGCTGCGTCACGTCATCGTCCGGACGGACGAGGACCACAAGCGCGCCGAGAAGC
>DATDFB010000059.1:0-20760 GCA_036522835.1 Thermoanaerobaculia bacterium | reverse complement strand
GTCGTGGTAGCCGTGCGGCGTGCGCGCCAGGAAGCGCGGCGGGTGGGCCGGGAAGAGCGCCGCCAGCGCATTCGTGACGTCGTCGGCAAACTCGTTGTCTTCGATGCGGTCCCAGACGCTGAAGAGGAATACGCCGCCCGGCCTCAGCACGCGGCGTATCTCCGAGAACGCGCGCGCCTTGTCGGGAAAAAACATCGCGCCGAACTGGCAGGCCACGGCGTCGAACGCCGCGTCGGCGAACGGCAACTGCATCGCGTCGGCCTGGCGCCACTCCACCGGGCGGCTCGTGCCCGTCGCCGCGGCCATCGCGAGCATCGGCTGATTGAGATCGGTGGCGACGATGGCGGTGCTTTCGGGAAGCACCGAGGCCAGGCTGCGCGTGGCCACGCCCGTGCCGGCGGCCACCTCCAGCAGGCGCGCCGGCGGATGCGCCGCCAGCCGCTGCGCGAGGTCGGCCGCGTAGGGCTCGAAGATGAGCGGAACGAGATACGCCTCGTAAAGCTGCGGGATCGAGCCGTGAAAGCCGCGGTCGCCTACGACATCCAGTTCACGCCCGCTTCCTTGTTCCACTTCGTCGTCATCTTCTTCGACTGCGTCCAGAACTCGATCGAGCCGCGGCCGGTGATGTCGCCGACGCCGAACTTCGACTCGTTCCAGCCGCCGAAGCCGAACGGCTCGCGCGGCACCGGCACGCCGACGTTCACGCCCACCATGCCGGCGCTGGCGTTCTCCATGACATAGCGCGCCACGCCGCCGCTCTCGGTGAAGACGCTCGCGGCGTTGCCATACGGCGAGCGGTGCTGCACGCGCAGCGCCTCCTCGACGTCCTTCGCCCGGATGATGACCATGACCGGGCCGAACACTTCCTCCTGCGCGATGCGCATGTCGGGCGTTACGTAGTCGATGAGCGTCGGGCCGACGTAGTAGCCCTCTTCCTTCCCCGGCACGGTGTAGCCGCGCCCGTCGACGAGCACCTTCGCCCCGGCCTCTTCGGCTTCGGTGATGTACCCCTCGATGCGCTTCTTTGCGGCGGCGGAGATGACGGGGCCGATGTGCTGCCCCGGCACCATCGACTTCACGATCTTCACCATGCGGTCGATGATGTGATCCGTCTGTCCGACCGCCATCATCACCGAGGCGGCCATGCAGCGCTGACCGGCGCAGCCAGCCATCGAGGCCACGACGTTCGTCGACGTCATCTCCGGCTCGGCGTCGGGCATGACGAAGAGATGATTCTTCGCGCCGCCGAGGGCGAGGACGCGCTTGAGACTCTGCGTGCCGCGGCGGTAGACGATCTTCGCCACCTTCGTCGAGCCGACAAAGGTGATGCCGTGGATGCCGGGGTGATCGCAGATGGCCTCGACCGTGGCCTGGCCGCCGTGGACGATATTCAGCACGCCGTCGGGCAGGCCGGCCTCGCGCAGCAGCTCGGCGATGCGCCCGGCGGACAGCGGCACGAGCTCGCTCGGCTTGAGGATCATGCAGTTGCCGAGGGCGATGGCATTGGGGATCGTCCAGTTCGGGACCATGTTCGGGAAGTTGAAGGGGGTGATGCAGGCGACGGTGCCGACGGGGAAGCGCTCCACGCGGCATTCCACGCCGCGCGAGACTTCGAGGACTTCGCCGGCGGTGATCTGCGGCAGCGAGGTGGCGAACTCGCAGAGCTCGGCCGACTTGAGCACCTCCGCGCGCGCCTCGCTCGAGATCTTGCCGTTTTCTTCCGTGATCAGCGCCGCCAGCTCGTCGATGTTCTTCTCGAGGAGCGCCTTGTAGCGGAAGAAGACCTGCACCCGCTCCTTGATCGGCATCGCCGACCAGGCCGGGAAAGCCTTCTCCGCCGCGGCGACGGCGCGGTCGACATCGGCGTGCGCGGAGAGCGGCACGCGCGAGATCACGCGCCCGTCGGCGGGATTGAAGACGTCGAGATGCTCCGCATCCGCGTCGACGAACGCGCCGCCGATGTAGTTGCGGACGGGGGGGTATTTGGTCTGGATGTCGATGGCGGTCATGGGGGGCCTCCGTTGTGGGTTGGTTGACGTGGCGACTCTAGCACTTGGTAGTAGATCTCGCGAAGTGGGAGGTCGCAGCCGATGATGGGCAGCCGCAGTGTCGCTTCGGCGCCGCTTGCGACGAAGCGAATCCACTCGTCTCTGTCGCGGCGAAAGTGCTCGATGCGATATTCGCCGACAGACACGACGGCATACTCCTGCAGCGATTCGATGGCCGAGTAGTACGCCAGCCGGTTGCCACGAAGCTCGAACACGGCAGTCGGATTGAGAAGCATCGTGTCGTCGCCTTCACCGGCGACTTTCGACCGGCCGCAGACGACCGTCGCCTCGGGGAAAAAGATGCGCGTTGGATTCTCCATGCGCACCTTCAGTCGGCTCGCGTAGGCCCTGCAGCGATCGGGTAGATGGCGCAAAGCACCGAGCAATCCGGCGAGAATCAAGTTATGCCGCTCGCCGGCGCTCGGAACGGCAGTAACGACGCCATCGTCGTACTCGTTCTTCCACGGGTCGGCCGCATCGTAGCGGAGGTATTCCTCCACGGTCATGCGCAACACGCGAGGCATTTTACGGCCCCTCGGCTATCATGCGCCCACACGATGGCATCGCGAATCGCTCAACTTTTCCGCACGAAGAGTCTCGATGAGCTCGTTGCCGAGACGCAGGAAGAAGGGCACCAGCTCAAGAAGGCGCTGGGGCCGTGGAACCTCGTTGCTCTCGGCATCGGCGCGATCATCGGCGCCGGCATCTTCGCCACCATCGGCACGGCCGCGGCGGGCGACGCCTCGCGGCCCGGCGCCGGGCCGGCGCTCATGCTCTCCTTCGTCCTCACCGCCATCGTCTGCGGCTTCACCGCGCTCTGCTACGCCGAGTTCGCCTCGATGGTCCCGGTCTCCGGCTCGGCCTACACCTACTCCTACGCGACCTTGGGCGAGCTCGTGGCGTGGATCATCGGTTGGGACCTCCTCATCGAGTACGCCATCGGCAACGTCGCCGTGGCCATCTCCTGGGCGAACTACTTCAACACCCTGCTCGAAGGGTCGCCGCTCCACCTCCCGTCGTGGCTCACCGTCGACTACCACACCGCGCTGACGCGCATGCCCGACGTCGTCGCCCACGCGCCGCACGTCTTCGGCGTGCCCATCATCTTCAACATCCTCGCCGTCGGCATCGTGGCGCTCATCACCATCGTGCTGGTGTGGGGCGTGCGCGAGTCGGCCGGCTTCAACTTCTGGATGGTGGCGGTCAAGCTCGTCGTCCTCGGTTTTTTCGCCTTCGTCAGCTTCAAGTACGTGAACACGGAGAACTGGCACCCCTTCGCGCCGAACGGTTTCAAAGGCATTCTGACCGGGGCGTCGATCGTCTTCTTCGCCTACATCGGCTTCGACGCCGTGTCGACGACGGCGGAGGAAGCGCGGAATCCGAAGCGCGACATGCCCATCGGCATCATCGGCTCGCTGGTCATCTGCACGATCATCTACGCCGCCATCGCCGCGGTCTTCACCGGACTGATTCCGTACAGCGCGCTGGTGAAGACGCTCTCGAGCGAACAGGCCGAGCCGCTGACACTGGCGATGAAGTACGTGTCGATGCCGGGGTGGATGGTAAAGGTCGTCGCCTTCGGCTCGGTCATCGCCCACACGGCCGTGCTGCTCGTCTTCCAGCTCGGGCAGCCGCGCATCTTCTTCGCCATGTCGCGCGACGGCTTGCTGCCGCGGTTTTTCTCCAAGGTGCACCCGCGCTTCCGCACGCCGCACGTCTCCACGATCATCACCGGCGTCTTCGTCGGCGTGGCCGCGCTCTTTTCGTCGCTCGACGAGATGGTCGATCTGACGAACATCGGGACGCTCTTCGCCTTCATGCTCGTCTGTATCGGCATCATCATCCTGCGCGTGAAGGATCCGGGCCGCGAGCGCGGCTTCCGCGTCCCCGGCGGCGCGTGGTTCTTCCCCATTCTCGGCGCCGTGTCGTGCGTGATCCTGGCGACGCAGTTGCCGAAGACGTCGTGGTACCGCTTTGGGATCTGGCTCGTCATCGGAATCGTCTTCTACTTCCTCTACGGCTTCCACAAGAGCCGTCTGCGCGCGGCGCACGCGCCCGCCGGCGCGCCGCTGCCGCCGGACTTCAACCCCGAGCAGCAGCTCCCCGAGTCCGACGTTCACTCGACGCGGAAGTAGCCGTAGCACTCGTTCGACACGATGGTGCGATGCGGAACGAATGCGACCTCGGGCAGCTCCGTGCCGCCGAGGAGCGCGCCGAGGATGGGGTAGGGATCGCAGGGCCAGTCGACGCTCGTCTCCGCCGCCTCGTCGCGGAGCATGGCGCGCTCGAACGCGGCGACGCTGGCCAGGAGCGGGTCGCCGCACGACTCCGCGGCGTCGAGAAACGCGTTGGCGGCGGCTTCGATGTACGGTGAATTCGCCCGCTCCAGCGCCTCGTCGTAGCCGCCGCGCCGCTTCAGCATTGCCGCGGTGAGGCGGCATTGGCGATCGAGGCGGTAGCGGCGCCAGCCGCGGACGGTGTCGCGGAGGACCTGCAGCCCGGTCGATTTCGCCGCCTCACGCACATACGGATCGTCCGCGACGGCGGTGCCGCGGAGGAGGTCGCGCATGGCGCGCTGGTGCTCGGAGAGCGGCAATGCCGATGCGGCGGGCGCAGGGCGTTGGGGGCAGGGCGCGGATGGTTGTCGTCGCATAAGCGCGAGCGCTGCCCGGATTCTCTGCATCTCGCCGGCGATTGCCTCGTAGCCGACCGACGGCACGGCCGATCCGAGAAGCTCGAAGATCACGGCCTCGACGTTCGGCGCCATGCCCGCGACACGCCCCAGCAGTGCGAGCGTCGACTCGCGAGCGGCGCGCGAGTGCACGTCGAGCTGCAGGCCGCGGTCCTCGACGCCGCAGGCGACGTGGATCTCGCGCACGGCGTCGAGATTCAGCTCGCCGAGGAATTCGTCGACGTCGGCGATGCCGTTGTGCGCGTCGCACTCGAGGTTGTAGACGTCGAGCAGGATCCCGCAGCCGCTGCGGCGGACGATCTCGTTGAGAAACCCCGCGGCGGTGTAGTCGCCGCCGGGATCGGGCAGCAGATTGACGACGTGCTCCAGGAGGAACGGCTTGTTCCACCGCGCCCGGATCTCCGCGACGCGCCCGCAGACGAGCTCCAGCGTCTCCTCGCTGCGCGGCGCGACGAGCATCGTGCCGAGGTGCTCGCCGTCAACCGCCACGTAGCCGAGGTGCTCGCTGTGCCAGGCCACGTCGAGCGCGTCCATCAGCGTATCGACGAGACCGAGGTAGCCGCCGTCCATCGCATCCGCGGAGGCGATCGACAAACCGATCCCGTGCAGCGTGACCGGTTTGCCGATCGCGCGCAGCTCGTCCAGCGTCGCCCGCGGGATGACCGGGATGCCATCGCGCAGCGTGGCGATCGTGTCGGGCGTGACCTCGACGACCTCGGCCGACGGCAGCACCGTCTCGACGAATCGCGGGTCACGCCCTTCGTAGTTGACGCCGGTCCGGATCACCGCACCATGCCGTTGAAGCCTTCGATGTCGCCGAGGAGCGGCTCGGGGTCGCCGCCGTGGACGTGGACGTCGATGCCAAGCAGCCCGCAGGCGAGACAGCCGTTCAGTCTGAAGATCTGCTCGAACGCCGCGTGCACCACGTCGGGGGTGATCTTCTTGCCTGGGACGGCCACCAGGGTGACGCTTTTTCCTGAGATTCGGCTCTTTGTCGCTGCCATACAACCTCCTTGAGGCAGGAGTGTCGACAGCGGCGGAGTTTCCTACCCGATGAGTGTCCGTTTCCGAACACCGCCGTCCGCGCGCGGACAGCCTGCCACGTGTAAACCATTGAAAACACGTGCGTGAGGTGTGGCACTGCGCTCGCCTAAGAGCGCCGCATGGACCGTGAGATTTCCCCCGACGTTCGGCGCCGCGTGCTGGTCAAGCGCGTCGTGACCGCGACGGTCGCCGTTGCGGCGATCGTCTTCTCCTTCGCGGCGACGCTGTCGTGGCTGCGGCCGTCGATCCGCCGCCAGGACATCCAGACCGCCGCCGTCGAGCGCGGGCCGGTCGATGCCACGCTGCAGGCCAGCGGCACGATCATCCCGGCGGTCGAGCAGGTCGTCTCCGCGCCGCTCGACTCGCGCGTGCTGCGCATCGTCCGCCGCGCCGGCGACCGCGTGCGCGCCGGCGACGTCATCGTGGAGCTCGACACCACCTCCGCGCGCCTGGCGCTGGAGCGCCTCGACGAGCAGATCGCGCAGAAGCAGAACGAGCAGTCGCAGCTCCGGCTGCGGCTCGACGACAGCCTGGCCCTCCTGCGCGCGCAGATCGAGCAGAAGGCGCTCGACGCCGACATCGCCAAGTTCAAGGCCGCGCAGAACGACCGCTTGCACAAGGAAGGACTCGTCGCCGAGCAGGAGACCCTCGTGGCCTCGACGACGGCAAAGAAGAGCGGCATCGAGCTCACCCAGCTTCGCGAAGCGCTGGCGCGCGCGGAGCGGAGCGCGCAGGCGCAGCTGGCGGCCGGCGCCATGGGCGAGCAGTCGCTGCGGAAAGAGCGCGGCGAAGCGAAGCGCCAGCTCGACCTGGCCATGATGCGCGCCGACCGCGACGGCGTCGTCACCTGGATCGTTCCGACCGCGGGCGCGGCCGTGCGCAACGGCGAAGTCATGGCGCGCATCGCCGACCTCTCCTCGTTCCGCCTCAGCGCCACGATCGCCGACATGTACGTCAACCGCCTCGCGCCGGGCATGCGCGTGCGCGTCCGTCTCGACGAGGCCACGACACTCGACGGCACGATCGCCAGCGTGGAGCCGCGCGTGGAGAACGGCCAGGCGAAGTTCTTCGCCGAGCTCGACGACCGCACGAACCCGAAGCTGCGCAACGACGTGCGCGTCGACGTCTTCGCCCTCGTCGGCCGCCGCGGCGACACGCTGCGCGTCAAGCGCGGCGCGCTCGGCCAAACCGAGAACGAGCGCGTCTTCGTCAAGCGCGGCGAGCGCCTCGTGAGCGTGCCGGTGCGGTGGGGGCTGGCGGGGGAGAACGAGATCGAAGTTTTGAGCGGCCTCGCGGCGGGAGATGAAGTGGTGATTTCGAATATGAGCGATTACAGCGGAGTGAAAGAGCTGAGGCTCGAATAACGAAGTACTGAGTGCTGTGTGCTGAGTGCTGTGTGGGTCGACGCAACTCAGCACTCAGCACTCAGCACAACGGAGGAACCATGATCAAGCTAGAGAACGTGAATAAGGTCTACAGAACAGAACGCGTCGAGACGCTCGCCTTGGAGAACATCAACTTGGACGTCGCCCCCGGCGAATTCGTCTCCGTGATGGGGCCCTCGGGTTGCGGCAAGAGCACTCTGCTCAACCTCATCGGCCTTCTCGACGCGCCGACCAAGGGGAAGCTCTCCATCGAGAACACCGCCATCAACGGCTCGGGCGACCGCAAGCTGGCGCGCTTCCGCAACGAGAAGCTCGGCTTCGTCTTCCAGAGCTTCCACCTCGTGCCCGACCTCAAGGTCGTCGACAACGTCGAGATCCCGCTGCTCTACCGCAAGATGAGCGGCGGCGAGCGGCGCAAGCTCGCCCAGCAGGCCCTCGACCGCGTCGGCCTGGCCTCGCGCGTTCATCACTTCCCGACGCAGCTCTCCGGCGGGCAGCAGCAGCGCGCGGCCATCGCCCGGGCCATCGTCGGCAAGCCGCGCATCCTCCTCGCCGACGAGCCCACCGGCAACCTCGACTCGGCCATGGGCGAGGAGATCATGTCCATCCTCCACGATCTGAATCAGAACGACGGCACGACGATCGTCATGGTCACGCACGACGAGCGCTTCGCCCGGCGTACCGACCGCATCGTCCGCCTCTTCGACGGCCGGCAGGTGGCGTGATGCGCACGAACTTCAAGCTGGCGCTCAAAATCCTCGGCCGGAGAAAGTTCTTCACCTTCATCTCCCTCTTCGGCATCAGCCTCACCCTGGTCGTGCTGATGGTGGCCACGGCCGTGCTCGACAACCTCTTCGCCCCGCGCGAGCCGGAGCAGAACTTCGACCGCGTTCTCGGTGTCTACCGCGTCAGCCTGCGCGGCAAGGAAGCGACCGAGACGATGAACCCCGGCTTCAAGTTCCTCGACAGCTACGTCCGCCCGCTTCCCGGCATCGAGGCCTTCGGCATGACCTCGGAGCCGACGATGACCGCGACGTATGTCGGCGGCAGCCGCATCGACGTCGTCCTCCGCCACACCGACGCGCCGTTCTGGCAGATCACCCGATTCCGATTCCTCGAAGGACGGCACTTCACGAAGCAGGAGGACGACAGCGGCGCGCGCGTCGCCGTCATCACCGACGAGTTGCGCGGCAAGCTCTTCGGCTCCGGCTCGGCCATCGGCAAGACCATCACCGTGCAGGGCGACAACTTCCGCGTCATCGGCGTCGTCCCGGCCGTGCCCGACACGCGGCAGGTTTCGTGGGGACAGATGTGGGTGCCGATCGGCAGTTACCCGTCGTCCGACTACCGCCAGCAATTCATGGGGAACTTCATCGGCCTGGTCATGGCGCGCAGCAAGGACGACCTGCCGCGCATCCGCGCCGCGTTCGACGCGGCCGCGGCGCGCGTGCCGATCCCCGATCCGAAGATGTTCGACACGCTCGACGTGCATCTCGACACGACTTTCCAGTCGTTCGTGCGGCCGTTCTTCAAGAGCAACGCGGGGCAGGGGAGCTTCCTCCTGGCGCGCGCCATCCTCGGCATCCTGGCGCTCCTCTTCATGGCCTTGCCGGCGCTGAATCTCGTCACCATCAACCTGAGCCGGATCCTGGAGCGCTCGTCGGAGATCGGCGTGCGCAAGGCCTTCGGCGCGCCGCGGCGGTCGCTCGTGTCGCAGTTCGTCATGGAAAACATCGTCCTGACGCTGATCGGCGGCGCCATCGCCTTCGGCCTGTCCGCCGCGATCCTCGCGTCGCTCAACGCCAGCGACGTCTTCCCGAACGTCCAGCTCGACTTGAACCTGCGGATCTTCGGCTACGGGATGCTCATGGCGGTCGCGTTCGGCCTCGTCTCCGGAGTCTACCCGGCGTGGCGGATGGCGCGGATGCATCCAGTCAACGCTCTTCGCGGAGGTGCACAGTGATCCGTCATTTGCTCAAACTCGTTTGGAACCGCAAGCGCGCCAACGCGCTGATCATGCTCGAGATCTTCATCTCGTTCCTCGTCCTCGTGGCAGTGCTGACGATGGCCGTCTCCACGCTCGGCCGCTGGGGACAGCCCCTCGGCTTCGACTATCACGACGTCTGGACGGTGCGCATCGACCTCGGCCGCTCCCTCGGCAACATCGACGCGGCCGACGCCGAGCTCGTCGAGCGCGTAATGCGCGAGCTCCGCACGTTCCCGCAGATCGAGTCGCTGGCCGCCTCGGGGATGCCGCCGTATTCGAACGCCGTGTGGGAAGGGCGGTGGACGGTCGAAGGGAAGCCGGTCGACGTCACGCGCGACCAGGTCACGGACGACTTCGCGAAGGTGCTGCGCATCCCCATCCTGCGCGGGCGCTGGTTCTCCGCGGCCGACGACGGCGCGTCGTACAGCCCGGTCGTGATCGACTCCGACCTCGCCAAGGCAGCGTTCGGCAACGCCGATGCGATCGGGAAGAAGTTTCCCGAGGGAAAGCGCGAGCTGCGCGTCGTCGGCATCATCCCGCCGTACCGGAAGTACGGCGAGCTCTCGCCGCCCGACGTGCACATGGCCTTCAGCCGCGTGGCCATGCGCGGACCGGACGCCGAGGCGCCGCGCAACGTGTTGATCCGCGTCCGCCCCGGCACGCCGGCGGCGTTCGAGGAGACGCTGACCAAGCGGCTGCACGACCTCGCGCCGGACCGCGGCTTCCGCGTCAACCGGATGGAGAACCAGCGCTCGCTGATGAACCGGGTGCGCATGACGCCGGTGATCATCGGCGGGATCGTGGCGCTCTTCCTGATCTCGATGGTGACGCTCGGGTTGACGGGCGTGCTGTGGCAGAACGTCACGCGCCGCACGCGCGAGATCGGCCTCCGCCGCGCCCTCGGCGCGAGCGGCGGCAGCGTGCGCGGGCAGATCGTCGCCGAGGTGGCGCTGCTGGCGACGATCGCCATCGTCCTCGGCATCGTCATCCTCGCGCAGTTGCCGATGCTCGGCGTTTTCCGCGTGGTCACGCCGCCGATGTTCGCCGCCGGAATCGCCATGGCGCTCGGCGTGATTTACGGCATCACGCTTTTGTGCGGCATGTACCCTGGATGGCTTGCCTCGCGGGTACCGCCGGCGGAAGCATTGCGATACGAATGATTCTCATCGTCGACGACGATCGCTCCGTCACGGCGTCGCTGTCGTTGCTGCTCAAGCAGCACGGCTACCGCGCCGTGGCGGCGCATTCGCCGGACGAGGCGCTGGCGCGGCTGCGCGAGGAGCGGCCGCGCCTCGTCATTCAGGACATGAACTTCTCGCGCCGCACGTCGGGCGAGGAAGGTCTGCAACTCCTCTCCGCCATCCGCGGTCACGACGCCACGATCCCCGTCATCCTCATCACTGCCTGGGCCTCGATCCCGCTCGCGGTGGAGGGGATGAAGCGCGGCGCCGTCGACTTCATCGCCAAGCCGTGGGACAACACCGCGGTGATTCAGGCCCTCGAGACGGCGCTCGGTCTCGCCGAGGTGCGCGCGGGCGAGCGCGAGCTGCCGTCGCGCGGCGAGCTCGATGAGCGCTACGACTTCGCCAACATCATCGGCAGCGACGCGAAGATCGTGCGCATGCTCGACCTCGTCGGCCGCGTCGCGCCGACCGAGGCCTCGGTCTTGATCGCCGGCGAGAGCGGCACGGGCAAAGAGCTCGTGGCCGAGGCGCTGCACGCGAACAGCAAGCGCCGCAACGCCTCCTTCGTGAAGGTCAACCTCGGCGGCATCTCCACGACGCTCTTCGAGAGCGAGATGTTCGGCCACGTGCGCGGCGCCTTCACCGACGCGCGCCAGGACCGCAAGGGGCGCTTCGAGATTGCCGACGGCGGGACGATCTTCCTCGACGAGATCGGCGAGCTCGAGCCGCCGTCGCAGGTCAAGCTCCTGCGCGTGCTCCAGGAGCGCCGCTACGAAGTCCTCGGATCGAGCCGCACGCGCAGCGTCGACGTGCGCGTCCTCTCGGCGACGAACCGGCCGCTGCACGAGCTCGTGCAGCGGGGCGAGTTCCGCGAGGACCTGCTGTATCGCCTGAATCTCATCACCATCCAGCTCCCGCCGCTGCGCGAGCGCCGCGGCGACATCCCCGCGCTGGCCGCGCATTTTCTGCGCCGCGCCGCCTCGGCGTACGGCGTGGAAACGGAGACGATCACGCCGCGGGCGATGGAGTGGCTCAAGTCGCAGAACTGGCCGGGCAACATCCGGCAGTTGCGGCAGCTCATCGACCGCGCCGTGCTCGTGCGCGGCGGGCGCGTGTTGGATGTGGACGACGTCTTTGCCGTGCGCGACGCCGAGGAGACGCCGCGCGGCGCCGATGCGCTGCCGGAGGCGGGGGCGATGACCCTCGACGAGATCGAGCAGCGCATGATCGCCAAGTGCATGAAACACTACGACGGCAACGTCTCGCGTGCGGCGGAGGCGCTGGGGCTGAGCCGGGCGGCGCTCTACCGGCGGCTCGAGAAGTACCGCATGGTATGAGCGACGCACTTCGTGTCACCCCGAGCGGAGCGAGGGGCCCCCGATGAAGCTCCGCAACAAATTCATTCTCTACTTCGTCGCCCTCCACCTCGCGCTGGCGGCGTTCGCCGTCGTCGTCCTCTTCGATCACCCCCTCTGGCTCTTCGCCATCGAAGTGGCCTTCGCGGTCTCGCTCGTCGTCGGCTATCGCCTCACGCGCGCGCTCTTCCTCCCGCTCGATCTTCTGCGCACGGGCGCGGAGCTCATCGGCGAGCGCGACTTCGCCACGCGCTTCGTGCCGGTCGGGCAGACGGAGATGGACGACCTCATCGCCATTTACAACGACATGATCGACCGCCTGCGCGAGGAGCGCCTGGCCGCGGAGGAGCGCCACCAACTGCTGCAGAAGATCGTGCAGGCCTCGCCCTCCGGCATCGTCATCTGCGACTTCGACGGCAACGTCGAGCAGATGAACCCGACGGCGCAGCGCTTCGTCACGCCGGAGATGCTCGCCGAGCTCGCGGCCATGGAGCCGGGGCAGGCCTCGCTCCTGACGCTGGACGGCCCGCGGCGCGTGAAGGTGTGGCGCGCGGAGTTCCGCGACCGCGGCTTCGCCAAGAGTTTCTACCTGATCGAGGAGTTGACGGAGGATCTGCGCCTCAGCGAAAAGGCGGCGTACGAGAAGCTGATCCGGATGATGTCGCACGAGGTGAACAACTCCGTCGGCGCGGTGCGGTCGCTCCTCGACTCGGCGCTGCGCTGGGCGCCGCAGATCTCCGCGGCCGACCGCGACGACTACGTGACCGCGCTCTCCGTGGCCTCGTCGCGCATCGACGCGCTGAACCGCTTCATGAGCGCCTTCGCCGACGTGGTGCGCCTGCCGCCGCCGCACCGCGGCCGCGTGCGCGTGGCCGGAATCGTCGAGCGCATCGCCGCGCTGCTGCGCCCCGAGCTCGACGCGCGCCAAATCGCCCTGACGCTCGATCTCGACGAAACGATTGCCGACGCCGACGCCTACCAGCTCGAGCAGGTGGTGCTGAACATCGCCCGCAACGCCGTCGACGCCGTCGGCAGCGACGGCGCTATCTCGATCGCGCTCCTGAGCGGCACGCTGACGGTTCGCGATTCCGGCCCCGGCATCTCCGACGACGTCCGCGCCTCGCTCTTCACCCCGTTTTTCACCACGAAGTCCGACGGACGCGGCCTCGGCCTCACGATCGTGCAGGAGATCCTCACGAATCACGGCTTCGGCTATTCGTTGCAGAACGGGGTGGGCGGGGGAGCGGAATTCGTCGTTCGCTTTTGACCGCGCGTGTCATTTCGAGATGTCCGTGCGTTGTTTCGAATGCACCACGGAACGTATGAGAGGCAGGGGGTATGGAATTCAGACGCACCGTCACTCCTACAGTAAGGAGGAGTTGGCATGTGCAAAGGTATCCTTGCGATCTTGCTCGCTGCCGCCTCGCTCCAAGCTGCCCCCCATGCCGGCGCGCCCCTGCGCATTCACGGCGGTACGGTAATGGTCAAGTCGAAGGCGCACGCGACGATCTTCCTCGTCCGCAACGGTAATGGCGACGGACCGGCAGAGCATTTGTTCCAGGTCTGGGCGAATCCCGGTCTACCGCTCGACGCGGTCTACCGCGGAGCGGACGTGGAGTTCAGCGGATCGGCGCTCGTCATCGTCGTGCCCGCCGAGAAGAGCGTGAGCACCTTTACGGTCGCCGGACAGAAGACTCCTGCCATTCCGATTCCGGAAGGCTTTTCCACGACCACGTACGAAGTCGCCGGCGTCAACCACACGACCGGCGCCGGCATCGAGCGGCTCAACGTCAACACGGGCGGCCATTCGAGCGGGCGTTTGTCGACGAACGAGTGCTACGACTGTGGTGCGCTCCCCTTCGAGGACCCTTGGGGCGCCGGGGGCAGCGGCACGTGCAACTCGGGCGGCATGTTCGCCACGAGCTGTTCGCAGAGCGGCACCGGCGGCAGCTGCAGCGTCACCTGCAGCGGCTCCGGCGTGTACGCCTGCTGCAATGCTGGCAGCCCGCCGTCGTGTACGTGCAAGCAGATGTAGCTACTGCTTCGACGCCAGGTTGGCCGCGAAGTACGCCGGCGAGCGGAATTCGTGGTGCGTTTTTGACGGCGTGCCTTGAAATGACGACGAGCCATTGAAAAGTCACTCCGTGTCATTGAAAACGGACTCCGAGCCATTTCGAAAGCTCTCCGAGCCGTTGAAAAGGCACTCGGCGTCACTTCGAAGGCGTGCGCCGTTAAGGCTCCGGCCATCCGATTCCGGAAGGTTTTTCCACGACGACGTACGAAGTCGCCGGCGTCAACCACACGACCGGGTGCGGGTATCGTGCACCTCGGGCGGCATGTTCGCCGCAGCGGCAGATGCAGCGTCACCTGCAGCGGCTCCGGCGTGTACGCCTGCTGCAATGCCGGCAGCCCGCCGTCGTGTACGTGCAAGCAGATGTAGCTACTGCTTTGACGCCAGGTTTGCCGCGAAGTACGCCGGGTCGTTCGTCCCGTTGTCCACCACCGCCGCGTAGGCGCCGACGCTTCCTTCGGTCACCGTCACGCGCAGCAGCACGGGGGTCGCCGACTCCGGCAGGTTGCGGGCGTGGAAGAGATCGTTGATCTGATTGCCGCCGAGAAGCGGGAGGGTGATCTCGAACGAGTCGAGCTGCTTGCCGTGGTCGTCGATGATGGCCACGTTCGCGCGCGAGGCGCGGCTGGCGAGGAACGGCGTCAGGTCGACGAGGCCGAGGTTCGTGCGGAAGCGCTTGTCGAGCGAGGTGCCGAGGATCTCCAGCGTGTCGCCGGGACCGCCGGACTGGAAGCTGTTCAGCGGCGGCATGAGGAATCCGAACGTGCCGCCGTCGGCGCCGACCGTATACGTGCGCGAGGTCACGCGCACGCTGGTGTCGGTCGCCGGCCCCTGCTGAGAATAGCGGAGGCGGGCGATGCCGCTGACGTTGAACGCCGCCTTCAGCACGTCCGTAATCGTGCGCGCCTCGCGCGGCAGGAGCGTCAGCGTGAACGACGCCGGTCCGCCGGCGGCGTCCCACACCTTGGCCTGCAGCGTCACGAACTTCACGCTGTCGGAGTTGTTGAAGAGATAGAGATCGGTACGGAACTTCGAGCCGTTCGCGCCGTCGAGATGGCCGATGGCCGGGATCACGCGCACGACCGAGGCGGGGAGGTCGGGCGGGAAGTAGGTCGAGTCGTTGGTGCGGTTGTCGATGGCGAACACGGACGCTACGGCCTCGCCGTGCGTCGGCGTGACCACGAGCGCGCCGGTGTCGGCGGGACCGACGCCGATCGGCGCACCGACGGATTGGAACTGCTGCTGGCCGAGCGCCGGCACGGCGTACGTCATGAAGGTTTCGCCGGCCGGGCCGAAGCTTCCCCAAGCCAGCAGCCCCGCCTCGGCGCCGCGTCCGGAGACATCGGTGAGGACGAGGTTCGTCCGGAAATTCGCGCCCAGAAATGCGCCGGAGAACGTGACGGGGAAGCGCGGGCTGGCCGCGGCATAGACGTCGATGGCGTTCATGCCGAAGCCGAACGTCCCCTTGGCCGACGACGAGTAGGTGCGGGCGGTGACGTTCACCGACTGTCCGGCGGGGGGGACGATGTAGAGCGCGCCGATGCCGCTCTCGAAGAGGAAGAGGTTCTTGAGAATGTCGGGAATGGTGCGGATCTCGCGCGGGCCGAGGGTGACGCTGCGGGAATTGTCGGCGGCGATGGTGAGCGTGTTGCCGTTCGCGGCGTAGTGCACCTGCACGGTCTGCGATTGATCGTTCGGGTTGTAGAACGTGACGTCGGTCATCCAGAAGCTGCCGAACGCGCCCGCGGTGCGCGCCGCGCCGGGGAGGACGAGGCGTTGCGCGAGCGACGCGCGCACCACGCCCCACTCCTGCACGACCTCGCTGCCGCCGCCCCCGCCCGCCGAGACGCCGCCGCCTCCGGTCGGCGGGAAGAACATCGCTTGCGCGCCGGAGTCGAAGACGAAGGGATCGCCGCTCTCGACTTTGTCGACGTCGAGGTGCACGAAGCCCTTCGCCGAGTTCTCGTTGAGGTACAGCTCGTCGTACGACTTCGGCGCGGGATCGCCGGCGTGCCAGACGGCGAGCGCGGGATCTTTGAACTGAAGCTGATCGATGGCCGTGCGCGGGCGATGAACCTGGATCAGCACCTTGGCGTTCGAGCGCGCCGGATGCAGTGCCTCGACCTGGGGCGCGGTGACGTCATCCCAATGCTTGAACAAGCCGGCGCCGGGTTTGTGCGAGTAGAGCGTCGTCTTCGAGGAGATGCTGCGGGAGATCATCCACGCGCCGTTGTAGTCGCCGGCTGGGACGGCGTAGAACGTGCCCGTGCCGCCGTTGTTGACGAGGTTGGCGATGCCGTCTTTCAGGTAGTACAGCTCCGCGTTGTAGTACGACGTCGTCTCGACGTACGCGGCGGCGTCGGACGCGATCCATCCCTCGGCGGAGTCCGGGCGCGCCGGCAGCGCGCCGTAGCTGCGCGAGACTCCGTTGGTGTCGATGCTGGCGACGTTGCGGTCGACGGCGTAGAGCACGGTCGAGCCGTCGAACGAGGTGCCGATCATGCGCACCCCTTGGGAGCCGGCGGTCGGTGTGTAGAGGCCTTTGATCGAGCCGTTCTCGCTGAGCGCGTAGATGTTCGACGGGCTGGCGAAGTAGAACGGATACTGGCGCGTGCCGATGCGCAGCGGCGACCAGCGGCCGCGCGCGAAGGGGCCGCCGGTGTCGGGAATCGGCGTGGAGAAGTTGCCGAGGTTGTTGACGCTGGGCAGACCGACGGTCTTCCAGGTCGCGGCGCCGTCGACGGTGAGCAGGGCGCTCGTCGCCGAGGTCTGCACGAAGATGGCGAATTGCTGGTCGTCTTCGCGCGCCGCGAGCGCGAAGACGGCGATGTTGTCGAGCACGACACGCGGCTCTTCGAAGCCCTGCGTGTCGTAGACCACGACCTGCCCTTTGGCGGTACTGCTGCTGCCCGGCGCGAGCTCGAACAGGACGAAGTGCCGGTTCAGGCGGCTCTGCACGGCCCCGATGGTGATGCGGTCGGTGTACGGCGCGTACGAGACGACGCGCGCGGCCGCCGCGGCAGCGATCAGATACACGCATAGCGGGAGAAGGCGTTTCATGAGCGCTCCTTTACCGATTTACTGTTTTGCGGCGAGGTTTGCCGCAAAGTACGCGGGATCGTTTGTCCCGTTGTCCACCACCGCGGCGTACGCGCCGACGCTCCCTTCGATCACGGTCACGCGCAGCAGCACGGGGGTCGCCGACTCCGGCAGATTGCGGGCGTGGAAGAGATCGTTGATCTGATTGCCGCCGAGAAGCGGGAGGGTGATCTCGAACGAGTCGAGCTGCTTGCCGTGGTCGTCGATGATGGCCACGTTCGCGCGCGAGGCGCGGCTGCCGAGGAACGGCGTCAGGTCGATGAGGCCTAGGTTCGTGCGGAAGCGCTTGTCGAGCGACGCGCCGAGGATCTCCAGCGTGTCGCCGGGCGCGCCGGACTGGAAGCTGTTGAGCGGCGGCATCAGAAACCCGTACGTGCCGCCGTTGTCGTCGACCGTATAGGTGCGCGAGGTCACGCGCACGCTCGTGTCGGTCGTCGACCCCTGCTGGAAGTAGCGCAGGCGGGCGATGCCGCTCAGGTTGAACGCCGTCTTCAGCACGTCCGGAATCGTGCGCGCCTCGCGCGGCAGGAGCGTCAGCGGAAACGACGCCGGTCCGCCGGCGGCGTCCCACACTTTGGCCTGCAGCGTCACGAACTTGACGTTGTCGGAGTTGTTGAAGAGATAGAGATCGGTGCGGAACTTCGAGCCGTTCGCGCCGTCGAGGTGGCCGATGGCGGGGATCACGCGCACGACCGAGGCGGGGATGTCGGGCGGGAAGTAGGTGGAGTCGTTGGTGCGGTTGTCGATGGCGAAGACCGAGGCCACGGCCTCGCCGCGCGTCGGCGTGACCACGAGCGCGCCGGTGTCGCTCGCGCCGACGGCCATCGCGCCGTTGACGAAGTTGAATTGCTGCTGGCCGAGGGAGGGGACGGAGTAGCTGGTGACATCGTTCCCGGTCCGCCCGAATGCGCCCCAAGCGAGAAGCCCTGCCTCGGAACCTCGGCCGGAGACGTCGGTGAGCACGAGGTTCGTGCGGAAATTCGGGCCGAGGAAGGCGCCGGAGAACGTGACGGGGAAGCGCGGGCTGGCCGCGGCGTACACGTCGATGGCGTTCATGCCGAAGCCGAACGTCCCCTTGTCCGACTGCGTGTAGGTGCGGCTGGTGACGTTCACCGCCTGCCCGGCGCCGGGGACGATGTAGAGCGCGCCGATGCCGCTCTCGAAGAGGAAGAGGTTCTTGAGAATGTCGGGAATGGTGCGGATCTCGCGCGGGCCCAGCGTGACGCTGCGGGAATTGTCGGCGGCGATGGTGAGCGTGTTGCCGTTCGCGGCGTAGTGCACCTGCACGGTCTGCGGCGCGTCGCTGGGGTTGTAGAACGTCACGTCGGTCGACCAGAAGCTGCCGAACGCGCCGGCCGTGCGCGCCGCGCCGGGGAGGACGAGGCGCTGCACGAGCGACGCGCGCACCACGCCCCACTCCTGCACGACGTCGCTGCCGCCCGCGCCCGGCGGGGCGGGGGAGACGTTCGGCGGAGGCGGCAAGAAGGAGGCCTGAGCGCCGGAGTCGAAGACGAACGGCTCGCCGCTCTCGATTTTGTCGACGTCGACGTGAACGAAGCCCTTGAGCGCGGTCTCCTGCAGGAACAGCTCGTCGTACGACTTCGGCGCGGGGTCGCCGATGTGCCAGACGGCCAGCGCCGGGTCCTTGAAGAGCTGCTGCTCGATGGTGATTCGCGAGCGGTGGACCTGGATCAGCACCTTCGTGTTCGACCGCGCCGGATGCAACGCCTCGACCTCGGGCGCGGTGATGTCTTCCCAGCGCTTGACCAGGCCCTGTGCCGCGGTGTGCGACCAGAGGATCGTCGACTTCGACGCGTCGCGCAGGATCATCCAGGCGCCGTCGTAGTCGCCGGCGGGGACGGCGTAGAAGTTGCCGGGCGTCGGCGGAATCGGCGGCGAGGTGATCTGCGACACGGGGTTGAGGTTGCCGTTGACCCAGTTCGCGGTGTTGTTCTTGATGTAGAAGAGGTTGGTGCCGGATCCGCTGCTCGGCTGCTCGACGTACGCGGCGAAGTCGGACGTGATCCATCCCTCGGCGAGCGACGAGGTGAACGGCAGCAGGCCATGCGTGCGCATCGAGCTGCCGCTGGCGTCGACGCTGATGACGACGTTGTTGACCATGAACAGCACGTTCGAGCCGTCGAGCGACGTGCCGAGGAGGCGGATTTGCGGCGGCACGATGGGGAGGATCTGCGACGTCGTGTAGAGCGTCTTGATCGAGCCGTCCTGGGCGATGGCATAGACGCCGGCCGGATTCGAGCTGGCGAAGTAGAACGGAACCTGCCGCGTGCCGATGCGCACCTGCGAATAGCGGCCGCGCGCGAAGGGGCCGCCGGTGTCGACGGTGGTCGTGAAGACGGTCGGGTTGAAGTAGCTCGACGCGGGGACATTGATGTTCTTCCAACTGCGGCCGCCGTCGATGCTCAGCATCCCGGCCAAAGGCGTCGCCCCCTGCACGAAGATGGCGAACTGCTGGTCGTCCTCACGCACGGCGAACGAGCCGACGACGACGTCGTTCAGCACGACGCGCGGCTCTTCGAGCCCCATCGTGTCGTAGACGACGACCTGACCTTTCGTCGCGTTCGCGGGCGTCGTTTCGAACAGCACGAAGTGACGGTTCAGGCGGTGCTGCATCGCCGGGATGGTGATACGGTCGCTGTACGGCGCGTAAGAGACCACGCGCGCGGAGAGCGGAGCGGCGATGAGAAGAAACGCTGCGAGGAGACGGCGCATCGTGAATGACCTCCCGATGCGTGGAAGTACGTAGACCGGAGGGAGCGCGTCTACTCGTGATAAATCTCGGACCACGGAAGCTTGCGCACGAGCATGACTTTCTCGTCGATCTCGCGCTGCGTGGCCTTGTCGCCGAGGACGCGGCGCAGATAGTCGACTTCCGAGGAGACCAGCCGGTTGTGTTTCGGAAGCAGACGCTGCGCGGCGCTCTGGAGGTTGCGTTCCGACACGGTGATCTGCTTCGGTGTACGCAGTGTGATTTGTTCGTTCATCATTGCTCGGCATCCTACGTGGCAGGGTTTTGGGGAGGAAGGGCCATGGTCACGCGTTTGAGTGACGGCTGCACTCATTGCAGCGGCGTCGTGCACAGTTTACGCCCGCTACGTACAATTTTCAGGTGCAAGACGAACTGATCCACGCCATCCGGAACGGCGACGGCGCGCGCGTGGCCGCGCTGCTCGACGCCGATCCATCGCTCCTCACCGCGCGCGCCGGCAACGTGTCGGCGCCCCTTCTCGCCATCTATCACCAGCATCCGGAGATCGCGCAGCTCTTCATCGAGCGCGGCGCGGAGCTGACCTTCGCGGAAGCATGCGCGGCGGGCGACGAAGCGCGCGCGCTGGCGCTGCTCGACGCCGATCCGTCGCTCCTGGAGCGGCGCAGCGACGACGGCTTCCCGCCGCTCGGCTTCGCCATCTTCTTCCGCCATCCGTCGCTGGCGCGGACGCTCGTCGAGCGCGGCGCGAACGTCAATGCAGCCGCGGAGAACGCGCAGCGCGTCGCGCCGGTGCACGCGGCGGCGGCCGTTCGCGACGTCGAGACGATGCGCCTCCTCCTCGATCGCGGCGCCGACCCGAACGCGCGCCAGCAGCTCGGCTTCACGCCGCTGCTCGAGGCCGCGAACAACGGCGATCTCGACATGGGCAAGCTCCTCGTCGCCCGCGGCGCCGACCGCCACGCCAAGAGCGACGACGGCAGGGACGCGGCCGCCATCGCCGCGGAACGCGGACACGGCGAATTCGTCGCATGGTTGAACGGATTCTGAGAACAATGCGCCTTCGACTCTCCCTCCTCCTTCTTCTTTTCTTCGCCGCCACGCTCGACGCCGCCGTCACCGGCATCGTCGTCACCGACGACGGCGCGCCGCTGGCCGGCGCCCGCG
>DATDFB010000058.1:0-20107 GCA_036522835.1 Thermoanaerobaculia bacterium | reverse complement strand
GTAGGCGGCGATGGCGTGACGGGAGAGCACGGCGATGGTGAAGAGGAGCGCGCCGACGAGCACGAGGTTCGGCAGCGAGAAGAGCAGCACCGGCTGCACGTACGTGGAGAGGTGATTCGGGCCGAGCCCTTCGCGCTGGAGATACGGCATGAGCGAGCCGATGAACAGCCCGAGCGGCGTGGCGAGCAGCAGCACTGCGTTCACCAGCAGCGCGGCGAGAAAGCGGCCGCCGAGGTATTCGGCGGGGCGGAGGCGGGTGGTGAAGAGGAGCGGATCCATGCGCGAGGCGCGATCGCGCAGCGCGGCGTCGGCGAAGAGCGCGGCCGTCACGAGCGTGCCGAGGAGACCGCAGAAGAGCGCGGTGATCTCCGCGACGCGAAACGGCGCGTTGCCGGTGACCGTGTGGCTGCCGCCGTTGTCGACGTGGACGACGTAGAAGGCGAGGAGAAACAGCAAGCCGCCGTAGAGCCAGGTCGAGGCGGACCGCAGCCGGTAGCCGAGCTCGTAGCGGAAAGTCTCGGCGAGTCTCATGCCGCCGCCCGCGCGCCGGCATGTCCGCCCATCACGGCGAAGTAGACGTCCTTGAGGTCCGGCTCGACCGGCTCGAATCCCGCGCCGGGCCAGTGCTGCGCGTACACATGGGCGATGGTCTGTCCGGCCTTCAGCTTCGTGGAAATCACCGCGTGCTCGCGCTCGAGCGCCGGCAGCTCCTCCCGGCTGACGCTCCTCCGCCAGATGCTCCCGCGCACCTGCGCGATGGCCTGCGCCGGTGTCGCGGTGAGGAGGATCTCGCCGCGATCGATGACCGCCAGGCTGCTGCAGAGCTCTTCGACGTCCTCGACGATGTGCGTCGAGAGGATCACCGCGCTCGACTCGCCGATCTCGCCTAACAGGTTGAGGAAGCGCACGCGCTCTTCCGGATCGAGCCCCGCCGTCGGCTCGTCGACGATGATGAGCCTCGGGTTGCCTAACAGCGCGATGGCCACGCCGAGCCGCTGGCGCATCCCGCCGGAGAAGGTGCCGACGCGCTTGTGGCGGACGTCCCACAGGTTCGTGCGGCGCAGCTGCGCCTCGACGACGTCGCGACGCGCGCCGGCGTCGACGACGCCTTTCATGACTGCGAAGTGAGTCAAGAGGCGCTCGGCGCTCACGCGTGGATGGAAGCCGAAGGACTGCGGCAGGTAGCCGAGCGTTTCGCGCAGCCGCTCTTTGTCGCGGAGGACGTCGATGTCGCCGAACGCGATCGTCCCGAAATCCGGTTCCTGCAGCGTGGCGATGGTGCGCATGAGCGTCGACTTGCCGGCGCCATTGCGCCCGAGCAGTCCAAACATTCCGGGCTGGATCACGAGCGAGATCCCCTTCAACGCGTGCGTGCCGTTCGGGTAGGTCTTGGAGAGTTGATCGATTCGCAGTTCGAATGACATGGTGATGGTTAGTGCGGGTAGTAGACGAGCGCAGCGCCGGCAGCTGCCATGAGTGCGCCGATCGCGGAGAGC
Organism: Thermoanaerobaculia bacterium; assembly: GCA_036522835.1. GTDB lineage: Bacteria > Acidobacteriota > Thermoanaerobaculia > Gp7-AA8 > Gp7-AA8 > DATDFB01. The sequence continues at coordinate 18,611 of DATDFB010000058.1, read as the reverse complement.
ACCGCGAAATCTTTTCGGCGTACTCCATCGAGCAGCGGCAGGAAGACGAAGCGAATCGGCCGGATGAACGCGGCGCAGAGCGCGCCGGCGATGACCCACCACGCGCCGAATATCACCGCGCGAAGAGCTGCATCGAAGCGCAGCTCCCCGCGGACGAGCGCCATCGCGCCGAGCGGCGGCCCGAGCAGGAGCAACAGCGCAACGAGCGCGAGCACGAGCGCGATCGACGGGTAGACGAGCCAACGTTTGGAACCGAGCGGCTCGCCGCGCTCGCGCTTCTGCTCGATCCAGGCGCGGCTGACGAACATCGCCGGAATGAGCAGCAGAAGGCCGAAGAACATGAATGAGACGATCGACGCGAGGACCAATCCGAGTGCCACGTACGGAAGGCGCGAGTCGTCGGCTCCGGAGTGGCCGATGCGACTAGCCGCCGCGCGCTCCTCTTCGCCTAGCCATTGCTCGGGCGAACCGAGGCGGTCGAGGATGCCGATCATGTCGGTGCCGCTGACGGGCGTCGGCGCATCGTCGAGCGCAATCTCGATGTGCTCGCGCACGCTCTGCTCCACTTCCTCCGCAACTTCGGCGCGCGCCGCGCGCAGTTCGCTCCGCAGGCGCTGGAGGTAGTCGTCGAGCTGCTGGCGTGCTGCAGGTGTCATGTCCATCATCGCTTCCCTTGTTTTCGCAGCCCGCCGATGGCCTGGTGCAGGCTGTCCCAGTGCTGGTTCATCCGATGAAGTTCGGCGCGGCCGCGCGGCGTGAGCCGGTAGTACTTGCGCGCGGGACCTTCCTGCGACTCCTCGATGTACGTCTCGACGAGCCCGCTGTTCTTCAGCCGGCTCAGGATCGGATACACCGTCCCCTCGGTGATCACCAGATGGTCGACGTCGCTCAGGCGGCGGACGATGTCGTAGCCGTAGAGCGGCGCGGCGGCGACCGAGTTGAGGACCGCCAGCTCGAGCAATCCCTTGCGAAGCTGCGTCATCCAGTTGTCGAACGAGAGATCCGTCACGGTTTCACAATACTTTCTGACAAGGTACTGGTCAATGCAAGGTAGTGTACGGAGGGGATGGGCGAAGGTTTCGCCGCGGATGACGACCCGAGCGGTTTCTTCCGTGACATCGACCGCGGAACCCATAAGCTCGACGACATCTCTTCGTCGGCCGAACCGAAAGGTCCGATGAGACTGCGGTGGAGCTGAGCTTCAAACTTGCCCTCTACGCGCGGGGGATGAGTTCCGATGAAATCGCATTCGGGGCAAGAACGGCACACGATCTCAGCGCCCACGCACCGGCAACACCGCTCGGCGCAAGTCATCGACGACGGGGGCGCCAACTCTTCAGATGCGGCGCTGCGAATCAGAAGTCGATGAGCTGTTCGCCTGGATACAGACGCAAGAAAATCGCGGAGGGCGACCAACCTAGATTTGACCTAGAGAAAACAGTTACGGCCACCTCGCCGGTGGCCGTAAATGCTTGATTTTATTGGTTGCGGGGGCAGGATTTGAACCTGCGACCTTTGGGTTATGAGCCCAACGAGCTACCAGACTGCTCCACCCCGCGTCGCTTTCGGGGGCGCGATTATCGTCGTGCCTTCCGCGTGCGTCAAGGTCCCCGTTAACTCCTCGGCACACCTCCCTATTCCGGTACCATGCGCGCGCGTTCTGGCATGGTTCGGGCTGGGGCGGGGGAGCGATGAAGCGGCTTCTGGCATTGCTGGTGGTTCTCGCGGCGGGGCGGGGGGGAGGGGCGGCGCTGCCGGGCTTCGGCGTGCGATTTCTCGGCACCGCCGCAGGCTTTGCGAGCTCCGTCGCCGTCGACTCGCGCGGCACCGTCTACTACACCACCACCGAGGGGGATCTGTTCCGGATTGATGGTGGCGTCAGCCGGCGCGTCGCGCATGTGAATACCGATGCCATCGGGGACTCGGGGCTCCTCGGCATGGCCTTGCGCGACGACCACACCGCCATCGTCCACTACACCACGCCGATGCAGGTGGCGGATGTCATTGCCGCCGTCGACCTCGACACCGGCGCGGAGAGCGTCATCCACGCCTTCGACGCCGACATCGACGTCCCCTCGCGCGGCTCGCCGCCGGAGCACCATGGCGGCAACCCCAGCGTCGCCGCCGACGGCTCGATCTTTGTCGGCATCGGCGACTACGGCGGCGGGCTCGTGGCCTCCCTTCCGGACTGGAACGGCGGCAAGGTCTTTCGCATCTTCGCCGACGGCAGCGTCCAGCAGTTCGCGCGCGGCTTCCGCAATCCCTTCGACGTGGCCTGGGACGCGGCCGGGCAGCGCCTCATCGTTCCCGACAACGGCGCCGCCGTCGACGACGAGATCAACGTCGTCCACTTCGGCGACGACTGCGGCTGGCCCTTCACCGCCGGCGACGACGGGCCGCCCATCGCCGGCACCACGCCGCCGGTCTACGTCTTCCCGACCATCGTCGCGCCGACCGGCTTTGTCGGTTTGAGCGGACACAACTCGATCCTCCAGCACGGCTACCTCCTCGGCGCGTTCGTCGCGAAGGCGATCTACTACATCGACGACATCGACCACCCGGCGCCCATCCCGATCATCCAGGGGGAGACGAGCTTCATCATCGATGTGACCGAGTCGGCGAACGGCGACGTCTACTTCTGCACCGGGAGCGCGGTCTACCAGCTCCTCGTCCCGTTGCGCGGCGACTGCAACGGCGACGGCAAGATCGACTACGCCGACATCGAGGCGCTCACGCGCGAGATCGCCGACGGCGGCGCGGCCGGTGAGCGAGTCACGAACGCGCAGAACGGCGCGTTTGCCGCGACCTGGGGCTGCGACGTCAACGGCGACGGCATGATCGACAAGGCTGACCTCGCCGCGCTCTACGCCGTCGTCCATCCGCGCGTCCGTGCCGTCCGGTTCGGTCACTGACTTGCATTAGCAGGAGGCCCGGTATGAACCGAAGCAGAACGGCTGCGCTCGCCGTGGCGCTGATGCTCAGCGCCGCCGTGGCGAACGCACAGACGAAAATCAAATCAGGGTTCAATCTTTTCTCCCCCAGCGACGACGCGCAGATCGGCGCGCAGTCGGCCTCGGAAGCGGAACGGCAACTGCCGATCCTCCGCGACGGCAACGTCAACGCCTACGTCAACCGCATCGGCCAGAAACTCGCGGCGAACGCAGGCGGCCCGCAGTTCAACTATCAATTCCGCGTCGTCAATGCCTCGGATCTCAACGCCTTCGCGCTGCCCGGCGGCTACATCTACGTCAACCGCGGCGTGCTCGAGCAGGCGCGCAACGAAGGGGAAGTGGCGGGCGTGCTCGCGCACGAGATCTCGCACGTGTCGCTGCGCCACGGCACGCACCAAGCCTCGAAGGCCTATCTCACCCAAGCCGGCATCAGCATCCTCGGCGGAATCCTCGGCGGCAAAGTCGGTCAGGGGACGGCGCAGGTCATCAACGCCGTCGGCGGCATCGGCTTGAATCTGCTCTTCCTCCGCTACAGCCGCGACCTCGAGTCGCAGGCCGACGTGCGCGGCGCGCAGATTCTGGCCGCGTCGGGCTACTCGCCGGTCGACATGGTCAACTTCTTCCACACCCTCGAGAGCGTCGACAAGTCGCGCAAGACCAACTGGCTCTCCGACCATCCGGCGCCGCCCGACCGCATCAACCGCATCGAGCAGGAGGCGCGGCTGCTGCGCGTCGCCGACCGGCCGACGACGAACGTCGCGGAGCTGAACAGCGTGAAGTCGCGGCTGCGCGGCTCCGGCGCGGCGCCGACGATGGCGCAGATCTCGCGCACCGGACCGGCTGCAGCGTCGTCGTCTACGGCGCGACGACGGACGTCGCAGGCATCGTCGACCGTCAGCATTCCGGCGCCGTCGAGCTCTCTGCGCAGCTACACCAGCCAGTCCGGCCTCTACCGCATCAACTACCCGTCGAACTGGCAGGTTTACCAGCAGGGCTCGACCGGCGTGACCATCGGGCCGCCGGGCGGCGTCGGCAGCGTGGGGGGCAACAACGAGATCGTCGTCGGCGCGATCATCAACCACTACGATCCGTTCGGCGGGAACTACACCGGCAACGCCTCGATCGAGAGCGCCACGAACGACCTCCTCGGCGCGCTGCGGCAGAGCAGTCCGTACCTGAGCCTCGTCAGCGGATCGGAGGGGCGCGTGCGCCTGGCGGGAGGGACGGCCATCGCCGCCACGCTGCGCGGCGTCGACCCGCAGACCGGCATCGACGAGCGCGTGACCGTGGTCACGCGGCAGCTCGCGGATGAACATCTGCTGTATATGTTGTTCATCACTCCGGAGCGCGACGCGGCCAACTACCGCGGCGTGTTGAACGCGATGGTCGGCTCGATGCAGATCGATCCGAGCCGCCGGCATTAGAATGATCACGACGGAGGGCAACAGCCAATGATGTATGACGACAGAATCGTTCAGCCGATGCGCGAGGAGCTGACGCGGCTCGGCATCGAGGAGACGCGGACGGCCGACGCGGTCGACGCCGTGCTCGGCGAGAAGAAGGGCACGGTATTGCTCGTGGTGAACTCGGTGTGCGGCTGCGCCGCGGGCAACGCCCGCCCAGCCGTGCAGATGGCGCTGGAGCACGGCGTGAAGCCGGAGCGGATGATCACCGTCTTCGCCGGCAACGACCGGGAAGCGACGCAGCGCGCGCGCGAGTACCTGGTCGGCTACCGGCCGTCCTCGCCGGCGATCGCGTTGTTCCGCGACGGCGAGGTGGTGAAGATGCTCGAGCGCTGGCAGATCGAGGGGCGGACGCCGTGGGACATCGCGACGGAGCTCACCGCGGCGTTCGATCAGTTCTGCAGCGAAGCGGCAGTCGCAGGGTAGGGGCGCACAGCGTGCGCCCTCATCGCGTTTCGATCGATCCGCGCCGTTTGCGGGCGGGCGCACGCTGTGCGCCCCTACCGGCGACGGCAATCGTCGCCGCCGCCGTACGCGCGTCGGCCGGTACGTAGAAGCTGCGCCCGCGCACGTTCTCGTCGAGCACCAGTCCCTGCTGCAGCGGCGGGAAGGCGCGTTGATCGCAATCCAACCGTTCGCACAGCCGGCATGTCGTGCCGATCGGCACCGCCGCGTCGAGGTTGTCGAGGTCGTAGGCGTCGGCGTAGACGATGCGGCGCGCGTCGGACACGGGGCAGCCGATGCCCACCGCCATCAGCGCGTCGCCCGAGGCGTAGCCGTAAGACTTGCGGATCGTGCGGGCCACGCAGAAATAGGCCGTGCCGTCGGGCATGCGCGAGAGCTGCGTGCGGATGCGCCCGGGCGTCAGAAACGCCGCGTGCACGTCCCAGCGCGGGCACGAGCCGGAGAAGCGCGCGAAGCGGATGCCGGTGCCGCTGAAGCGCTTGGAGATATTGCCGGCGATGTCGACGCGGACGAAGTGGAACGACACCCCCGTGGCGCCCGGCTTGCGCAGCGTCGTCAGGCGGTGGCAGACCTGCTCCCAACTGGCCGTGTAGTGGTGCTGCAGCAGCTCGATGTCGTAGCGGACGTTCTCGACCATCTGCAGGAAATCGTCGTACGGCATCAGCAGCGCGGCGGCGAAGTAATTCGCCAGGGCGATGCGGCAGAGCTTCATCGACTCCGGCGTCGTCAAGAGATTCGTCGAGCGCGCCAGCACGGCGTCGAACGCGGCGCCCGCTTCTAGGTGCCCGATCTGATGGGCGACCTGGAACTGCCGTCCCCACGGCGGCAGCACCTCGGAGATCGACAGCCGCAGCTTCGCGGGATCGAAGCGGCGGATGGCGCCGCGGTCGGCGCTCACCGGCGTGAGCGCGACCTCGATGCCGTGGCGCTCGCGGAGGAACGCCGTCATGGAACGGTACATGTCGCTGCGGTCGAACTTCACCTGCTGCGCGAGCGTCTCCGCGGCCGTCTCGATCTCGGGAAAGAAATTCGTGTTCTGCTGGATCACGTCGGTCACTTCCTCCGACGGCACGTGCAGGGGATCGATCGACGTGATCTGCCCGTCGTGGACGCGTCCCGCGAGAGCGCGCTCCGACTCGACGGAATTGCGGTAGGCGCGGTAGAGCGCGACGATCGCGCGCGCGGCGGTGGCGTTCTCGGCGAGCTCGCGCGTGTCGGCGAGCGTCACCGGATGCTCCTCGAAGAGCGGATCGCCGAAGACCTCCTGCAGATCGGCGGCGAGGCGCGACGAACTGTCGTCGGCGAACGCGGAAATGTCGACCTGAAAGACCTGGGCGAGCTTGACCAGGAGGTGTGCCTGCAGCGGCCGCTGGTTGTGCTCGATGAGGTTGAGATAGCTCGCCGAGATGTCGAGTTTGCCGGCGAGCTCCGTCTGGCTGACGCCCTCGCGGCGGCGGAGGGCACGGACTTTGGAACCAAGCCGCAGTGTGCTCATGGCGCACTGCACATCTTACAACCCTTTACAGGTTTACGCAGTGCAGATTGTAAATATCCACACGCTAACTCACTGCACAGCCTGATCTTATTGATTTTGGCCTACACCCTGCTCATCATTTACAACGATGACGAACGCCACGACGGAACACGATCTCGAGATTCGCGCCGAGGCGCGGCCGGAGTGGCAGCGCATCCTCACTGACGATGCCTTGCGCTTCGTCGCCGCGCTGCAGCGCGAGTTCGGTGCGCGGCGCGAGCAGCTCCTGCAGAAGCGCGAGGAGCGCAAGCTGCGCATCGACGCCGGCGAGCTTCCCGACTTTCTTCCCGAGACGAAACGGATTCGCGAAAGCGAATGGACCGTCGCCCCGATTCCGCGCGACCTTCTCGACCGCCGCGTCGAGATCACCGGCCCGGTCGACCGGAAGATGATCATCAACGCCCTCAACTCCGGCGCGAACGTCTTCATGGCCGACTTCGAGGACTCGCACGCGCCGACGTGGGCGAACAACATCGACGGCCACGTGAATCTCTGCGACGCCGTGCGCCGCACGATCTCCTTCGATTCCGGCGCGAAGCAATACAAGCTGAACGACGCGACGGCGACGCTGCTCGTCCGCCCGCGCGGATGGCACCTCGTCGAGAAGCACGTCTTCGTCGACGGCAAGCCGGTCAGCGCCTCGCTCTTCGACTTCGCGCTGTACTTCTTCCACAACGCCAAGGAGCTGATCTCCCGCGGCACCGGCCCGTACTTTTATCTCCCGAAGATGGAGTCGCACCTCGAGGCGCGCCTCTGGAACGACGTCTTCGTCTTCTCGCAGACGTACCTCGGCATTCCGAACGGCTCGATCCGCGCGACGGTGCTGATCGAGACGATTCTCGGCGCGTTCGAGATGGACGAGATCCTCTACGAGCTCCGCGATCACTCCTCGGGTCTCAACTGCGGCCGCTGGGACTACATCTTCTCGTTCATCAAGAAGCTGCGCGCGCAGAAGAAGTGCGTGCTGCCCGACCGCGCCCAGGTGACGATGGACAAGGCGTTCCTCGCTGCGTACGTCGACCTGCTGATCAAGACATGCCACCGCCGCGGCATCCACGCCATGGGCGGCATGGCCGCGCAGATCCCGATCAAGAACGACGCCGCGGCGAACGACGCGGCGATGGCCAAGGTCGAGGCGGACAAGCTGCGCGAAGTGCGCGCGGGGCACGATGGCACGTGGGTCGCGCATCCCGGCCTCGTCGCGGTGGCCAAGCGGATCTTCGACGAGCACATGCCGGGTCCACATCAGATCGAGAAGACGCGCGGCGACGTGCGCATCACGGCCGCCGACCTGCTCCGCATCCCCGAGGGGACGATCACGGAGAAGGGCGTGCGGCAGAACGTCAACGTCGGGATTCTCTACCTCGAGGCGTGGTTCGGCGCGCTCGGCTGCGTGCCGCTGTACAACCTGATGGAAGACGCGGCCACGGCGGAGATCTCGCGCACGCAGCTGTGGCAGTGGATTCACCACGGCGCGACGCTCGACGACGGCCGCGCCGTGACCGCGGAGCTGTACCGGCAGATCCGCGACGAAGAGCTCGCAGCGATCGGCGAGCGCCCGCATCTGGCGCGCGCGGCGGCGCTCTTCAACCGGCTCACGCTGAGCGGCGAGCTCGCGGACTTTTTGACGATTCCGGCTTACGAGGAATTGCTGGAGCTCGAGACAGCGGCGGCATGGCCGCCGCACTCCACAACGGAGGGGGACTGAATGGCGAGACGACTCAAGGCGGTTCGCGACCCGAAGCAGATCGAGCGCGATTGGGAGACCAATCCGCGCTGGGACGGCATCACCCGCGACTACACGGCGGACGACGTGCTGCGGCTGCGCGGCTCGATCGACGTCGAGCACACCTTCGCGCAGCTCGGCGCGGAGCGGCTGTGGGACCTGCTGCAGAACGAGCCCTACGTCGCGGCGCTCGGCGCGCTCACCGGCAACCAGGCCATCCAGCAGGTGCGCGCGGGGCTGCAGGCGATCTATCTCAGCGGCTGGCAGGTCGCCGCCGACGCGAATCTCTCCGGGCACATGTATCCCGACCAGAGTCTCTATCCGTCGAACTCCGTCCCCGCGGTGGTGAAGCGGATCAACCAGGCGCTGCAGCGCGCCGACCAGATCGACTACAGCGAAGGGCGCCACGACACGTACTGGTTCGCGCCGATCGTTGCCGACGCCGAGGCGGGGTTCGGCGGGTGCCTGAACGCGTTCGAGCTGATGAAGCAGATGATCGAGGCGGGCGCCGCGGCGGTGCACTTCGAAGATCAGTTGGCCTCGGAGAAAAAGTGCGGCCACCTCGGCGGCAAGGTTCTGGTCCCGACCTCAGCGTTCATCCGCACGCTGACGGCGGCGCGGCTCGCGGCCGACGTCATGGGCGTGCCGACGCTCGTCGTCGCCCGCACCGACGCGAACAGCGCCACGCTGCTGACGAGCGACGTCGACGAGCGCGACCACCCGTTCATCACGAGCCGCGAGGAGCGGACAGCCGAGGGGTTCCATCAGATCAGCGGCGGGATGGAGATGTGCATCGCGCGCGGGCTCGCCTACGCGCCGTACGCCGACCTGCTGTGGATGGAGACGTCGGAGCCGAACCTCGACGAGGCGCGGCAATTCGCCGAGGCCATCCACGCGGAGTTCCCCGGAAAACTCTTGGCGTACAACTGCTCGCCGTCGTTCAACTGGGCGAAGAAGCTCGACGCGGAGACGATCGCGCGCTTCCGCGACGAGCTGGCGGCGATGGGCTACCGGTTCCAGTTCGTCACGCTGGCCGGCTTCCACGCCCTCAATTTCTCGATGTACGACCTCGCCCTGCACTATCGCGACGAGGGGATGGCGGCGTACTCGCGGCTGCAGCAGGCGGAGTTCGCGGCGGAGAAGGACGGCTACACGGCCACGAAGCACCAGCACGAGGTCGGGACGGGCTACTTCGACGAAGTGATGAAGGTGATCTCGAACGGGCAGGCCTCGACGACGGCGCTGGCCGGATCGACGGAGACGGCGCAGTTCGGCGCGCATTGATTGGAGGTTGCGATGGAAGAGCGTGATTGGACCCAGGACGACGAGCAGTGGCACATCCCGGACGACGAGCGGCAGTACAGCACGGCGCCGGAGGATGAGGTGCCGTTTCATATTCCGCGGGACTAGGGGGCGGTTCTTGGTTTTTAGTTCTTAGTTCTTGGTTCTTAGTTCTTAGTTCTTGGTTCTTGGTTCTTAGTTCTTGGTTCTTAGTTCTTGGTTCTTAGGTTCTTAGGTTCTTAGGTTCTTGAGTCTTAAGTCAGCCATAAACCAAGAACTAAGAACCAAGAACTAAGAACTCGATCTACTGCCCGAGGCGTTCATACCGGCGTCCAGCCAGCGGTCATCATCCTCACCTGCCGCGGGCGATGGATCGCGGCACGGCGACGGTCTTGGAGGTCGCGACGAGCTTCAGCATCTCGCCGCGCGTGCCGTCGAGGTCCTCCCCCTGCATGGCCCGCGCGAGCGCGCCCACGTCGTCCCACGACGCGCGGCCCTTGTTCGGCGAGTCGCGCAGGAGCATGCCCATCTCCGCGACCGCGGCCGCCCACTGCGTGTCGGCGGAGGCCTCGTACGCGCTCTTGCCTTCGTCGGCGATGGCCGTGCTCATCTCTTTGCTCGCGGCCGCGCCCGGATCTTTGTAGCGGATGTGCAGCGTGGCGATCTGCCCGCGATGCGCGGCGCCGTTTGGGATGATCTCGTACAGCGCCGTCACCGCCTGGCCCGAGCCGATCTCGCCGGCATCCTTCGCGTCGTCGGCGAAGTCCTCGTTGGCGAGGGCGCGGTCTTCGTAGCCGATCTGCCGGTACGACTTCACCGCCGCGGGGTCGAATTCGAGCTGCACTTTGACGTCGTCGGCAACGGCGACGAGCGTCGACGTCAGCTCGCGCCCGAACACCTTCATGGCCTCGTGCATGGCATCGAGGTAGTAGTAGTTGCCGTTCCCCTTCCCGGCCAGCATCTCCATCGTGCCGTCTTTGAGGTTGTCGTTGCCGACGCCGATGCAGGTGAGGTAGAGGCCGCGCTTGCGCTTCGACTCGATGAGCTTCTCGAGGTCCGCGCGCGACGAGACGCCGACGTTGAAGTCGCCGTCGGTGGCGAGGATGACGCGGTTGTTCCCGTTCGCCTGGAAGTTCTCCTCGGCGAGCTTGTACGCGAGCTCGATCCCCGCGCCGCCCGCGGTGCTGCCGCCGGCGTGGAGATGGTCGAGCGCGGCGAAGATCGCGTCTTTGTTCGCCGCCGGCGTGCGCGGCAGGACGACGCCCGCGGCGCCGGCGTAGACGACGATGGAGACGGAGTCGTCGGCCCGGAGCTGCTCGACGAGGTAGCGCAGAGCTTTCTGCACGAGCGGCAGGCGGTCTTCGGGCGCCATCGAGCCGGAGACGTCGAGGAGGAAGACGAGATTGTTCGGCGCGAGCTTCCACTGGTCGACGCTTTTGCCGCGCAGGCCGATGCGCATCAGGCGGTGCTCCGGCGCCCACGGGCAGCCGGCGACCTCGGTGGCGATGGAGATCGGACGGCCGTCGGAGGGCTCGGGGTAGCGATAGCCGAAGTAGTTGATCATCTCCTCGATGCGCACGGCGTCGGCGGGCGGCTGCTGGTTGGCGTTGAGGAAGCGGCGGACGTTCGCGTACGACGCGCCGTCGACGTCGATGGAGAACGTGGTGACGCGCTGCTGCGCGGCGTCGGTCCAGACGTGCTCGGAGATCGGCGCGTAGTTTCCGCTCATGACGCGCATCTCGGTCATCGAGTAGAAGTTCGAGTTCGTGGCACTCCCGCCGACGTTGATGCGGTCGACTTGAATGGCGGGCGTCTTCTGCAGGACGGTCCACGGGTCGCGCGAGGCCGGTGGATCGTTCAACGAGACCGTCGTGGTCGTGCCGCTGCTGCGCCGGTCGAGGATCGGCGTCTCGGCCGTGACCACGATCGACTCCGATACCGACGGATTCAACATGAGCGTCGTCTGCAGTCCGGCCGACGCCGCGATCGTGACGTTGCGCGTCGAGGTGCCGTAACCGGGCAGCTCCGCGCGCAGCGTGTGCTTGCCCGGCGGTACGGCGAGAAATCGGAACGCCCCCTGCGCGTCGGTCACGAAGGCCGTCGCTTTGTCGAGGATGACGTCGACGCCGGGAAGCACCGAGCCGTCCTTGGCGATGACTTTGCCGTAGATTGCGCCGGGGATCTGCAGCACGACGTCTTTGGGCAGCGGCACCGAGGCGTGCGTGCAGGCGACGAGGAACAGGAGCACCAACGCGATCCGCTTCATGGGGGCCTCCTTTTCGTGCGACTTGCCGCTGCACGCGCGGTTCCGTTCGTTCCAGGCGCGTAACTGCTGCGCGCGCAACGGCGTGACGGTTTCGCGACAGCGTCGCGAAACTGCGCATCTGGATTTCGGCGCCGGATTTGTGAATTATGCGGCGCCATGACCACGCTCCTCTTCGCCGTCATCCTCGCCGCCACGCCGCCGAAGCCGGCGCCGCCAGCCGACCTCAATACGCCGCCCGCCGATGCGATGAACATCGGCAACGGCCTGATCACGAAGACGCTCACCGCCGGCAAGAGCGCGGAGATGCCGTCGGACGACGACTTCGTGAAGATCCGTTACACGCTCTGGTCGTCGCCGGACGGGAAGATGCTCGACTTCATCGCCCCGCCGCAGTTCGTGGTGCCGCCGGTCAACATGTTGATGCCGGGGCTCAAGCAGACGGTGACGCTGATGCACCCCGGCGAGACGCGCCGCTCCTGGATCCAGGAGCGCCTCGGCGCGCGCGGCCGCGTGCCCGCGGGCGGGATGCTCGTCGCCGACGTGGAGCTGCTGGAGATCATTCACCCCCCCGCGCCGCCGCCCGACGTGGCCGCGCCGCCGAAGGACGCCATCGTGACGAAGTCGGGCCTGGCCTACAAAGTGCTGCGCAAGGGAACGGGAACGCGCCACCCGAAGGCCGGCGACACGGTGGTCGTGCACTACACGGGCTGGCAGACGACGGGGCACCGCTTCGACAGCTCGCTGCTGCGCGGCGAGCCGGCCGAGTTCCCCCTGCGCGACGTGATCGCCGGCTGGCGCGAAGGCCTGCAGCTTCTGACCGAAGGCGAGCGCGCGCGCCTGTGGATCCCGCAGGAGCTCGCGTACGGGGGGAGGCAGGGGAAGCCGATGGGGATGCTGGTGTTCGACGTGGAGCTGGTGAAGATCAAGTGAGCGGCTTCACCGCTCGTCGGCGAGGGCTTTTCGGAAGCCATCCACGGCCTCGTTGATTGTGTCTCGGTCGAGCATTGACGCGAGGAGCTCGAGGTCGAGGTCAGGAACCACGCGGCTGCGCGGCGCCCGTACGAATTTGCCGCCGGATAAGACATGGACTTGGATCACGCCTTTGCGCCAGATCCACACCTCGTCGACACCGAGCCTCTCGTAGATCTTCAGCTTATCGAGGATGCCGCGCGTCCATTCGACTTCGATTGCCAGATGCGGACGGTCGCGCCGCTCTCTCCCGAAGACGTAACATTCGTCCGCCTCCGCGCCGCGCTTCTTCTTCCTTTCTTTCAGCGTCCAACTGCCGAACGCCATCACTTGGATGCCGCGGTCCATACACCACGCCTCGAGCAGGCGTCCGATCAACGTTTTGATTTGTTCGTGGTGGATGGACGGGCTCATGATCTCTAGCTCCCCCTCCAGGTAATGGAATCGGGGCGCCGACTTGTCGCCGCGCATCTCGAGCAGGTACTCGTAGTCATCCCACGAGATGTTGTGCAAATTGACGATCCCGTCTGCGTACGGCTTGTCGTCGTGTTCGCGATAGGCCAGAGCTCTCGACATGCGAGATGTATTATCGCTCCTTCCTCAGTAAATCATCTCCTCGTCCCCCAGCCCGAAGTAGTGCCCCAGCTCGTGGATCACCGTGTCGCGGATCTGCTGGTGCGCCTCGTAGCGGCTGCGGGCGATCCGCAGGATGGGGCCGCGAAAGATGGCGATCTGGTCGGGCATGAGCGGCGTGCCGTGCACGCGCTGGGGGAGCGGGACGCCGCGGTAGATGCCGAGGAGCTCGTGGCGGGGGTCTTCGAGGAGGCTCCGGTCGGCGGGGCTCGGCTCCTCCTCCACGATCACGGCGATGTTCTGGAGCAGGTCGGCGAACTGCTTCGGCAGCTCGTCGAGGGCCTTCTCGACGAGCTGCTCGAATGTGTCGCGGGAAATGAAGATCACCAGCCCGGAATGATATTGAATCCGAACGTCAGGCCCTTGCCGGGACGCTGGAACGGCTTGGCCCAATAGAACTCCAGGGGGATGTAGCTCAGGAGCATGCGGATGGACACGCCGGCGCTGACGACGGGCACGCGCTCGCTGGTGTTCGTGTCGAAGCGGATCTTCGGACGCTCGTCCGAGAACCAGGCCACGCCGGCGTCGACGAACGGCGCCACCTCGGTCGGGATGAAGCCGCTGAAGATGCCGAACTCCTTCGTGCCGAAGAGCGGGATGCGCAGCTCGGCGTTGGCCACGGCGATGCGCGAGCCGAGCAGGCGGTCGGCCACCGGGCACGTGCTCGGGCTCGGATTGTTGTGCGTGCACTCCGTGCCGAGATTGAACGAGTCGATCTCGTAGCCGCGCACGAGCTGGCTCTGGCCGATGTACAGCGGCTGGATGATGCCGCTCTCCGAGTCGCGGCCGTAACGCCCGTAGTGGATGCCGCGGATGGCGAAGGTCACCGGCCGCAGGAACCAGTACTTGCGGTAATCGGCCAGCGCGGTCTCGAAGTGGAGATCGCCCGTCAGCGCCTCGACCTCGTAGCGGTAGCGCGTGCCGCGCAGCGGCGAGAGGAAGCCGAAGACGGCGCTGTCGCCGACGAACGCGGTCGAGGCGCGGCCGAGGTTGAAGGAGAAGTTCGCGCCGAACGGCGTGACCGAGTCGTCGATCACGGTATCGCCGATGATCGTCACCACCTCTTCCTCGGTCTTGTAGGACTGGTGCTGCACGCCGGCCTGGAACTCGATGCGGCGCGTGGTGCTGAACGGATACTGCACGACGCCGGAGACGTCGTCGAAGCGCGCGATCTGGCGGTCCTGGACGATGCAGTCGGCCGGCAGGATCTGTCCGTTGACGTTGGCGGTGCAGCCCGTCACGCCGGTGGCGGCGCTGATGTACGGCAGGTGCGTGAAGTCGGCGCCCCAGTTCACGCGGTGCGTTTGATTGAGGTAGAAGACCTCGCCTTCGAACTGATCGCCGAACGTGCCGATGCCCGAGCTTCCCTGGCCGGCGACGGAGAAGCCGACGCTGTGCTCGCCGAGGATATCGGTGAACTCCGCGGCCACGCTGCCGCCCACGCCGGTGCCGAACGAGCTGACGCCGACGCCGATCGTCGGCGGTCCGACGTAGGCGAGGTGCAGCGCCGACGAGTACGGCGCGGTAGTGAAGCCGGCGGTGCTGCGCGGCAGCCCACGCTCCGGCTCGGAGAGGTAGGCCTGGATGCGCGACGGCGTGCCGCGCAGCGGCGGGAGCTGTCCGGCCGGCACGCTGTTCGGCGGGAGATCGAGCGTAGCCAGGGTGATGCCCGGCTGCGTCGCCGGCAGGCTGTAGATGTTGTAGTTGTCGTCCTCGAAGAGCGAGAGGGCGATGTTGCCCGCGCGCGAGGCGACGGAGAGCGCCGGCGAGAGCTCGGTGATGCCGGCGACGCCGGTCTGCACGCGCGTGATGCGCGCCACGCGCCCGTCCGAGAAGTTGTAACGGTAGACGTCCGCGACGCCCTCGGGATTGGCGATGAAGTAAACGCCGAGGCCGTCCGGCGAGAACTGCGGGTTGATGTGCTTTGCGCCCTTGAACAGCGGGAGGAGCTGCACGCGCCCGCTGTCGATGTCGATCGTGGCGATGGCCATCTGCGAGAACGCCAGCGCCTCGAGGTTCGCCCCCTCGGCGCGGTCCGTGACGAAGGCGATCGTCTTGCCGTCCGGCGAGAAGGCCGGCTGCAGGTCGGCGAACTTGTCGTCCGTCAGACGCCGCACCTGATTCGTGTCGACGTTGTAGAGGAACAGATCGCTCACCGCCATCGTCTGCGCGGAGAGGGCGATGGTATGGCCGTCGGGCGACCAGGTGACGGTGTTGATCGAGTCGACGCCGGGGACGCGGATGTGCTGCACGCGGCCGCCGTCGACGTTGACGATGCCGAGATAGTTGTCGCCGCGCTCGAAGGTGACGAAGGCGAGGCGCTTCGAGTCGGGCGCCCACGCGCCCGCGGAGTCGATGAAGCGCAACGCGTCCATGTGCGGATCGCGGCCGGTCGACGCCAATCGTCGGATGACCTTTCCGGTGTGCGCGT
The DNA here is from genome assembly GCA_036522835.1 of Thermoanaerobaculia bacterium. Taxonomy (GTDB): domain Bacteria; phylum Acidobacteriota; class Thermoanaerobaculia; order Gp7-AA8; family Gp7-AA8; genus DATDFB01. The sequence goes on along the minus strand of DATDFB010000058.1, from coordinate 2,892 downwards.
CGGCGAGAAAGAGATCGACGTCGAAGATCTCGCGCGTGGAGAGAAAGGCCAGGAGGTTGCCGTCGGGGCTGAGCGCCGGGCCGACGTTGAGCATGCCGCGCTGGCCGCGGCGGGTCTCGCCGATGAGGGCGTTGCCGAGGTTCGCGGGACGGTCCTTGATGACCGGGTCGTACATCTGCTTGGCCGATTCCACCCAGTCGACGAAGAGCTGCTTCGTCGGCACGCCGAGGGCGCGCTCGAAGGCGGCGTCGGGGCCGGAGAGGCCGGCGGCGAGGAAGTAGCGGACGACGGCGTCGTCGCCGAAGCGGCCGCCGATGTAGGCCATGAGCGACTCGCCGTAGCGGTACGGGAAGTAGCGCGGGTCGTTCAGTTTGCGGAGGTTGTCGGGCATGCGGTTCCGCACCGTGGCGTCGCGGATCCACATCGCCGTCAGCGGGTCGACGCGGCCCTTCGAGAAATACTCGGCCATGCCTTCGACCAGCCACAGCGGGAGGAGCTCGAGGTTGAAGCGGCGCCGGTTGCTGGTGGAGAGCGACGCGGCGACGTCGAACTGGAAGACGTGGACGAGCTCGTGTCCGAGGACGTGGTCGTTCTCGGCCATGTCCCCGGTGAGGGGCATGACCACGCGGTTCATGAACGGATCGGTGAAGCCGCCGGTGCCCTGACCGATGAGCTCGGGTGTGGTGGTGGTCTGCTGGAAGTCGGCGGCGTTGGCGTAGAGGACGATCGGCTTCCGGGCGAAGGTGTGGTTGAACACGTCGGAGAGCCGCACGTACCAGCGCTCCGCCATCCGCCCCATGTCGTTCACGACATCGGCTTCACGGTCGTAGTAGTAGATGTCGAAGTGCTCGGTTTTGAGGACTTTGAAGTCGAAGTGCTCCCACTGGACTTTGTTTTTCCCGAAGTACTGCGCCTGTGCGGTGCCGGCGACAAAGGTCAGAAGGAGAGACGCGAAGAGTTTGCGCACATTACACCTCAATGAAATGAGCTGCCGCTGCTCGGCTCGTCGGCTGCAATCGTATTGCCATGGCCTGTGTCGAGGCCGTTACTTGTGCAGCATTTTGAACGCGTGCGTCCACGAGCCGCTGCGGATGCCGTGCAGCACCCACGTCAGGCACATCGGCTCGAGGTAGCGGGCGCCGTCGATGCCGCCGATGTCGATCACGCCCCAGCCGAAGGCCGCGCAGACCTGGCCGACTGTCCTCTTTGCGCTCTCATCGTCACCGCAAATGAACATGTCGGGCGGGCCGCCGGGGAGCTGCGGCTGGAAAAAAAGGGCGTTGCCGACGGTGTTGAAGGCCTTGACGACGCGCGCGCCGGGGAGCTGGCGCTGGACCTGTTCGCCGAGGGAGTCCTCGAAGCCGATGAAGAGCTTCGGCGCGCCGGTGGAGAAGTCGAGCGGGTTGGTGGCGTCGATGAGGACTTTGCCGTCGAAGTTCTGCGCGCCGGCGAGGCGCAGGGCCTCGGTGGTGGCGGTGCCGAGCGTGGCCAGGACGATGAGGTCGCCGAACCTCGCCGTCTCCTCGAACGTGCCGCTGCGGACGCCCGCGCCGGCGCCGGCGACGAAGTCGCTCAACTTCTCCGGCGAGCGCGAGCCGATCATGACTTCGTGCCCGAGGGCGGCGAAGGCGCGGGCGAAGGACTTGCCGACGTCGCCGGAACCGAGGACCCCCACGTTTGCGCTGTTCATGGGCCGGGAGTGTACTCCGCACTCGGCGGCAGCGTTTGCAGAAAGCCGATCAGCGCCAGCACCCACGTGGGGAAAAAGAGCCGCCAGTCGTTGGTGACGAATGCGGCCACGAGGCCGAAGATCGCGCACGACTCGAACAGCGCCAGGCGGGCGATGAACTTCTCGCGCCGCCGCGGCGGCGAGATCGCCAGCGCGCCGAGGAACGCGGCGACGGCGGCGCCGTAAAGGATGAGGACGAGCGGCGAGCGGATCTCCGCCTCGAAGCCGTTGACGCGGATCTGCGGCCGGATGACGATCCAGTCGACGACACCGTAGATGCAGGTGGCGATGAAGAGCGCGACCCAGATGAGCTGAAACGCACGGCGTTCTGCTGGCATCATATGGGGCGGAGTGTACATACTTTGATGATGCGCACCGTATGGATTGCCGCCGCGGTCGCCGCGGCCCTCGCCGTCGCCGCGGCCTTGTTCGCCACGGGAAAACACGAAACACAGCTCGGGCCGAACCCCGTCGTGGTGGAGCTCTTCACCTCGCAGGGGTGATCGAGCTGCCCGACGGCGGACAGGTTGGTCCGCGAGCTCGCCACGGACACGACGCTGCGCGGGAAGGTGATCCCGCTCGCGTTCCACGTCGACTATTGGGACCGCCTCGGATGGCGCGACCCGTTCTCGTCGCCCGACTGGTCGCACCGGCAGGCCTTCTACGTCCGCGCCATGCACCTCCCCTCGGCGTACACGCCGCAGATGGTGGTCAACGGCGCGCGGCAGTTCGCCGGCTCGCACGCGGGCGAGCTCGACACCGCGCTGGCCGAGGAGTCGAAGCAGGCGCCGTTCGGAAGCGTGCGCGTGTCGGTGACGCGCGGCGATCCGCTGACGGTGTCGGTGAACGCGAAGGTGACGAGCGACAGGCCGACGGACGTGATGCTGGCGCTGGTCGAGGACGGGATCGCGACGAAGGTGATGGCGGGGGAGAACGCCGGGCGGACGATCGAGAACGACGCGATCGTGCGGAAGCTGATTCGGGTGGGGACGGGCTCGACGGAGACGACGGCGTCGATTCCGCTCGACAAGGGGTGGAACCCGGCGCGGCTCGGGGTGGTGGCGTTCTTACAGGATCGGAAGACGCTGGCGATTCGGGGGGCGGCCGCGGCGCGGTAGGGGCGCACGGCGTGCGCCCGACCGGTGAGGGCGCACGCCGTGCGC
>DATDFB010000057.1:0-71533 GCA_036522835.1 Thermoanaerobaculia bacterium | reverse complement strand
CTCGGCCGCGGCCAAACGCACGCGCAGTGCGCGCGCGCGCGACTCCACCATCCGGTAGAGCGACACGCGGCTGCGGTTCAGCCGCTCGCGGCGCGCCGCGATGCGGCGCGGCAACAAGCCGAGGCGGTCCGACGACGTCAGGTGGCGTAGCTCGTGGCGCACGTTGCGCACGCGCGACTCCACCACATGGCGGATGCGGCGGAGGTGGTGCTCGACCAGCGTGCAGATCTCGCTCTTGGCGCGGATCACGATCTCCGCGGCGGCCGACGGCGTCGGCGCGCGCAGATCGGCGACGAGATCCGCGATCGTGAAGTCGCTCTCGTGCCCGACGCCGGAGATCGTCGGAATCGCGCACGCGGCGATCGCTCTGGCCACGATCTCCTCGTTGAACGGCCAGAGGTCCTCGAGCGAGCCTCCGCCGCGGCAGATCAGCACGACGTCGTGCAGGTGCCAGTGCGACAGATGGCGCAGCGCCGCGGCGATCTCGCGCGCCGCGTACGCGCCCTGCACGCGCACCGGGTAGATCTGCAGATGCAGCCCTTCGAAGCGGCGGCCGATGACGTTGAGAATGTCGCGGATGGCCGCGCCCTGCGGGCTGGTGACGATGGCGATGCGCGCCGGCAACATCGGGATGGCCTTCTTGCGCTCGGGATCGAAGAGCCCCTCCTCGGCCAGGCGGCGCTTCAGTTGCTCGAAGGCGAGCTGGAGCGCGCCCAACCCGGCGGGCTCGGCGGCGACGGCATTGAGCTGGAACTCGCCCTTCTGCTCGTAGATCGCCAGGCGCCCGCGCACGACCAGTTGCAATCCGTTCTCGATGCGGAAGCGGAGGAAGCGCGCCGCGGTCGAGAACATCACCACGCGCATCGATGCCCGCGCGTCCTTGATCGAGAAGTAGAGATGCCCCGCCGTCGAGCGCGTGTAGTTCGTCACCTCGCCTTCGACCGCAATGTCGTTGTAGCGGTAAAGATCGAGGTTGATCTGGCGGATCAGCTCGCTGACTTGATAGACGCGCTCGGGCATTCGCGCAGTGTAGCGATTTCAGGTACGGCTGTTGCTCTTTCGGAAGATGCCGAAACGAATGGCATAACGAAAAGGAGTCATGAGATGAAAGCAGACACGCTTTTGAAGAAGACGACGGCGACGCTGGGCGCGGCTGCGCTGGCGATGGCGTTGGGCGCGTGCTCGACGCATCGCGCCGTCGATACGACGGCACAGACGACCGGCGAGATCCGCACCGAACAGTCCGCTCAGAACCAGGTGACGACGAACGATCAGGTGCTCGGTACGACCGCGGCGCCGGCGAATACGCAGGGCGCTGTGGCGCCTTCGACGCCCGCCGTGATCTCCGGTCCCGCGGCGGTGGACAAGAGCGGCAACGTCTATACGTCCAGCGCGGTCGGCTCGGCCGGCAACGGCTCGGGCACGGGCCTGAACACGAACGTCAACATCAAGTCCCCGCGTCCAGCCTCGGAATCGAGCGTGGTGGTGACGCAGTCGCCGGCGACGACGGTCGAGACGACGCCCGCTCCGGTCGTGGTCGAGACCACTCCGGCGCCGACGCCCGCTCCGGTTGTCGTTGAGACTCCGGCCCCCGCTCCGGTCGTAGTCGAGACCGCTCCGGTCGTAGTCGAGACCACTCCGGCCCCGGCGCCCGCTCCGGTCGTGACCGAGACGACGACCACCACCGAGACGGTGCCGATGGCCTCGTCCACGACGACCACGACCACCGAGACGACGACCCAGACGAAGCACAAACGGATGCGCAAGGATTAACCTCGGCGCAGCTCTCCGCGAGGGGTCACTCCGTGAGTGGCCCCTCCGCCCTTCCCTCGATGAACTGCTGCACGATCGGATTCGCCGAGCGCTGAAACTCCTCCGGCGTTCCCTCCTCCACGATCTGCCCCTTGTGCAGCATGGCCACGCGGTCGGCGATCTTGAACGCCACCTTCATGTCGTGCGTGATCGAGACCGTGGTCGTGTTCAGCGTCTGGTCCATCTCCACGATCAACTCCGCGATCACGTCGCTGATCACCGGGTCGAGTCCCGTCGTCGGCTCGTCGAAGAGCAAAATTTCCGGCTTGAGCGAGATCGCCCGCGCGAAGCCGACGCGCCGGCGCATGCCGCCCGAAAGCTCCGACGGCCGCTTCGCCTCGACGCCGTGCAGGTGCACCTGCTCGAGGCACTCCTCGACGCGCGCGCGGATCTCCGCCTCCGTCATCTTCGTGTGCCGCCGCAGCGGAAAGGCGATGTTCTCGAAGACCGACATAGAGTCGAAGAGCGCTCCTTCCTGGAAGGCCATGCCGAAGTGGCGGCGATAGCGGTTCAGCTCCTGCTCGGTCATCTGGCAGATGTCGCTGCCGGCGATGATGATGTGTCCGCGATCGGGGCGCATGAGGCCGATGATGTGCTTGAGCGTGACGCTCTTCCCCTGCCCCGAGCCGCCGACGATGACGAGCGACTCGCCGCGCTCGACGTCGATGGTCAAGTCGCGCAGCACCGGCTTGCCTCCCAGCGTCTTGTCGACGTGCTGAATGGAAATGACCGGAGTAGGGACTCGGACCTCGAGAGTGCGGCCGGCTGGTTTCGTCGTCATCCCTCAGTCCTAAAACAGCAGCTTGGTCAGGAAAAAGTCGGCAAGGAGGATGATCAACGACGCCTCGACGACGGCGGCCGTCGTCGCGCGCCCCACTCCCTCCGCGCCGCCGGTGGTGTAGTAGCCGCGCACGCAGCCGGTCAGGGTCAGGATCAGGCCGAACGCGGCGGATTTGATCACGCCGCTCCAGAGGTCGTTCATGCTGAGAAACTGATAGCTATTCTGCGAATAGATGACCGGATTCGCGTCCATCAGCTTCACGGCTACGAGGTAGCCGCCGTAGATGCCGAGAGCGTCGCCCAGAATCGTGAGGAGCGGGAGCATGATCAGACCGGAGATCACGCGCGGCACGAAGAGGTATTTCACCGGATCGGTGGCAAGGGCTTTGAGCGCATCGATCTGCTCGGTGACGCGCATCGTGCCGATCTCCGCCGCCATCGACGAGCCGACGCGCCCGGTGACCATGAGCGCGACCAGGACCGGCGCGAGCTCGCGCAGCATCGCCAACGCCACGACGCTGCCGACGAAGTTCTCCGCGTGCACGCGGCGGAAGCCGATGTAGGTCTGCAGCGCGAGCACGGCGCCGGTGAAGAGCGAGGTCAGGACGACCACGGGGATCGAGTCGGTGCCGACACGGACCATCTGCCGCAGCCACTCTTTTCCTTCGAATGGACGGCGGAACGTCCAGACAATCGTGCGCCACAGCATCCGGAACCAGAGCCCCGTCTCCTCGAAGATGTGCAGGAACACGAGGCCGATGCGGTCGAGAACGGCGGTCATGGCTTGTAAATCCGCGGCACGCGCGCGCTGATGCGGCAGAACACTTCGTACGGGATTGTACTTGTGCGCGCGGCGTGCTCCTCGACCGGAATGTCGCCGCCGAGGAGGATGACTTCGTCGCCAAGGGCGGCGTCGGGGATGCCGCTGACGTCGATGGTGACGAGGTCCATCGACACGCGGCCGACGACCAGCGCGCGCTTGCCGCGCACGAGGACGTCGGCGTTGTTCGAGAGGAGGCGGCTGTAGCCGTCGGCGTAACCGACGGGCAGCGTGGCGATGCGGCTTTCGCGCGCGGTGTGGAAGGTCGTGCCGTAGCCGATGGCGTAGCCGGGGGGGAGCGTTTTCAAGCGCACGATCTCCGTGCGCCAGCGGAGGACAGGCTCCAGCGGCTTGACGCCGTACAGCACGATTCCCGTTCGCGCGTAGTCTCCCGGCGCGACCAATCCCCGCATCGTGGCCGCGCTGTTCGCGGCGTGGTGCGCCGGCGCGTCGATGCCCGCCTCGCGCAGCTTGGCCAGCAGGCGCTGAAAATTCTCCGTCTGCGTCTGCGTGAATGCGTCGAGCGGATCGTCCGCGTTCGCGTAGTGGGTGTAGATCGCGTCGATGCGCAGCCGCGGCGCGGAGCGGATCATCTCGATCGCCCGCGGGAGCTCCGCTTCGAGAATCCCCATCCGCCCCATGCCGCTGTCGAGCTTGAGGTGCACGGTGACGTCGCGGTCCCGCGCCACGTCGCACGCGTAGGCGAGCTCCTCGGGGCCGATGACGCCGGGGACAATGCTCTTGTCCGTGGCCACGGCGATCTGCTCGCGCGTCAGCGCTCCGAGCACGAGGATCGGCAGCGCGATGCCGGCGGCGCGCAGCTGTAGCGCCTCCTCGAGCAACGCCACGGCGATCATGGCCACGCGGTCGTGGTGGCACGCGCGCGCCACCTCCACCGCGCCGTGGCCGTACGCGTTTGCCTTCAGCACGGCGATGAGGCGCGAGCGCTCCGGCAGCATGCGCGCGACGGCGTCGACGTTGCGGCGGAACGCGCCGAGGTCGACCTCGGCCCAGGTCGGGCGCAGGTGGTGTTCTTGCGACGTCACGATCTGCGCCCGTCACCACACATTGACGTTCTGTCCGTTCATCGGCCGCGAGCGCTCCGAGGCCAGAAAGAGAATCGTTTCCGCGACCTCGTCCGGCGTCATGTCCGCGGGCGCGCCTCCGCTCGCCTCCGCCCACATCTTCGTGTCGACCGAGCCGGGGCTCACGCAGTTCACGCGCACGCCACGCCCCTTCAGCTCCACCGCCATCGCCTCGGTCATGGAGATCACCGCCCCCTTGCTCGCGCAGTAGGAGATCCAGCCGGGGAACTTCTCCGGGCCGGCCACGCCGGAGATCGAGGCGACGTTGACGATCGCCGCGCCGCCCGGCATCGCCCGCAGCGCGCGCCGCGCGCAGAGGAACGCGCCGCGGACGTTCACCGCGAACATGCGGTCCCAGTCGTCCGCGCTCGTCGCTTCCATCGGCTTCGGATCGATCATGCCGGCGTTGTTGATCAGGAGGTCGCACGCGCCGAAGCGCGACTCCGTCTCCGCGAAGAGACGCTCGATGTCGGCTTCCTCGGCCACGTCGCCGGAGACGGCGAGCATGCGGTCTTCGTGCCGCGCGGCGATCTCGCGCAGCTTGTCGAGCGAGCGGGCGAAGAGGACGACGCGGGCGCCGCGCTCGGCGAGTTTCCGCGCGCAACTGGCGCCGATGCCGCTCGACGCGCCGGTGATGACGGCGATGCGTTCTTGGAATTCCATATAATCGGCGGCAGGCTACTCCAAACGACAGATCTTTGAGGAGGGCGCATGAATGAACCGCTGAACACGCTACTCAACCTCTTCTTTCGCTGGGCTCACGTGATCGCCGCCATCGCCTGGATCGGCCATCTCTGGTTCTTCAACTGGGTCAACGGCCCGTTCCAGGGCAAGATCGACGGCCCGACCAAGCGCGCCGTCAACCCCGAGCTAATGCCGCGCGCGCTGTTCTGGTTCCGCTGGGGCGCGGCCTGGACCTGGATCACCGGCTTCGTCCTGGCTGGACTTGTCTACTACTCCGAACGGAAGCAGCTCTTCGACGACAACCACGCCGACAACAACCCCTGGCTCTGGCTGGCCATCTACCTGGTCACGCTCGCCGTCGGCTTCGTGGTCTACAACGCGATCATGAAGGCGCTTCCGAACAAGGTCGTCGGCGCGGCGATCTGTCTGGTGCTCTATGCCGGCGTTTGGGCTCTCCTGGAGTGCGTCGGCCATTACGGCGGCCGCGCGCTCTACATCCACGGCGGCATGACCTTCGGCACGACGATGGCGCTCAATGTCTGGATGCTGATCTGGCCGTACCAGAAAAAGATCATCGCCGCGACGAAGGCGGGGACGCCGCTGCCGGCCGACTCGGCCGAGGTGAAGATCGCCGGGCTGCGCTCGCGGCACAACACGTACATGTCGGTGCCGCTGGTGCTGTTCATGCTCAGCAACCACTACTTCCCGATGTTCAGCAATGCCGCGCGCGACGCATACGCCGCCGGCGTGATCGTTCTCGGCTTTTTCGTGGTCTGGCTGCTGTACAAGAAAGCGGCGAAGGTTCCGGGGTTCTAGATGCGCCTGATCCAGGTCGACGCGTTCACGTCCGAGCCGTTCCGCGGCAACCCCGCGGCGGTCTGCTTTCTCGACCGCGAGCGCGGCGATGAGTGGATGAGGAACGTCGCCGCGGAGATGAATCTCTCCGAGACGGCGTTCCTCCTCCCGCGCGGCGACGGCTGGTCGCTGCGCTGGTTCACCCCCTCGGTCGAGGTGAAGCTCTGCGGCCACGCCACGCTCGGCAGCGCGCACGCGCTGTGGGAGGAGGGGCGGCTCGGCGCGAACGACGTTGCGCGCTTCTACACGCTGAGCGGCGCGTTGACGGCATCGCGCGACGGGGAGTGGATCGAGCTCGACTTCCCCGCGTTGAGGGAACGAGAGACCGCGCCGCCGGATGGCCTGCTGCCGTCGCTCGGCGTGCAACGCGCGGCCTACGTCGGCCGCAACGAGCTCGACTACCTCGTCGAAGTCGATTCCGAGGACGAGGTGCGTGCCCTGCAGCCCGACTTCGCGCGGCTGGCGCAGATCCAGGCGCGCGGCGTGATGGTGACGAGCAAGGCGTCGACGGACGGCGCCGACTTCGTCTCGCGCTTCTTCGCCCCAGCCGCCGGCGTCCCCGAGGATCCGGTCACCGGCAGCGCGCACTGCTGCCTCGCGCCGTTCTGGTCCGCGCGTCTCGGCAAGACGGAAATGCGCGCGCTGCAGGTTTCCCGGCGCGGCGGCGAGCTGCGCGTGCGGCTCGCCGGCGACCGGGTCAAGCTCGGCGGCCAGGCGGTGACGACGCTGCGGGGCGAGCTAGCGGACTCCTGACACGACCACCGGCACCCGGCTCCTGAACTCCCACCGCGCCGCTCCCGCCGCGCGCAGCTCGCGCTCCATCTCCTGCCACGTCATCGGGTGGTCGTGCTGCGGCGCGAGCATGTCGAAGGTGTCGAGGATGGCCAGGCGGTAGCGCTGCTCGCGCGTGAGCTCCGTCATCGACGGATCGTTCGCGATCGGAATGGTGAAGCCGGCGAGCTTTCCGATGAGCGGCGCGCGGAACAAGGCGTCGGTCAGCGGGAAGAAGAACGGCATCGTCGTCTCGATCGCCGCCAGCAGCGTGGCCGGCCGCATCCGCTTCGTCAGCGGGCGCACCAGGTACTTCGCATAGAGCTTCGTGTACCAGCGCCGCCCGTACATCGTGAACGCGAACTTTCCGCCGGGGCGCACGGCGCCGGCGAGCGTGCGGATGGCCCGCGGCGGGTCGGGGGTGTGCTGGATGACGCCGATGCAATAGCAGAAGTCGAACGCGCCGCGGCGGAACGGCGGATCGAGGATGCTCCCCTGCACGACGTCGGCGTTCGGAAAGCGCGCGAGCGTTTTGGCCGCGGCATCGACGGCCGAGGAGAGATCGAGCGCGACGAGGTTCGCCCCGCGCGCCGCGCTCACCTCGGCGAAGCGTCCGGCGCCGCAGCCGGCGTCGAGCAGCCACTTCCCGCGCAGCTCATCCTCCGCCCACCCAACCTCGGCGTCGAAGCGCCGCCGCGAATACGACGCGCCGTTCGCCGAGTCGAGCTGCACTTCGCGGAAGGCGTTCCACTGCTGGCCGAACGACGCCGCGTAGTTGTCGGGCTCGACGAAGCGCGGAATGCCGCCGGCGATCGGATAGCGCTTCGTCTCGGAGACGAGCGCGCCTTCCTCGACGACGTCGCCGGAGCCGCGCGTCACCTCCAGCCGCAGCGGCGCGCCCGTGCCGGGCTCCGCGAGGATCTCCATCAGCTTGCGTCGCATCGAAGCGCTGCGCATTATCGGCGAATGACCATCGCTCCCGCGCGCGATCTCGGCGTCGTCCGCGAGCTCTTCCTCGAGTACGCGGCGTCGCTCGGCGTCGACCTCGGATTCCAGAACTTCGACGACGAGCTCGCGCATCTCGGCGAGTTTTACGAGTGCATCTTCGTCGCCGGCGACGCCGGCGGCTGTGTGGCGCTGCGCCGGATTGACGAGCGCATCTGCGAGATGAAGCGCCTCTACGTCCGCCCCACCGCCCGCGGCCGCGGCCTCGGCCGCGCGCTGGCGGAGGCCGTCATCGCCGAGGCGCGGCGCCGCGGCTACGAGCGGATGCGCCTCGATACGCTGCCGCAGATGCGCGCGGCCATGGCGCTGTACGAGGAGCTCGGCTTCACCGACATCGCGCCGTATCGCTTCAATCCCGTCGAGGGCTCGCGCTTCCTGGAGCTCCGTTTGTGAGCTGGCTCACCTCTTCTCCAGCGACGGAAGCCTAGATTGCCCCAATCCTTCACGGCGCGAACGCTCACACGCACTGGCCGGCGTACTTGGGCTGGAGTGTGCTCGCCGCGCTCTTCTTCGCGCCGGCGCTTTTCGCGCAGATCGCCATCAACGTCGACGCGGCCGCGAATCGCCATCCGATCAATCCGAACGTCTACGGGGTCGCCTTCGCCACGGCGGCGCAACTGGCCGACCTCAACGTCCCGCTGAACCGCTCCGGCGGCAACGCCGCGACGCGCTACAACTGGCAGCTCAACGCCGCCAACCGCGCCGCCGACTGGTTCTACGAGTCGATCGGCGAGACCAGCGCGCTCGCCGGCGAGAGCGCCGACGCGTTCATCCGCGACACGAAGTCGGCCGGCGCGCAGCCGATGATCACCATCCCCATGATCGGCTGGACGGCGAAGCTCGGTCCGAACCGCGCCAAGCTGGCGAGCTTCTCCGTGGCGAAGTACGGCGCGCAGCAGTCCACCGACCCATACATGCCTGACGCCGGCAACGGCGTGCGCGCGAACGGCAGCGAGATCGGCGGCAACGATCCAAACGACGCGAACATGCCGGTCGACGCGCTCTTCCAGCAGGCCTGGGTGCAACATCTCGTCACGCAGTGGGGCGGCGTGCGCTGGTACCTGCTCGACAACGAGCCGTCGATCTGGCACGCCACGCACCGCGACGTGCACCCGGCCGGCGCAACGATGGACGAAGTGCTGGCGAAGATGCGCGATCACGCCCAGCGCATCCGCGCCACCGACCCGAATGCGCTGATCTGCGGCCCCGAGGAGTGGGGCTGGGCCGGGTACTTCTACAGCGGCTACGACCAGCAGTGGGCCGCGGCGCACGACTGGTCGAGCTTTCCCGACCGCACGGCGCACGGCGGCGCGGAGTCCGTGCCGTGGCTCGTCTCGCAGTTGCGCGGGCTGCTCGACGTCGTCACCGTGCACTATTACCCGCAAAGCGGCGAGCTCAGCGACGACCTCTCCACGGCCATGCAGCTCCGCCGCAACCGCTCCACGCGCTCGCTGTGGGACCCGAAGTACGTCGATGAGTCGTGGATCGGCGACACGGTGCGGCTGATTCCGCGCATGCGCGAGTGGGCGGCGGGACTGCCGATCGGGATCACCGAGTACAACTGGGGCGCCGAGGGGAACATGAACGGCGCCACGGCGCAGGCGGACGTCCTCGGCATCTTCGGCCGCGAGGGCCTCGACCTCGCCGCGCGCTGGACGACGCCCGCTGCCGGCTCGCCGGCGTACGACGCGATCAAGATCTATCGCAACTACGACGGCGCGAAGTCGGCGTTCGGCGACACCTCGGTCGGCGCCGGCGGCCCGAATCCGGACGATGTCGCCGTCTTCGCCGCGCAGCGCTCGTCCGACAACGCGCTCACGGTGATGATCGTGAAAGTCCTCAGCGGCACGACGGCGGCAGCCGTCAAGTTGTCGAACTTCAACGCCGCCGCGAACGCGCAGCGGTGGCAGCTCGCCTCCGGCACTCACGTCGCGCGCCTAGCCGACGTCGCCGTCAGCGGCGGCGCGCTCTCGCTCACGCTGCCGGCGAAGAGCGTGACGCTGCTGGTGATCCCGCCGGCGCCGAACGTGCGCCGCCGCGCGGCGCGGCACTGATACGATTGCCGCGGTGACGATCCGCGAGACCCTCGAGCAAATCGAAGCCGAGACGTTTCACCCGCGCGCCGCGAAGAGCGCCGGCACGCGCGGCCGCGACCGCGCCGAGCCGGAGGACGACCTCCGCCCCTCCTACCAGCGCGACCGCGACCGCATCATTCACTGCAAGGCCTTCCGGCGCCTCAAGCACAAGACGCAGGTGTTCCTCGCACCCGAGGGCGACCACTACCGCACGCGCCTGACGCACGTGCTGGAGGTGACGCAGATCGCGCGCACGATCGCGAAGTCGCTGCGCCTCAACGAAGTGCTCACCGAGGCCATCGGTCTCGGCCACGACCTCGGGCACTCCGCGTTCGGGCACGCCGGCGAGGCGGCGCTCAATAAGCTCGTGCGCGGCGGCTTCGATCACTACCGGCAGTCGGTGCGCGTCGTGGAGGTGCTGGAGAACGACGGCCGCGGCCTCAACCTCACGATCGAAGTGCGCGACGGCATCCTCAAACATTCGAAGGGCGAGAAGGGAGAGTTGCTGCGCTCGCGGCCGCGCTCCCGGGCGCTCACGCTCGAGGGCGACATCGTGCGCATCTCCGACATCGTCGCCTACGTGAACCACGACATCGACGACGGCATCCGCGCCGGCCTCTTGACCGAGGACGACATCCCGAAGGCGATCCGCGACACGCTCGGCCCCACCGGCAGCCAGCGCATCGACCGCATGGTGCGCGACGTCGTCGCCCAGACGCTCGCCTGCGGCTACGAGGCGATCCGCATGTCGGCCGAGGTGCTGGAGGCGCTCGAAGAGCTACGCCGCTACATGTTCGAGCACATGTACCTCATCCCCGCCGTGCGCGACGAATTGGAAAAAGCGAAGCGCATCGTCACCGCGCTCTTCGAGTACGTCGTCGCCCACCCCGAGGAGTACCTGCCGGTGAACAGCGAAGAGACGACCGAGCGGCTGGCCATCGACTTCGTGGCCGGGATGACGGATCGGTACGCGATCAAGTTGTATGAGACGTTGTTCGTACCGCGGGCGTGGGTTTGAGGTGATCCGGTTGTTAAGTTGTTGAGTTCTTAGGTTGTTTTCGAAGAACGCACGCTTGCAACCGAAGAACGCACGATTCCGATCGAAGAGTGCGCCATTCCGATCGAAGAGCGCGCGATTCCGATCGAAGAGCGCGCGATAAAGATCGAAGAGCGCGCGATAAAGATCGAAGAGCGTACGATTAAAATCGAAGAGCGCACGATTCCGATTGAAGCGTTCGTTCTTCGATCGGAAGCGTGCGCTCTTCGATCGGTGAAGAACGTAACAACCTGCGAACCTAACAACTTAAACGAAAAACGCTCCGGCTTCCCGGAGCGCTCGTTCATCGCAGGCTTCTGGCAGGTGACGGGCTACTTCTTCTTCGACCCCCGCTTACCGGAAACGTTTACGGCGTCCTTGAGGTCCTTGCCGGCCTTGAAGCGGACGTTCTTCGATGCCGGGATGGTGATCTTTTCGTTCGTGCGGGGGTTGCGGCCCTCGCGCGCCTTGCGCTGCGAGACGGAGAAGCTGCCGAGCCCTGGGATCGAGCAGCGCTCGCCTCGCTGGCACGAGCCGGAGATGTAGCTGACGAATGCGTCGAACGCTGCGGCCGCTTCCTTCTTCGAGATCCCAGCCTGGTCGGCGATCTCGTTGATGACGTCACCTTTTCCTGCCATATACGCCTTCCTCCTGTGCGAAACCCCTTGTTTTAAGCCGGTTTCGACAATCTATGGAAACCATTTCGGTTTGTCAACGGGATGATCGCGCGCGATTTTTTCCTCGCCGCGCGCGGCGTTGTCGCGCGATTCGCGGCGCAGAAAACGAAGCGCGTCGAGGTAGCCGCGCACGACCGAGATCACCTGCGCGTGACTCCACGTGAACGGCGCGACGGAGAGCGGCGCGCCCGTCGACGGATCGATCTGCTCGGGCAACACCAGCGACGGCCGCGCCTTCGAGCGCGCCCAGCGCACCAGGTCGAGCGCCGATTGCAGCTCCGCCACGGACGTCGCCCGCGCCACGGCGTGCTCGGCCAGCCAGAGCGTGCAGATCAGCCACGGGTTCCCGGCGATGCTCTCGTCATCGTTGCTCGTGCGCTGGTAGCGGTCGCGCTCGTAACGGGCCACGCCGCCGGTCTCCGTCGAGATCCACAGCGCCTCGCGCACGGCGCGCATCGTGCCCTCCACCATGGCGCTCTCCGCCGGAAAGACGTCGAGGTAGAACGTACCGAACGCCGAGGCGTCGATCGTGGCGTCGAGCTCGAGCGTGTCGTCGTCGCGCAGCGCCAGGCCGCGCGCGAAGCGCCCCTCCTGTTCGAGCCACAGATGCCGCACGATGGCATCGCGCACCTCGGCCGCCGCGCGCGCGTAGCGGTTGCGCCGCTCCTGCTCGTTGAACAGGTTGGCGAGCTCCGAGGCGGCGCGCAACCCCGCGGAGACCGCGGCGCAGGTGAAGGTGAAGACGCCCTGCCGCTCCTCCCAGATGTCGAACGACGGCTGCGGCAGATGCGTGAGCGGATCGCGGAAGTCGATCATGAACTCCGCCGGCTGCACGACCAGGCGCCGGTAGACGGCCCGGACGAACTCGAGGTCGCGCGTCCGCTCGTAGTGCCGCGCCACGAGCCAGAGGATCAGCGCGGTCTCGTCTTCCTGAATGGGGAGTTGTTTCTTGCCGCGGCGTACCCACGGGTTCCACGCCGACGCCACCGAGCCGTCGGGCGCGTACTTGTGCAGGAAGTAGCCTTCGCTGGAGATCGAGTCGTGCGCGAACTGTAGGAAGCGCCGCGCCAGGGCGTGGAAGCCGGCGCGGTCCATGGCGTCGGCGACGAAGGCGCCGTCGCGCGGCCAGACGTACGAGTAGTGATCGTTGTGGCTCCACTCGATGTCGGAGTCGTTCGCGGCGGTGATGCCGCCCTCGTGGTCGCACTGCGTCTGCACGACCAGGAGCGAGCGCCGGTAGAGATCGCCGATCTCCTCGGGCAGGTCGGAGAGATCCTCGCCGTTCTTGTTGACCCACGTGTACCAAAGCGACGCGGTGCGGGCGATGATGCGCGCCGGCGTCTCCTCGCGCACGTAGCGGTCGAGCTCGCGCACTTCGCCGTAGCGCGCGCCGGCGCAGATCCAGTAGTAGACGGTGGCGCTGCCGTGCGCTTCGATGTCGACGCTGATGGCGATCGTCGAGTCGACCGACCCCTGCTGAATGGCATTCATCGACAGCGCGCCATCCTCGGCGTCGCGCCACGTCCCCTCCTCGCCGCCGATGCCGCTCCGCCCGCATGCGTACTCGTCGATGCCGCTGCGCGCATCCGTGCCGGCGCTGACGAGGAAGTAGCGCTTCATCTTGTAGTGGATGACGCTCGCCGAGTCGGGATCGAACATGGCCGTGTCGCCGTTCGGGTTGCCGTAGAGGTTGAAGTCGTGGTGGAAGAAGAACTTCACCGTGCGGGCGTCGTCGCGCGTGTTGCGCACCACGATTTTGCGGACGTAGACGTTGGCGTCGGCATCGACGGCGTCGTGGCAGCGCAGGCGCAGGCCCAGCTCGGCGTTCTCGGCCACCACGTCGCTGACGATCGTGTCGCGCAGGTACCCGAGCGTGCGCTGCCAGCGGTCGTCCTCGATCCAACTGCAAACGCCGTCGGCGAAGATGCCGAAGCGGAAGCGCGCGCCGCTGTGGTTCTCGTGGCCGACATGGGGGAAGTAGATGTCGGCGAGGCGGTACTTGGCATCGAAGGCAACGAGCAACGAGCCGTTGCCAACAGGGATGTCACGCGGCATGGGGCGGAATTCTTAGCACAAACGCGGTGAAGCCGTCCGCGCCCGACTCGGGCGTGAGGCGGAGCACGCCGTCTTCGACCCAGCGGCGGACGTTATCGTTGACGAAGCCCGCCGCGTCTTCCCGTTCGAATCCGTTCACGACTTCGTCGTTTTCTTCGGGCTCGAGAGAGCAGGTGGAGTAGACGACGTAGCGTTTTGCGAGGCGCACGGCGCTTTCCAGCATCTCGCGCTGCAGTTTCGCGAACGACGGCAGGTCCTCCTCGCGCAGACGCCACTTCAGCTCCGGATTCTTGCGGATCGTGCCGGTGGCACTGCACGGCGCATCGAGGAGGACGGTGTCGAACGTTCTTCGGAACGGCGGTTGCCGCGCGTCGGAGACAACGAGGGGCGCACGCCGTGCGCCCCTACCGGTAGGGGCGCATAGCATGCGCCCGCCGAGCAGCCGTCCAATCGAGACATCGTTGCTCACCACATGCGCCCCGCGCAGCGCCGCGACGATGCTCTTCCCGCCCGGCGCGGCGGCGAGGTCGAGAATGTCGTTTGACGTCGCCGCGGCGAGGTCGCCGATGACCGCGCTTCCTTCGTCGAGAACGATGCCTTCGACGTCGGCGGAGGATCCATGCAGCTTCCACATGCCGGGGACGAGCTCGGACGGCGTGGCCTCGGGCGGCGGCTCGTTCGCGATCACGTCCGGATACGACAGCTCCTGATTCGCGGCGGCGATGCGCGCGGCGCGCTCCTCGCCGTAGTGGCGCACCCAGCGCGCGATCAGCCAGGGGGGGTGGGCGGTGCGGGTGGCGAGATCTTTGGGCTCGACGTCCGTCACGCGCCGCAGCATCGCGTTGACGAAGCCGCGCGCATGCTTTGGCGCGAGCTCCACTGTCTCCGCGACGGCGGCGTACTTGGCGATGTCCATGAAGAGCAGTTGGTACGCGCCGAGGCGGAGGACATCGAGGACTTGATCGTCGATTTTTCGTTTCGCGTGTGCCGACACGGCGAAGTCGAGACGCGAGCGCCAGCGCAGCACGCCGAGGACGAGCGTGCGGACGAAGCCGGATTCCTGGGCCAGAAGCGGCGCGGCAAACGCCTGCTCGCGCTCGATGCGGCGGAGGAGGTGCAGCGCGCGCTGGCGCTCGTTCATGGGAAGACGCGCCAGCGTTCCGCGCGCGCCACGTCGGCGGCGTTCACGCGCGGCTTTCCCGCGCGCTGGATCGTGCGCACGCGCAGCGCGCCCTCGCCGCAAGCGACGACGACGCCGTCGTCGATGGCGAGGATGCTTTCCGGCGCGCCCTGGCCGGAAGCCGGCGCGACGTCGATCAACTTCATCGTGTCCGTGAAAATCCCGGGCCATGGATCGAAGGCGCGGAACTTGTCGTAGATCGCCCGCGCCGGGGCGCTCCAGTCGACGAGTCCCTCCTCCTTGTCGATCTTCGGCGCGAGCGTGGCCCGCGCGTGGTCCTGCTCGACCTCGGCCGGCCGCTCGCGCAGCACCCGCCGCATCAAATCCGCGCCGAGAGCCGAAAGCCGGGAGCCGAGCCCCGGCGAATGCTCATCGGGGTCGATTGCCGTCGACGCAGCCAGCAGCGTCGGCCCATGATCGAGCTGCTCGTCGATGCGCATGATCGTCACGCCCGTTTCCGCTTCGCCGTGCTCGATGGAACGCTGGATCGGCGCCGCGCCGCGGTACTTCGGCAGCAGCGACGCGTGCACGTTGTAGAACGGCATCGTGGCGAGCAGCGCCGCCGGCAGGATCTTTCCGTACGCGACGACGATCGCCGCCTCGGCCGCGGGCGGCGCGAAGTCGCGGATCTTCGGCGGCTGCGCCACCGGCAGCCCAAGCTCGCGCGCGCGCACGACCACCGCGGGAGCCTGCAGATGCATGCCGCGGCCCGCGGGCTTGTCGGGCTGCGCGACGACGAGCACGACCTCGTGCTCGCGCGCGATGGCCTCGAGTGTCGGCACGGCGAATTGCGGGGTTCCGAAAAAAAGCAGGCGCATGTGGAGTGCGCCGGCCATGCCGGCGCTGTTACAGCGGCGGCATGGCCGCCGCACTCCGCATTATGGCTTCACCTTCAACTGCGTCCCCGTCGCGGAGGTGCTGGTCGTCTGCGTCGGCGCCTGATCGCCGAGGGTGTACGTTGTCGAGGTCGGCGACGTCGGCTGCCGGCTCACGTTCTTCCCCTCGGCGCCCTTGCTCGGCTCCGGCGCCGGGCCGGGCATGCCGTGCGCGGTCGGCGTATCGGACGACTTCGTCACCGGGTGCGTCATCGCCGGCGGGTTGTTCTGGTAGTCGCGCGGAATCTTCTCGCCGCGGCAAGCCGCGAGTGCGAGGACGGCGGCGAGACAAACAATGCTGCGCATGGCTGAAGCCGGTTCAAGCGGTGTGCCATAAAATCGCACGTATGCGAAACATCTTCATCGCGCTCCTCGCTCTCACGATGCCCGTCGCCGCGCTGGCGCAGGTTGCGGAGGGCGACCAGCATTGGAATGCGCGCGCCGAGGGGCACGTGGGCGGGAGGGCCAAGGCGGCGCAGATCGATGCCGCCATCGCCGCGTACCAGCGCGCCGTCGCCGCGAGCCCGAACGACGTCGAGGCGCGCTGGAAGCTGCTGCGCGCGTACCGCTTCAAGGGCGCGTACGTCGCCGCGTCGAACGACGAGAAGAAGAAAATTTACGGTGACGCGAAGAAGGCCGGCGAAGGCGCGCTCGCCGTTGTCGACAATCTGCTGAAAGCGAAAGGCGTGACCTCGGTGGCGAAGGCGACGGAGAAGCGCGTCGCCGACGTCGCGCGCACCATCCCCGGCGCCGGCGAAACGTTCCTCTGGGACGCGATCAACTGGGGCGAGTGGGCGCTTGCCTACGGCAAGATGGCCGCCGCGCGCGAGGGCGCCGCCGACCGCATCAAACGGGAGGCGACGATCGCGATGCTCGTCGATCCGCGGATGGACGGCGGCTCTCCCCAGCGCGTCCTGGGCCGCCTGCACGATCAGACGCCGCGCATCCCCTTCCTCACCGGCTGGGCGTCGTCGAAGGAGGCGGTGCGGTTTCTCAACGAGTCGCTGAAAGTCGACCCGACGAACAAGATCACGAAGGTGTTCCTGGCGGAGGCGATGGTGAGCAACGACAGCCACACTGGGCCGCAGGCGGTGCAGATGCTGAAGGAGACCATCGCCGCGCCGAACCCGCCGGAGTTCGAGGTGGAGAACGCCGCGGCGGTGGACGACGCGCGGGCGCTGCTCAAGAAGTGGGGCGCGTGAGGGCGACGACGACGCCGCCGAGCTCGATCGTCTCCACGGAATCGAAAGCGGCGGCATGGCCGCCGCACTCCAGAAGCGTCAGCGGGACGCCTTTCAGAAACGGAATCGAGCCGCACAGCCGCTTCCATGCCGCCTCCTTTGCGCACCAGAAGTGCAGCAGGCGATGCGGAATCGTGCATGACTCCATCTGCGCGATCTGCTCCTCGGTAAGGAAGTGCCGCGCGGCGCGCTCGCTGACGTCGCGCACGACTTCGATGTCGATGCCGACCGGCATCGTGTCGATCGCCGCCGCGGCCCACGGGCCTGAGTGCGAGACCGACACGAGCGGGCGCTCGACGGCGATGTCGCCGAGGCCGCGGCGGCGCGCGAGCACTTTCGCAGCGGCGCGGGCGAGCATCCACTCCTGTCTGCGCTTCTCGCGCGGGAAGGCGCGCGCGACCGCGAGCTCGTCTCCGCGCAGCCACGATTCCGGATCGTCGACGTCGCGGATGGCGATGGCGCGATCGCCCCAGGGCAACGCGAGCTCGATCATGGCTGCTGCGACGGCAGCGCGGCGATGAACTGCGTGTCGCCGTTGATGTCGACGACCGTCGCGTAGGCGATGCACGTCCCGGCCACGACGCCGACGTGCACGCTCGTCGTCTCATCGAGCCGCGCGCGCAACTGCGACTCGAGGTCGGTCAGCGTGTACGACTCGTCCTCGGCCAGCCCTTCCTCGATCGGCCTGCCGATCGGCTGCCCGGTGCGCGAGCGCGCCGTGATGCGGAACGTGGCCGGAATCGCGCCGACGTTCACGATGCCGATGTTGATCCGCCGGTCCTTCGTCGAGGGGAGGCCGAAAATCGTCAGGTCGTCGCTCGGCGTCCCGGCCGTCGCGGAGCCGGCGAGCGTCAGCGGCGCGTCGATCGTCGCCTTCGCCTCGTGCGCGACATCGGACGTCTTCACCCGCGCGACGGGCGCGTTCGTGCCGCGGTACTCGATCCACAGCACCCCGCGGCTCTCCGGCGCGCCGAAGAACGTGCGTACGACGTCGGGCCAGACGATGCTCTGCCCGGCGCCTAGGATGACGTTGCGGTGCGCGCGGACGTCGCCGGCGACGTAACGGAGGTCGAGCGAGATCGTCTCCTTCCACGGGTTGTGCAGCATCAAATCGGAGCGCCAGTACGCACCGCCGACGCCCGGCACGGTGCCGACGGTCGGGAAGACGACGCGCGAGCGCCCGCCGATCGTGCCGAGCTCCTCGAGCGTGGGGATGCGGTAGCGGCGCATGTAACCGGCGAGATTGAGCTGCGGCGCCGGCGCCTTGCGCACCCACACCTCGACGCCGCGCGTGGTGTGGGCGAAGACGTAGAAGTCGTCGAGATACGCGGCCACGGCCTGCGCGCGGATGGCGTTGTCGATGCCGTCGAAGACGTCGAACTCCTGCGGCGAGCGCCGGATGACGACGGGCGGCTTCGCGCGCTCGAGCGCCAGAATCGTCTCGCGCTGCAGCGCCGGCGGCGAGAGGATCGGCACCTGGTAGAAGCGCGTCGGATTCGGCCGCTCGCAGAAGAAGTAGAGCGCCGGCTGGTTCGAGAAGTCGAAGATCGGCTGATTCGGCTTGCTGTGCTGCCAGACCCAGTAGCGCACGGCGTCGATGCGGTTGCGCACCTCCTCCGCCTTCGGGTCGCGAATGGTGCCGCTGACGCGGCCCTGGTAGTGGCAGGTGTCGTCGATGCGGCCGTTGGCGATGTCCGGCACCCACAGCACGACGGCGAGCAGCGGCACGAGCAGCGCCACCGACCACTGCCCCGCCCGCGCGAGAAGCACGAGGAGGATGAGGATCATCGGGCCGATGAGAAACGCGGAGAAGTATTGATGCGGGAAGTCGGCGCGGCCCAACGCGCTGCGCTGGGTGAGGACGGCGAAGATCGTGAGCGCGAAGAGGGCGGTGTCGATCCACTCCCACCGCTTGCGCCGCCACAGCAGCACCAGAATGGCCAGGCAGATGACGAGCGGATTGAGGATGTAGCGGAAGTGCTCGTAGAGGAAAAAGTCGGAGAGTGTGTGGAGGTTGAGATTCTTGCTGCGGAACGTGGAGGTGAGGTCGGGAAAGGGGAGCGACCAGACGGCGTCGATGATTCGCGGGATCGTGACGAAGGAGGTTTCGAAGAAGGCTTTAACGGCACCTTTGCTCGCCAGATATGCGATGAACGGTGCGGTGCCGATCGCGATGCCGAAGATCTGGAGTGCGGCGGCCATGCCGCCGCTGTCAGAGCGGTGGCGTGGCCACCGCACTCCACAAACGATCAAGCCGCCGGCGATCGAGTAGAGGCCGATGTCGAAGCTGAAGAAGAGCGTGACGCCGGCGGCGACGCCGCTGAGGACATAGAGCATTTTCGATTTCCGCCGCAGCGCGCCGAGGAGCAGCGCCAGGACGAGGATCTCCCACAACTCGCGCTCGTTGTCGACCGTTGTCACGGCCCCGAGGAGCATCACCAGCGCCGCGAGCGGGATCGAGTCGAAGATGGCCATGCCGACGTACCAGAGCGCCGGCACGGCGAACGAGCCTAGGATCACGGGCCGCGCCAGGGCGATGCCGGCATTGCGGCCGAAGAGCTGGAAGAGCCAGGCGTCGAGCTGGCCGTCCTCGAGCAGGCCGTGCAGGACGAAGACGTCGCGGTACGGGACTTTGCCGCGGAGGTAGTCGAAGGCTGGGCCGAGCGACTCGCCGCGGTGGAAGAGGTCGATCCACTGCGAGAGCGCCGCGGTCGAGGCGTAGCTGACGCAATAGAGGAGGAGCGGGAAGATGACGTACGCGGTGACGTTGCGGACGCGCCTCGCATCGACCGGCTCCTTGCCTTGCAGAACCATCGCGATCGTCGCGAACGTCACGGCCATGACCGTGGAGATGGCGATGTGCGCCGGGACGAAGCGAAGGCCGAGCGCCGGCAGGATGATCAGCGGCAGCGCGCCGGCGGCGACTCTCTGGAACGCGACCTCGATGTCGATGCCGCCGGTGAACGAGGCGATCCGCGCGATCAGGGCGAAGGCGCACCAGAAGAGGGCGATGAAGAAGCCGACGAAGACGATCTCGAGAAAGAGCGTGGCGATGTGGGCGATGCGGTGCCACGTGCCGATGTAGAAGAAGAGGATCCACGCCAGCGCCTCGGCGGCGATGAGGGCGTTGAACGCTTTCATCGCCAGGAGCTGTCGCAGCCAGCGCGTGCGCCGGAAGAGCAGCAGCGCGCGCGGGCCGAGCTGCGACGCCGCGAGCGGGATGATGAGCGGCCAGCCCCACTTGAACGTCGTCAGATAAAGGAACGGCGCGAGGAAAAATGGCGCGACGAAGAGTGCCGAGGGAAGGGTGCCGGGAAACCGCTCGAGCTGCCGGGAGCCGAGCCGATAGAGGCCGATCGTCAGCGGCGGGACGAGGACGAAAAAGAGGAGCGCCGTGAGGTACTCGCGCAGCTTCGACGCGTTCTCGACCGTCACCCGCCCCACGGCCACGTGCGGCGTCGGCGGCACGGCCCGAAGCAGTTGCGTCGTGCCGAGGAAAATACCGCAGGCGAAAAAGAAGGCGGCCAGCCAGAGCGAGGCTTTGAGGACGCGCGGCACGCGCGGAGTGTAGCTGAGGGCGGCGGCGTCCAAGCCTGACTGGCATTCGTATGGCATGCCACACCGCCAACCGCGCAGGCGGCCGCGCCGCTGATGTGTCCATGCGTCGCCGGCCGTCCTTGGCGAAGTTGAACGGGCGCGCCGGTTTTGCCTTCGCGTTCGGCACCTGGAACGAGACCGGGACGGAGCGAGTGCGAGTCGCACTACAACGGTGACGATTTACGTGCGAGCATCAGCACATTCACTGCGCGGTCTGTTGCTGCTGCGCAACCTCTGGCGAGTGCCCGCCGTACTGCGGCTGACGAGGCGCTAGCGCAGCCGCGCCACCACCGCGTCGTGCAGCGCCTGAATCGTCGCCGCCGGCGCCTCGACGTCGACGGCGCGCCCGTGCTTCCGGATCGCCTCGCTGGTGATCGGGCCGATCGAGGCCACGAGCGCGCCGTTGGCGTTGCCGCCGCTGGCGAAGAAGTTGTCGACGGTCGAGGCGCTGGTGAACGTGACGACGTCGATGTCGTGAAGCTCGTCCTTGTCGTGCACGACTGGAACGTTGCGGTACGCCACCGCCAGATGCACCTCGGCGCCGCGCCCGCGCAGCGCGTCGAGGAGATCGTCGCGCCCTTCCTGCGCGCGGACGATCGCCGTGCGGCCGGGATTCTCGGGCAGCAACGGAATCAGGGCGGAGGACAGGAACTTGTCGGGAACGACGTCGGGCGCGATGCCGCGCGCGCGCAGCGACGCGGCCGTAGCCTCGCCGACGGCGGCGATCTTCGGCGCAATCGCCCGCACGTCTTTGCCGCGGGCGAAGAGGCGCTCGAAGAAGGCGCCCACGCCGTTCGTCGAGGTGAAGATCAGCCAGTCCCACGCCTCGTCGACGGCGCGGTCGAGCGAATCCCACGACTCCGGCGGCACGATCTCGATCGTCGGAAACTGCACGACCTGCGCGCCGCTCTCCTCGAAGAGGCGCTTCAGATCCGAGGCTTGCTCGCGGGCGCGCGTGACGACGACGCGGCGGCCGAAGAGCGGCTTCGACTCGAACCAATCGATCGTGTCGTGGAGCTGCACGACCTCGCCCACCACGATGAGCGCCGGCGGCTCGATCTTCGCCTCCGCCGCGCGCGACTCGATGTCGTCGAGCGTGCCGGCCACGGTGCGCTGCTCGGGACGCGTAGCGTGCGAGATCACCGCGGCGCGGCGCGTGCCGGGAACGCCGTGCTCGCGCAGCTTGCGCGCGATGAGCGGCAGATTGGCGAGACCCATCATGAAGACGATCGTGCCGTTGAGCTGCGCGAGCGCGGCCCATTGGATTCCCGTCGACTCTTCCGATTCGTGGCCGGTCACGAGCGTCACCGACGTGGCGTGGGCGCGGTGCGTGACCGGAATGCCGGCGTAGGCGGGGCCGGCGATCGCCGAGGAGATGCCGGGGACGATCTCGAACTCCACGCCGGCGGCGGCGAGCTCCTCCGCCTCCTCCCCGCCGCGGCCGAAGACGAACGGATCGCCGCCCTTGAGCCGCACGACGCGCTTCCCCTTCTTCGCCTCGTCGATGAGGAGCTGATTGATCTGGTCCTGCGGCAGCGTGTGCGCGCTGGCGCGTTTGCCGACGTAGACGACCTGCGCCGTTTTCGGAAAGAGCGCCACGATCTCGCGCGAGACCAGCGCGTCGGTGGCGATGAGATCGGCCGTCGCGATCAACTGCGCGGCGAGCGTCGTCAGGAGCCCCGGATCGCCCGGGCCGGCGCCGGTGAGAAAGACTTTTCCGCTCTTCACTTGAGCAGCTCCATGGCTCCGCGGTCGACGAGCTCGTCGAAGACTTGCTGCACGACGGCGTCGGCCTCGTCGCCTTCGCGCGTGACGTGCAAATGGCGCTCGCCTTCGAGCTCGCCGAAGAACGCGCGGATCTTGAGACGTGTCATCCCGAGCCGCGAAGACGGCGAAGGATCTCCTGCCGACGGAGCATCGCCGTCGTCGTGTGCACGGGACTCCTCGCCGTCTTCGCGACGCGGAATGACACGGGCCCACGTCGCATGCACGGCCACGGCGGAGTAGCAGTCGAGCGCCTCGCCGAACTTCTGCAGCACGCCGCGCTCGGCGCGCGCCGCGGCCTCGCTGGGATGGTGGTTGATCGCCGCGGCGGCCTGGCGCGCGCGATCGTCGTCTTTGTTGCACTCGATCGTGACGATGCCCTGCCCCGCGGCCGGCACCATCTGGTCGACGTCGAACTGCGCGGTGATCTCGCTGGAACGGCCGAGTCGAATGAGTCCGGCCGACGCCAGCACCGCGCCGTCGTACAAGCCGGCGCGCAGTTTATTGATGCGCGTGTCGACGTTGCCGCGCATCTCCTCGAGCGTGAGCGACGGAAAGAGCAGCCGCAGTTGCGCGCGCCGCCGCGGCGCGCTCGTGCCGACGACCGCGCCTGCAGCCAGCTCCTCGATGCGCGTGCCGTCGAGCTGCACCCAGGCGTCGCGGGCGTCGGCGCGCTCGAGGAAGCCGGCCAGCACGAACGGCTCGGGGACGAGCGACGGCACGTCCTTGAGCGAGTGCACGGCCACATCGATCTCGCGCCGCGCCAGCGCCTCCTCGAGCTCCTTGATGAAGAGGCCCTTGCCGCCGACCGACGACAGCGGCACGTCGGTGCGCTTGTCGCCCGTCGTCTTGATGACCGCGATCTCCGGCCGGTAGCCGATTTCGCTGAGCCGGTTCGACACTTCGTTGGCTTGCCAGAGCGCGAGTTGGCTGCCGCGCGTGCCGATGCGGATTGTCTCGCTCATCGCAGCCCGAAGATCTTTCGAATCGTCTTGCGGAGCGACTCGCGCTGCTCCTGCGGCTCGTCGGCTTCCTTGAGCTGGAGGATCGGGTAGTGGAGGATCTTGTTGACCATCTGCGTGGTCATCATCTCGATGGCCTCGCGCTGCTCGGCGGTGATCGGGCCGACGCGGCGGAGGCACCGTTCCAGCTCCGTGGCGCGGATCTCCTCGAGGCGCTGCTGCAGCTCGACGATCGTCGGCACCGCGTCCATGGCGGCGATGCGGCGGCGGAACGACTCCACCTCGCGCGCCACGATCTCCTCCGCCTGCTGGGCCTTCTTCATGCGCAGCTCGCGGTTCGACTCGGCCACGAGCTGGAGGTCGTCGATGTTGTAGAGATAGGCGCCCTCGACCTTGGCGATGGCCGGGTCGATGTTGCGCGGCACGCTCAGGTCGATGAGGAAGAGGTTCTTCATCTTCCGCGACTCCAGCGCGCGCGCGACCTGGCCGCGCTCGATGACGAAGTGCGGCGCTGCGGTCGAGGCGATGACGATGTCGCACGTGGCCAGGTACGGCTCGACAGCGCTGAACTGGATGGCCGCGCCGCCGAAGCGCTCGGCGAGCTGCACGCCGCGCTCGTAGGCGCGGTTGGCCACGAAGATCTGGCGCACACCCGAGCCCGCGAGGTGCTCCGCCGTTAGCTCGCCGATGTCGCCCGCGCCGAGGAGCAGCGCCTGCAGGCCGTCGAGCTCGCCGAAGATCTTCTTCGCCAGCTCCACCGCGGCGTACGGCACGGAGACGGCGTGCTCGCCGATGCCGGTGTCGGTGCGGATCTTCTTGGCCACGCGCATGGTCTGCTCGAAGACGTGCATCAGCAGTGCGTCGAGCGCGCCGCAGCGCTGCGACTCCAGGAACGCCGCGCGCACCTGGCCGTGGATCTGCGGCTC
The DNA here is from genome assembly GCA_036522835.1 of Thermoanaerobaculia bacterium. Taxonomy (GTDB): domain Bacteria; phylum Acidobacteriota; class Thermoanaerobaculia; order Gp7-AA8; family Gp7-AA8; genus DATDFB01. The sequence goes on along the minus strand of DATDFB010000057.1, from coordinate 47,333 downwards.
GCCGACAATCATCGAGTCGAGCCCCGCGGCCACGCGGAAGAGGTGCTTGACCACGTCGCCGTGGCGAAGGATGTAGAGGTGCTTCTCGATCTCGGCCCGGTCGGCGCCGGCGCGCTCGGCGAGCCAGTCGACGACCGCTTCGATGATGTCTTCGCTCGAGGCGGAGACGTAGGTCTCGACGCGGTTGCAGGTCGAGACGATGGCGCCGCCGTCGACGCCGCTCATGGCCGTGAGGCTCGCGATCAACTCCGGCAGCTTCGACTCGGCCACGCTGAGCCGCTCGCGCACGTCCACGGGGGCAGTGCGGTGGTTGAGGCCGATGGCGATCAGGGCCATGTCGCCCTCCCGTGCAGAACGCTCGCACTCTGCCAACGCAGGGGACGACGAAGGGCCTCCGGCGGGCGGGCGCGGCCCGCAGCGCTGGTTGCCTCCGGCCGAACGTACGGGTTTCGCAGGAAACATGATTTGCGCGCCAACAAACGCTGCGGGCCGTGCCCGCCCGCCGGAGGCCTCCCGGTCGTTCTCCCGAGCGTTGGCAGAGTGCGAGCGTTCTGCTCAGACATGCCGGATCCCCAAAATGGCCACGAGCACCGCCACGAGCGCGCAGGCCGAGATCACCATGGCCCTCCGCGCGCGATACGCGCCGCTGACGTACGACTGCAGGAGCGTTGCGAAGAGCACCCACGCCACGATCGCGCCGACCTGCTTGACGCGCAGGTCGAGCAGCTCCGAAGTCGTGCGGTAGGACCAGAGAATCCCCGTCAGAATCCCGAGCGTGTAGATGCTGAAGCCGACGGCCAGCGCCCGGTAACTCAGCGTCTTGCAGACGTTGAGGCTCGGGATCCACTCCCACGTCCGCCCGCGGTGCTTCGACTTGAGCGACCGGTCTTGCATCCAGGCCAGCGCATTGAACGCGACGCCGATGAGCAGTGCGGCCACGCCGACCGTCGAGAGGAGGATGTGCGTCGTGAAGAGCTTCGACTGCGCCGTCGGGCCGGCCAGCGCGAACGGCTCGTGCACGACGGCCGAGACGGTCAGGAGCATCAGCACGAGCGGGTAGACGAAGAACGACGCCGCGTGCACGCGGTACTTGAACAGCAGCACCAGCTCCACGACGAACACCGTCCACGACAGGAACGCCGCGATCTCCGGCAGGTTCGTGAGCGGCGGGTGGTGCGTGCGCACGCAAATCGTCCCGATCCAGACCGTGTGGCTGACGAACCCGGCCAGCATCAGCACCAGCGCCGGCGTCTGCAAACGCCGCCCGAACAGCGACGCCAAGGCCATCAGCGTGCCGGCGGCGTAGAGGCCGAGTGCGGCGTAAAGGGTCAGGTTCGGGCTCATGCGAATTTCTTACAGAAGACGATTTTGTCGCACTCGATGCGGTAGAAGTCTTTAATTCGCGAGATCTCGTCGTAACCGCTGCGTTGGTAAAAGCGCAACGTCGACGAATAACTTTCCTTCGACGAGGTCTCGATGAGCAACATTCTGCCTCGGTGCCGGCGCACTTCGTTCTCTACGAAGCGTAGAAGAAGCTGTCCGAAGCCCTGCCCCTGGTGCCGCGGGTCGACGGCGATCCAGTAGAGATCGAACACGCCCTCGGTCTTCGGCGTAGCGCCGTAAGTGACGTAGCCCTGCACCTGGCGGCTGGGGCCGCTCTCGGGCGACTCGAGAACGAAGGTGAGGTATTCGGAGCGGGCGGGATGGTCGAGGTAGTGGTCGACGAGCTCGACCGCGGCGCGGATCTCGTCGTCCGTGAATCGCGCCGTGGCAACGAGGATCTCGCGGATGCGCGGGCGGTCCTTCGCCTCGGCTGGACGGATTTTCATCGCTTCCTGATTCCTATCACGTTTGGGCCGCGCGCGACGTCATCTGTACGAAACGACAGGAGTTTCGATGCGGTTTCTCCGGCTCCTGACCCTCTTTCTCCTCGCCTCGGATGCCATGGCTGCCGGCAGCATCCTGATGGGCAGTTGGGACACGAACGGCGACGGTGCGGCCGAGAAGGTCTTCAACGAGGGCGCCACGATCCGCGTGCAGCGCGCGAACGGAACGTCGAACACGTACGCCGCCGGCGCCGGGTGGGCCTTCGCGGGCGCGGCCGATCTCGACGGCCGACCCGGCCTGGAGCTCGTGCTCAATCTCGGCGCGAAGATCCGCGTGATCCGCGACGCGACCGGCAAGATGCAGGACTACAACGCGGCGGCGGCGTGGAAGCTGATCGCCACGGTGGATACCGACGGCAAAGCCGGCGCGGAGCTCGTGCTGAACCTCGGCTCGACGATCCGCATCATTCACGACGCGGCCGGCACCTCGAGCGATACTGCGAATCTCGGCCCGGTCTGGACGGTCGTCACGATCGCGGAGCTCGACGGGAAGCCGGGCGCCGAGCTGGCGGTGAATCTCGGATCGACGCTCCGCGTGATCCGCGACGGCAGCAACAGCGTCGTCGATTTTCCGGCTCTCGGGCCGGCGTGGGCGTTGGTCACCTCGGCGGAGCTCGACGGACTGCCGGGCGCGGAGTTGGTGCTGAATCTCGGCTCCAAAATCCGGATCGTTCACGCCGGCACGGGCGCGTCGAGGGACTACGACGGCGGCAGCTCGTGGAAGTTCATGCGCGCCGCCGATCTCGACGGCAAGGCGGGCGCGGAGCTGATTCTCAACATCGGATCGGCCGTTCGCATCATTCACGACGCCGGCGGCACCGTGACGAGCCACCTCGTCAGCACGAAAGGGTGGACGCTGGTCGACGCCGTCGACACCGATGGGCGGCCCGGCAACGATCTCGTGTTCAACGTGGGAAGCGCCATCGACATCTACCACGATGCCGACGGATCGAGCTTCACCTACACGGCCGGCGCGGCATGGACGTACCTCGGCGCGTCCGATCTGGACGGCAAGCCGGGTCTCGAGCTGCGCATCAACGCCGGCGGGCGGACGCGCGTCATCAACGACCGCTTGCGCACGATCACCTGAGCGTCGCGCGCGCGGCGGCGGCCACGTCGGGCCGCCGGTACTCGGTGAATCGCGGCAGGACCTCGAACGGCAGCCACGCCGTGACGGCCGTGATGTCGTCGGATGCCGTCTGCGCGTACACCACCGCGGTCTCGTGCAGCTCCGCCAGGAGCTTCGGCTCGGAGTGCGGGATCTCGAGCTGCACGACCTCGCCGCCTTCGAGCTCGCGCTGCCGGATGGCATCGACCAGCTTGTCGATGTTCCGCCCCGTCAGCGCGGACACGCCGACGGCGCCCTTGCGGCGGATCATGGTCTCGGCGCGGTCGACTTTGTTGTAGACCTCCATGACCCGCTCCGCCGGCACGCCGAGCTCTTTCAACACTTCCTCGGCGACGGTGCGCTGCTCTTCGTACTGTGGATGGCTCACATCGATGACGTGCAGCACGAGGTCGGCGGCGACCGCCTCCTCCATCGTCGAGCGGAACGAGGCCACGAGGTTGTGCGGCAGCTTGCGGATGAAGCCGACGGTGTCGATGACGACGGTCTCGCGCGGCATCTCGAACGCGGCGCGCTGCGACTTCGCATCGAGCGTGGCGAACAGCTTGTCGACCGCCTCGGCGCCGCCGCGCGTGAGCTGGTTGAAGAGCGTCGACTTCCCGGCATTCGTGTAGCCGACCAGCGCGACGGTGAAGGCGCTGCTGCGCGCCTTGCGCTGCGTGACGCGCGTCCGCTCGATCTTGCGCAGCTCTTCTTTGAGGTGGGCGATGCGGTTGCGGATGATGCGGCGGTCGAGCTCGATCTGCGTCTCGCCGACGCCGCGCGTGCCGATGCCGCCGGCCTGCCGCTCCAGGTGCGTCCAGGCGCGGGTGAGGCGCGGCAGCGTGTACTCGAGCTGCGCCAGCTCCACCTGCGTGCGCGCCTCGCGGCTGCGCGCGCGGCCGGCGAAGATGTCGAGAATGAGGCCGCTGCGGTCGATGACCTTGACGCCCGTGATCTTCTCGAGGTTGCGCACCTGCGCGGGGCTCAAGTCGTCGTCGAAGACCACGAGCTGCGCGCCGTGATTCTCGGCGATGACCTTGATCTCTTCCGCCTTCCCCTTGCCGACGAAGGTGGCGGGATCGGGCGCGGGGCGGCGGGCCAGCATTTTGGCGACGACGTTGCCGCCGGCCGTCTCGATCAGTTTCTCGAGCTCGTCGAGGTGCTCGTCGGCGACGGTACGCGATGTGTCCGGCAGGAGAAGTCCTACGGCGATGGCAGTTTCAGGCATTGTGGAGTGCGGCGGCCATGCCGCCGCTGTCGTTTGCGATTACGGTTTATTGTGCAGCATCAGCCAACGAGAAAACTCATAAAACGCTTCCGGAAGGGTGTTGCTCGTCCCCGATTTTACGATCGTGTAGCGCGCGCCTTCGACCAGGCCGAGGGTGGGCGGCTGGCGAAACGTTGTAAAAACGAACGCTGCCGAGTGTCCGGCGGAATTCGGATCGAAGAGATCGATGCCCAGCGTCTGATTGCGGTACGGCACTCCGCAAAAGCTCGCGATCGTCGGCATCAGGTCCATGTGGCTCGCGGCGATGTCGATCCTGCGCGGCGGCACGTTGAAGCCGGGCGCGTAGATGATCATCGGCACGTGGTAGACGATGAGCGAGAGGTCGCCGAGCGTGAGCGCTTCGCCGGGCGCGCCGGTGCGCGTGCCGTGGTCGCCGTAGAGAACAAAGACGGTGTTCTTGAACCACGGCTCCTTCTCGGCCTTCTCGAAAAAGAGGCCGACGGCGTGGTCGAGGTAGCGGAAGGAGTTGTACTCGTCGTTCGACTCGAAGCCGTTCGCGCGCAGGTCTTCGTTCGACAGGATCTCGCGCGCGTAGCCGTGCGTCTCCTTCGGCACGGTGTAGGGGCGGTGATTGCCGGAGGTCAGGATCAGCGCGAAGAATGGCTTGCGCTGTTTCGAGAGCTCGTCGCTCGCCGTGAGGAACACCTCTTCGTCCGTCACGCCCCAGACGTCGACCGGCTTCGCTTTGTACGAGCCTTCCTCGAAGATCTTCAGTCCGTCGATATTGTGCGCGAGCATCCCGCGGATGTTCGACCAGTTCGCGCTCCCGCCGAGGAAGAAATACTTCTCGTAGCCGCGGAAGGCGTTGATGATCGTGTACTGGTCGACCGCCATGGGGTTGTTGCCGGCGGCCTGCCACGGGCTCACGTCGGCCATGCCGAAGACGGCGGCATAGAGCGCGCGCGCGGTCTTCTCCGAGGGGGAGTAGTAGTTCGTGAAGAGCAGCCCCTCGCGCGCCAGGCGGTCGACGTTCGGGCAGCCGTTGGCGCGGTTGCCGAACGCGCCGCTCTTGAACGCCGCGAAGGACTCGAGCTGGATGACGACGACGTTGGGCGCCCCGGTGGTCTGCGGAAAGAGCCTCGGCGTGCGCGCCAGCGACAGCGATTTCGGATCGGGGCGATCGACTCCGGCATACGCGGCCATGACCGGGTAGAGCCGCCGCACGCGGTTCTCGTCGAGCTTCACCGGCTCCTCGCGCATCGTCTCGAAGAGGAACTGCGGCGGGTTGAGCGCGAGCTCCGCGGCGAAGGGATCGCGTGCGACGTAGGCGTCGCTCCAGCGCAGCGGGTAGCGCGAGGCCTTGCCGTAGATGCACGCCAGAAGAAAGACGATGAGGGCGATGCGCTGCCAGAGCGGGTCGCGGGGGATCCCTCGCTGCGCTCGGGATGACACGTCGCCGCCGCGCAGCGCGAACACGAGCGCCGCGAGGAACAGCAGGATGCCCAGCCCGAACCAGACGACGTGGTACGACTCCCACACCATGTGCAGCGAGATCAGCGGATTGCGGAGGAACTCCAGCTCGCTGGCGTTCACGCGCTGGTGGACGTACGCGTACGAGCCGAAGTCGATGGCGTAGCAGAGGAGGACGATGAGCTCGAAGATTGCGAAGACGATCGTCGCCGCGCGGCGCGTGCCGAAAATCGCGATCGGCGCGACGACCAGCGCCGCCAGCCGCGCGTCGAATTTCAATCCGAGGTAAAAGGCGCGCAGAAGATCGTTCCCGGCCAGGCGATGGCCGAAGACCAGGAGAAACGCCACCCGCAGCAGCGTGAAGAGCACGAGATTGGCGGCGAAGAGCAGCAGCGTGCGGCGGATCATCCGGCGAAGCTCGGCGCCACCTTGGTCATGAAGTCGTCCATGCTCTGCATCACGCGCTTGGAGTCGTGGTTGTTGAAGTCGAACCAGAGCATCAAACGGTCCGCGGGATCGAAGCGTTCCCGCATCTGCCGCGCGATCGTCCCGGCGTCGCCGACGAGCGCGTTGTTCGTGGCCCGGCGCACCTTTTCCTCGTCGAGCGTCCCCTCCAGCGCGCGCCAGTAGTTCGAGAGCGCCGTCGTCGCCTCCGCCTCGTTCGGAAAAACGAGCACCGTGCGCGGCATGAGGCGCCGCTCCCATCCGCCGCCGTGGTACTGCGTCAGCATCCGACGGTTCGTCTCCTCGATCTCTTTTCCCGGCGTGATGGAGAGATTGAAGACGCCGACCGGCAGGAACGTGTTCGCGAACGCCTGCAGCGCCGGGTCGTGCGACCCGATGGAGAGTCGCAGGAGGTCCATGCGCGACTCCTGCGGAACGATCTTCAGGTTCGGGAACGTCCAGCGTGGCGCGAGCGGCACGTCGTCGACGTACTGCCCGTGCGCTTCGAGCACGCGCTGCCAGTCCTCCTCGGAGCGGAAGTCGCCGCGCCGCAGCACGCGCGGGGCGATCATCGTCGAGTTGAGCGTCTCCCCTTTGAGCAGGCGGAGAAAAATCTCCGTCGCCTCTTCGAAAATCTTGTTCTTGACCACGGGCCACGCCGCGCTCTCGACCGGATTCCGCGGCACGACGCCGTACGGCACGTTGATGAACGGGAAGCGCCCCGAGGCGAAGCCGATCGTCAGCGTGCGCCGCTCCTCGGGGTCGAGCCCGTGCAAAGCCAGGAACGTCTTGATCCGCTCCGCATGCGCAATCGGCCCGCCGTTGCAGAGGATGTTCAGGATCGCTGAGCCGACGCCGATCCGCTTCGTGCGCGCGAAGACGCGGTGCGCGAGCTGCAGGATGTCGGTGTTGAGCCCGATCTCCCCGACGAAGTGCGGAATGACCGCGCCGGGATTGGTCTTCTGCACCTCGGTCGAAAGATGGCTCTCCGCCACCCACGCCGTGCCGAAGCCGAGACGGTCGGCGAGCTCGACCTGCTCGAAGAAATTCGCGAACATCGTTCGCTCGTCGGGCAGATACCCGTCGACCTCCGTCTGGCAGATCGAGAAGAAGATGTCGAATTCCACGGCCGGTATTATGTCTTCGAATGAAGCGGCTTCTGCTGCTCCTGCTGATCGCCTGCGCCACCGGCCCGCGCGTGGCGCGCAGCGTCGACCCGCGGGAGATGATCGACCTTTCCACCACCGGCGTCGCCCTCGACCTCCGCTACGCCACGACGAACAACTTCATGCACACGCAGCTGTATCCGGTGGCGAAGGCCTACCTCCGCGCGCCGGTGGCCGCGGCGCTCGCCGATGTCGAGCGCGAGCTCGCGCCGCAACGCCTCGGGCTGAAAGTCTGGGACGCCTACCGCCCCTACCGCGTGACGGTGGCGATGTGGGAGCCGATCAAGAATCCCGACTATGTCGCCGACCCGAAGAAGGGCTCGCGGCACAACCGCGGCGCGGCCGTCGATCTGACGCTCATCGACCTCGAGACCGGCAAGGAGCTCCTGATGCCGACCGGCTTCGACGACTTCACGCCGCGCGCGCGGAACGACTTCAACGATCTCCCCGCCGAGGCCATCGCCAACCGCGCCAGGTTGCGCGAGGTCATGACGCGACACGGCTTCGAGCCGTTGCCGTCGGAGTGGTGGCACTACGACTTCAAGGGTTGGGAGAAATTCGAGCTCCTCGACGTTCCGCTGGATTCGCTCGCCGCCGCACGGTGACGTTACTGCACGATGTGCAGCGGAATCTTCTCCGGCGTGGCCACGCCCTTCTTGCGGATCGTCAGCTCCACGTCCTTTACCGCCTGGTCGAGCTCCATCACCAGCGCCGTCGCCCCCCCGCTCTTTGCCGCGCCGAGGAACTTCACCTTCGGCGTCGTCTCGAAGGTGACGTCCTCCGGCTTCGCGTTCGGCACGAAGACGGCGAAGCGCTTCGTGCGCGCCGTGGCGGCGGGGATGAAATGCTCGCCGCTGAGGTCGAACGGATACGCCGCCGCCTGCGCGTGCGACGTTCCCTTCACCAGCACCCAATTGGCCGAGCTGTCGTCGACGAAGATCGGCGCGGCGGTGAGCTGGTTGGACGCGGGGACGACGACGTCGGCGCGCGCGAAGCCTTTCTTCGCTCCGGCCAGGACGAGCGTCTTCACCGCGTACTTGCCCGGCGGCAGCGACAGCGTGGCCCAGTACTTCAGGCCGTTCGCGCGCAGCTTCGCGCCGACCTTGCCTAGGTCGAGCGTCACGCGCTGGTAGAGGCGGTCGCGCACCGTCCCCTCTTCATCGAATGCGTAGACGTAGAAGTCGACGGCGTTCTGTTTCTCGAGGTCGGTGCCGCTGATCTCGACGATGACCGGCACCTGCGCCGCATCCGTCATCGTCGGGAACGCCGCGGCGAGCGACGCGGTGCGGAAGTCCTTCTGCTCCACGTCGTTCATCACGATCTCGGCATTCGTCATCGTGCGCTCCTGCTGCGTCTCGCTGCCGCTCTCGTAGTAGCCGGCGCGCGCGAAGGCCTTCGCGCCGCCCGGGACGTTGACGAGCTTCACCTTCAGGTCGTGGAACTTGCCGGGCTTCGACGCCGGCGCCTGAAACGACAGCACGTAGACGACTTCCTCCGTCTTCATGAGGCGCTCGAAGTCGGTCTCGATCTTGTTCGCGTTCTTGAAGACCATGCCGCCGGTCGGCTGGGCCAGGAGGCGCAGCGAGTCGTTGCTGTTGACGAAGCCGCCCTCGATGCTGTTGTCGACGCGCAGACCCTGGATGTCGAGCGCGTGCAGAACGACGTCGGAGCCGCGGAAGGCGTCGGCCATCCGCCGCAGTGTCGTGGAGGCGCTGTTCGAGCCGAAGCGTTTGTCGTCGCTCGTATCGAAGACGCTGGCCTGGTAGGTGAGGTCCTCGCGCGCGTCGCTTCCGGAAATGAAGCGCGGGTCGAAGCCCTCGGAGAGGAAGACGACCTGCTTCTTCCCCGGGATGCTGCGCAGCGTTTTGGCCAGGTCGCCGAGGAAGTCCATCTCCTTCTCGGCCTCGGCGCGCGCGGTCTCGCGGTTCTGGCGCATGGAGTCGGCCATGAGCGCGGCGACGTTCTCGTCGCCCATCGCCGCTCTCCCTTTCCCGGTCTCGCTCGAATGGTCGGAGAGCTCGAAGGCGATGCCGCTGCGGCCGAGGTGCAGCGGATCGTCCGTCTTCATCTGCGCCGGATTGGCGATCGCGTCGGCGACGAGCTTGCGGTCCGTGGTGAACGAGGCAACGAGGCGGAAGCCGCGCTTGTCGACCGTGCCGACGCCGACGAGGTCGCGCGGCTGCACCGACTTGGTCACGAACGCCCGCGCCGCCTCCTGCGCGCGCGCCAGCGACGACGGCTTCGAGAAGGAAAGATCGAAGAGGACGAGGAACTTGCGCCGCGCCGCCGGATTCAGCGGCGAGACCGCGCTCATCGACTCCTTCGAGGCGAAGTCGATTGTGTCGACCGAGCTGACGGCGACCTCTTTCCCCTGGTCGTAGAGCTTGAAGTTCGCGGCGGTGAGCCCGCGGACCGGGTTGCCGCTCGAGTCGACGACCGTCACCGGCACTTCGATGAGGTTGACGGTGATCGATTCCTGCACCTGCGCGCTCGCCGCGAGCGCGCAGACGAGCAGCGCGCTAGAAACGAGCAACCATCGAAACCGAGGCGACCTTGTAGTGCGGTGAGGTGTCATACGCGGCATCAACCTGGAATCGCGGCCACGCTAATCCCGCGCCGATGGAGCGGTGGTTCTGCGACTCGCCGCGCGGGTAGAGGATCGCCGCGGCGACGCGGTCGGGCGTGCTCAGCGGTCCGCGGTATTCGATCGAGTGCGCCGGGTCGTGCCACCAGCCGACGCGCAGCGCCAGCGGAATCTTCGTCGCGAAGAAGTACTCCGCGCCGGCGTGGAGCTCCGTGACGTCGGGAGCCTTGTAGGCTTGGTCGATCTCGCGCACCGACTCGTTGATGGAGACGAAGTTGTCGACGAGGTTCGAGTACTTCACCCGCACGGCGTCGACGTTGACCGTCAGCACCGGGATGGGCCGGACGGAAACGCCGGCGCCGAAGATGTCGGGGATGTGGAAGGTCGTGTCGGAGACTTTGACGAAGTCGAAGTTTGTATCCTCGTTCGCGGCGAAGGTGGGGGCCTTGTAGCGCGCCCCCTGCTTGTAGACCGCGCCGGCGCTGAAGCGGTCGTTCGGCGTCCACTTCACGCCCGCGGTGAAGGTGACGTCGCTGACGTCCTTCGCCTTGTCGCTGTTCTCACGGATGTCACTCGTGGCCTGCACGGAGATCGACGAGAAATCGAAGTCCGGCGTGACGCGGAAGGTGAACGCGGTCTCGTTGAAGCGCTGGTAGCGCACGGTGCCGCCGAAGGAGAACTTGCCGATCTTGTACGCGCCGGCCAGGCCGAACGTGCGCTCGGTGACGTCGAGCGCGCTGAGGAACGGAAGGATGGTGTACTGCAGGCAGGCGAAGTCGTCCTTCGCCGCGACGTTGATGGCGATGCACTGATCGCGCGTGACCGGAGCGGTCCCGCCCTTGGCGAGGTAGAAGTTCGGGACGTCGGCCGTCACCGCGCCGCTGAATTCGTTGCGGATGGGGATGACCTGCCCCGAGCCTTGATTGCGCAGCGCCTCGTGGTAGTAGAGGCCGAAGGTGGCGTTCTTGTACGGGTAAACCGCGCTGGCGAAGGTGATGGGGACGCGCTGGCTGTAATGGTTGAAGTCGGTGCGGCTGATGTCCGGATAGGTGCCGGTGGTGGTGAAGGTCTGCTGCTCGACGTAGTTGCGGATCTCGATGGAGACCTCGGGCTTGCGCAGGATGGTGAGCCCGGCCGGGTTCGCCTCGGCGGCCGAGGCGTCGTCGGCGAGGCCGAGGAACGCGCCGCCCATGCCGAGGGAGCGGGCGCCGGGGTTGCCGAAATTGAATTGCAGGCCGGAGAGGGACTCGATGTCGGTGTTCTGGGCAAAGGCGGGCAGAGCCGCAGTTAACGCGAGCAAAAGAAAGGTCTTGCGCATAGGAAAAGGATAACAGGTAGGGGCGCACGGCGTGCGCCCGGACGCTGAGGGCGCACGCCGTGCGCCCCTACCGAGCGGCCGTTATGACCGTCTCCACCACCTCGCCCGGCGGCCCGAGCTGCTTCGCGCGATCCTTGCGCCAGCTCCACTCGATGACGCCGTTCGCCAGGCTCTTCGCGCCGACGGCGATGCGCAGCGGAAAACCGATCAGATCCGCGTCCTTGAACTTCACGCCGGGGCGCTCGTCGCGGTCGTCGAAGAGCACGTCGACGCCGGCGGCCAGGAGCTTCGCGTAGACCTCCTCGGCCGTCGCGCGCACGCTCTCCTCTTTGCCGAGCGCGGTCACGACGACGGTGTACGGCGCGATCGGGATCGGCCAGATGATGCCGTCGTCGTCGTGGCTCTGCTCCACCGCGGCGGCGACCGTGCGGCCGACGCCCAAGCCGTAGCAGCCCATGATCATCGGCTTGCGCTCGCCGTTCTCATCGAGGAACGTGCAGCCCATCGGCTCGGAGTACTTCGTTCCGAGCTTGAACACATGGCCGACCTCGATGCCGCGGTTGATCTCCAGCGGCGTGCCGCAGCGCGGACAGGGATCGCCGGCGAAGACGGTCGTGACGTCGGCGTACTCCGGCTCGGGGAAGTCGCGGCCGGGATTCGCGCCGCCGAGGTGGTAGTCCTTCTTATTGCCACCGACGATCCAGTTGACGTGGCCTTTGAGCGATACGTCGGCGATCACGCGTGCCGCCTTCGTCCCGACCGGACCGCAATAGCCGACCGGGCCGCCCGTGGCCTCCTCGAAGCGCGCGTCGGGCATCATCTCCATCCACTCGGCGCCGGAGACGTTCTTGATCTTGACCTCGTTCCCCTCGCGGTCGCCGCGCACGAGGACCATCAGACACCCTTTGTCGGTGTCGAAGACGAGGGTCTTGACGAGCTGCGAGGTCGGCTTGCCGAGGAAGCGGCCGACGTCGTCGATCGTCTGCGTTCCCGGCGTGTGCAATTCGGCCATCGCTTCCATCGGCGCGGGCTCCGGCTCGTCGAGGAAGAACTTCGACGTGGCCTTCTCCACGTTCGCGCCGTAGCGGCAGTTGGGGCACGACACGACCGCGTCCTCGCCCGACTGCGCCAGCACCATGAACTCGTGCGAGGCGCTGCCGCCGATGTTGCCGGTGTCGGCCTCGACCGGCACGTGGTCGAGCGCGCAGCGGCGGAAGATGGCGCTGTAGGCGTCGCGCATCTTCTCGTACGTCTCGTCGAGCGACGATGCCGTGGCGTGGAAGGAGTACGCGTCCTTCATGGTGAACTCGCGCCCGCGCATGAGGCCGAAGCGGGGCCGCACTTCGTCGCGAAACTTGGTCTGGATCTGATAGAGGTTGATCGGGAGCTGTCGATAGGAGTTGAGCGTGTTCCGCACGGCGTCGGTCACGACCTCCTCGGCCGTGGGGCCGTAGACGAAGTCGCGCTCGTGGCGGTCTTTGATGCGCAGGAGCTCCTTGCCGTAGCGCTGCCAGCGTCCCGACTCCATCCACAACTCGCCCGGGTGGATGGTCGGCCCGAGGAGCTCCACCGCGCCGGCGCGGTTCATCTCCTCGCGGATGATGGCCTCGAGCTTCTGCATCGAACGGAGGCCGAGGGGGAGATAGGTGTAAATTCCGGCGGCTACTTTGCGGATCATGCCGGCGCGCATCATCAGTCTCTGGCTGACGACGTCCGCGTCGGCCGGAACTTCGCGCAGGGTGTGAATGAAGGACTGGCTCCAGCGCATGGGCGGGGGATTGTAGTGGTTCTTAGGTTCTTATGTTGTTAGGTTCTTGGGTTTCGGCAAAACTTAAGAACCAAGAACTAAGAACTAAGAACCCCGCACAATTCGTTCTACGCCATACATGAACCGTATCCTCCGCTTCGACCGAACGCCCATCGCGCGGCTCATCTCCTGCGCGGCGACGTTCGCCTCGGCGGCGCTGGTGTTCGACTACCTCTCGCACGGCGCGAAGGAGATCGAGCCGTTCACGCTGACGGTGCTGGTGCTCCTCTTCCTCGGCACGCTCGCCGCGGCGGCGGTGCAGTACGGCGACCACATCTATTTCAGCGACGACGGCGTGATGTACGAGAACCGCGTGCTGTCGTGGCTCGGGAAGCCGGGGCGGTGGCTGCGCTGGGAGGAGATCGTGGAGATCCGCGAGATCAAGCGGAAGATTCTGGTGCTGCTCTCCGCGGACGGGCGGCGGGTGCTGGTCGACGCGATCCTTGGCTACGCGATTGCTAAGAACGAGATTCTCAGGCGCGCCCCGCACGCAGTTCTGTCGGGAACGCTGGCCCGAGATGACGTTTGACGAAGAAACGACTCGTCCTTCTCCTTTCCGCCCTTGCTGCCCTCATCCTGATCGTCGTCATTCTCGGGATCGTCGCCGCGCGGCAGCGCGTGGCGCGCCGGCGGGTCTTTCGTGTCGAGAGGACGGCGCTGCCGGCTGCGCCGGCGCCCTCGTACCTCCGTGCCCGGCTTCTCGTCGACCGCAATGAGCGCGCTGCCGCGGCGAAAGAGCTGGCGCCGTTCCTCGCGCCGGGGAATCCCTTCCGCGACCTTGCGCTCTACCACAAGGCCGAGATCGAGGACGGCGAGGCGGCGAGCCGCGACCGGCAAACGCTGATCTTCGAGTACCCGCACGCGTTCTATCGCCAGCAAGCCATCGAGGACGAAGTCGAATACCTCATGAAGGACCCGCAGCGGCTGTCGGCGTTCGCGCAGCGGCTTCCGCCGTCACGCGACATTCAGGCGCGCCTCGCCGAAGCGTCGCGGAACGGCGCGGCGTGTCTGGCCATCCTCGCCGGCGGCACGATGGACGACGCCGCGGAGCACGTCGCGCGCGCTCTCGACACGGCGGAGCTGCGCGCGCGGCTCACGCCGCCACAGAGAATTCTCCTCGGCACGGCCATGCTCAACCACCGCCACTTCGACCGCGCCGTGGCGCTGCTCGGTTCCGTGCCGCCGAGCGACGACATCACCTTTTCGATCGGCCGCGCCTACTACGGCGACGAAAAGTTTGCGCAGGCGCAGGCGACGTACCTCCGCGGCGCGCAGCAGACGAAGAGCGCGGCAATGAAGATTACCTTCCTCTGGCATGCCGCGCGCGCCGCGCAACTGCAGGGGAATGACGCCGGCGCGGAGCAGCTCATGACGCAGGCCATCGCCGTGCCGGCGCGCACGGCCTCGACCGCCGCCGCGTTGACGCAGCGTTTGCGCACGCGCCTTAAGCAGCGGCGCTTTGCCGATGCGGCGGCGGATCTGGCGGCGATGCGCAAGCTCTTCCCGAAGGACCGCGCGCTCGTCGACGCCTCGCTCGCCTACGCCGTCGGCATGCTCGGCGCGGGGAACGCCGGCGCGTGCGTCGTCACGCTGAACGCCATCCCGCGGAACCTGCTCGACAAATTCGATCCGTACGAGATCGACTACTGGCGCGGCCGCGCGCTGGAGTCGTCGAATCCGCAGGCGTCGCGCGAGGCCTATCTCCGGGTCATCCACGCCACCGTGCCGACGCACTTCGCCTACTTCGCGCGGCAGCGGCTGCATTTCCAGCCGGACCTGAAGCAAATTGCCGCGAGCTACCAACAGAAGCCGCCGTACAAGGCCGTCCTCGACCTGAAGCCGCTCCCCTTCCCGCACGTCCCTCTCCCGCCCGATGCCTCGCGCGCCGAACAGCTCATGGCCATGGGCCTCTTCGACGAGGCGGCCGACGACATCCCGAAGATCTGGCCGCTGCACCCCATGCAGAGCGGCCTCACGCAATCGCTCGCCCTGAACCTCGGCAATGCCTCGCACGAGTCGATCCGCGCCATCGAGACGGTGATGAACGGCGTGCCCGACGACTTCGTCCCGCAGCTCCTCCCGCGCGTCGTCCGCGAGCTGCTCTATCCGCGCTACTTCGCGAGCTTCATCGAGGCCGACGCGAAGAGCTACAGCGCCGATCCGACGCTGCTTTTCGCCATCATGCGCGAGGAGTCGCGCTTCGATCCGCGCGCGAAGTCGGAGGCGGCGGCGCGAGGTCTCCTGCAGCTCATCATCACCACGGCGCGGCAGATCGGCCGCGACATCGGCCTCGTCGACGTCGACGAAGACGATCTCTACGACCCGCGCGTCGTCATCCGCCTGGGCGCGAAGTACGTGGCCACGCTGTCGAAAGAGCTCGGCGGCGACCGCTACAAGATCGCCGCCGCCTACAACGCCGGCCCGAAGCAGGCCGCGCTCTGGTCGCGCCTCGCCGCCGGCCCCGGCGACGACTTCTTCCTCACCGCCGTCAGCTTCGACGAGACGAAGGACTACGTGCGCAAGGTGCTGAATTCGTACGAGAACTACGCGGAGATCTACGCCCGACCAACCAAGAACTAAGAACGAAGAACCAGGAACTTCTCATAGAACTCGCGGTACATCGGCACGACGCGGTTCACGTTGAACTGCTCCTCCGCCAGCGCGCGTCCGGCGCGCCCGAGGCGGCGCTGCAGGACCTTGTCGGTGAGGATGGCGATGGCGCGCTCGGCCATGGCGTCGACGTCGCCGACCGGCAGGAGGTATCCGGTCTCGCCGTCGACCACGACCTCGGGCAGTCCGCCCGCGCGCGTGGCGATGACCGGGACTTCCGAGGCCATCGCCTCCAGCGCGGCCATGCCGAACGACTCGTGCTCGCTGGGCAGGAGGAACACGTCGCTGGCGCCGACGATCTCTTCGAGATTCGGAACATTGCCGAGGAAAAAGACGCGGTCCTTCAAATGATGTTGACGGCAGAACGCCTCGGCCTTGGAACGGTCGGGGCCGTCGCCGATCATCACCAGGCGGCTCGGGATCACGCGCAGCACGCGCTCGAAGACGGCCAGCACGTCCATGATCCGCTTCACGGGACGGAAGTTCGAGACGTGGCAGAGGAGGCGGTCGCCGGCGTCGCCGAAGAGGTGGCAGAACGCGCTCTCGTGGCGCTGGAAGCGCAGCGGATCGACGAAGTTCGGGATGACGGCGATCTCCTTCTTCGTGCCGAAGTTCTTCTCCGTCTCGTCGCGCAGCCAATGCGACACGGCCGTGACGCCGTCGGAGACTTCGATGCCGAACTTCGTGATCGGCAGATACGACGCGTCGCGCCCGACGAGGGTGATGTCGGTGCCGTGCAGGGTGGTGACGAAGCGCATCTTGTCGCCGAGGATCTCGCGGGCGAGGTGGGCGCTGATGGCGTGCGGGATCGCGTAGTGCACGTGCAGCACGTCGAGGCGCTCGTACTCGGCGATCTCCGCCATCTTCGTCGCCAGCGCCAGCGTGTACGGCGGGAACGGATCGAAGAGCGGATACGGCGTGACCGTGACTTCGTGGAAGCGCACGCGCTCGTGGAGGATGTTGAGCCGCGACGGCGGCGCGTAGCTGATGAAGTGGACGTCGTCGCCCATCTTGGCCAGAGCGATGCCGAGCTCCGTGGCTACCACGCCGGAGCCGCCGAAGGTGGGGTAGCAGGTGATGCCGATTCTCACGGTTCCCTCCCGCTGTACGCCGCGATCACGTCCTCGATCTTCGGCGGCTGCTTCGTCACGTAGGCCTCGCCGTACTCCGCGCCGATGAGCGCGCCGAAGTGGCGGCCGCGCGCCTCGATCATGTCGAGAAACGACTTCTTGGCGATGAACGTCTCCGGCTCGGTCGAATTCGGTTTGTAGAACTGCGACTCGAAGGCGCCGATGGCGCGCATCTTCGTCGGCCACGCCTTCGACACGTCGACGACGAAGCTGATCGGCGGAAGGTAGTTCTGCAGGTAGTAGATCGTGACCTGCGGGCGGTGCGCGGGCAGCGCCGTCTCCAGCGCGCGCAGCCCCGCGTAGAACGACGCCTCGGTGATGAGGCGCCCGGCACGGGCGTGGTCGGGATGGCGCTCGTCGGGCCACGGCGCGAAGATGATTTTCGGGCGGTACTTGCGGATGACGCCGATGATCTGCAGCTCTTCCTCGCGGCCGGTGCGGAGGGCGCCGTCGCCGAAGTCGAGCTGCTCGCGGAAGGACGCGCCGAGGATCTCGGCGGAGGCGGAGGCCTCGCGGCGGCGCGTCTCGGGCGTGCCGCGCGTCCCCATCTCGCCGCTGGTGAGGTCAATGATGCCGACCCTGAGGCCGCGGCTGACGAAGTCGACGATCGTGCCGCCGCAGGAGAGCTCGATGTCGTCGGGATGGGCGTCGAAGAAGATGGCGTCGACGGGTTTCATAGCGTCACGATCCTGCAGACGTCGCTGTCCGGCTCGATCTCCTCGATCAAGCGCTCGACGAGATGGTTGCCGGATTCGCTCCAGTAGGCAAACCAGCCGGCGACGCGGTCCTGCACCTGGCGGTCGGGGAAGAGCGCGGCCACGAGCTCGCGCACCGCGGCGTAGCGCTCGCGGTCCTTGCGCACGAGCGAGCGCGTGGCCCGCTCGGCGAGCTTGTCGAAGTGGTACTCGATGTGGCCGATGGAGCGGCTGACTCTTCTGGCAATGGCGTGATCGGCGGGAAATGCGACGTCGCCGATCTGCGTGAAAACGTCCGTCAGCTCTTTGCGGCCCTTTTCCGCCGCTTCGCGAATCGTGGCGACGCCTTCCGGCTCGCGCGTGGCCAGCAGTTCATCCGCGCTCGTGAAGATGTCCTCCGGTTTGATGTCGTAGCGCTCGATCGCGCGGGCGATGCGCTTCGGCGCGATGAGCGCGTGCGCGCGCAGCGCAACGCGCGGCATGGCAATGCCGAGCATTTCGTGCAGCGGCGCGATCTGCGCGTAGTACGCGACCTCGGCCGGCCCGCCGACGAAGACGTCAGGTTGCAGCACGGAGTCCTGCAGCAAAGGCCGCGTGAGCGCCGACGTGGATGTCCATTCCGGCACGGCCGCTTTGTCGGTGATTTCGCGGTTGCCGCGCTCGCCGATCTCGTAGAGCAGCGTGTACTGCCCGTTCTCGCGCGGCGCGACTTGCGGCGTGTAGCCGGCGGCGGTCAGCTCGGCGGCGCGCGTGGCGAGCGCGCTCTGAATCGCGTCCCACGTCGACACGATCGATGCGAAGAGCGGCGCTCCCGCGCGCCGCAGCTCCGGCAGCAGCGCATCGACGAGCACGACGTCGCGCGGAAAGACGCCGGCGATCAGCTCCGCGAAGGAGTCGCGGAACGAGATCCCTTCGCGCAGCCACGGCGGCCGCGGCATGTTGAAAAACGCAAGGAGCTCGTCGATCAGCACCGGCGGGACGGGCTGCGGGCCGACGACGTCGCGCGTCTCCACGGCGCGCGCGGCGCGGAGGTAGACGAGGTCGCGCTGCGCGCGCGCGTCGCCCGCTGGAAAGGCAACGCTTGCCACCTCGGCGAAGTCGTGATCCTCGGTTGCCAGCCAGAAAAAGACGGTGGTGGGGATGCCGCGCGCTTCGTTGTCGCGCTTCATCCGCACGAGCGTGGCGATCTTGACGAGCGTGTAGAGAGGGCCGCCGGCGAAGCCGGTTTGCTGGCCGGCGATGACGGTCATGCCTTCACCGCGTTGCCAGCGGCGGACGTCGTCGTCGACGAAGAGGCCCCAGCGTTTGTTGGATTCGATCAGCGCGTCGGCAAGTTGCCGCGGGCGCACGCCGTGCGCCCCTACCGAGTGGGCACCGCGACAAAGAAACCTCGCATCGCCGCCGAGCCAGTCGAGGACGAATCGGTTGAACCCGGGATAACAGTCCAGCGGGAACTGAATCGTCATCGATTCTTCGTCCCCAGCACGATCAGCCGCGGCGAGCTCATTTCGAACGGCGCACCGAGGAAATCGCCGAACGCGGCGCGAATCGTCAGGCCCGCCGTCGTGAACATCATCGAGATCTCGTCGAGATCGTATCCGCGAACGCGCTCCAGGTAGCGCTTTTGTCCGATTGTTATCCGTTTGTTGAACGAGCGGTCCTGCGAGTCGAACCAGCGCTCGATCGTGACGTCGCCGCGCGTCTCGCGCTGCACCAGTTTCTCCAGCTCCCGGTGCAGATTCAGGTAGTCGAAGAGGAACACCGCCCCCTTTTCCAGCACGCGCGCCATCTCGCGTACGACGGCCACGTTTTCCTCCTCAACCGAGAAGTACCCGAACGAGGTGAAGAAGCTCACCAGGCCGGCGAAGCCCGCCGTGCAGAACGGCAGCGCGCGCATGTCCGCGCGCGCCACCGGGAGCGGCCCGTACTCGGCGCGGCCGGTGCGCAGCAGCGTGAAGGAGAGGTCGCAGCCGACCGCGCCATAGCCGGCGGCGCGCAGCTCGGCGATGTGCCGCCCCTTGCCGCAGGCGAGGTCGAGGAGCGGCCCGCGCACGGCGCCGCAATGCTCTTTGAAGAAGACGACCTGCTGCCTCGCCTCGTCGTCGTCACGATGCGAGTAGAGCGCGAGGTACTCCTCGCCGAACCATTCGTGGAACCAGGTCAAAGCGCGCCGAGTTTATCCGCGAGCCGCCGTTCCTGGTGGCGCGCTTTCTCGAGCGCGGCTTCGAGCGAGGCCACGACCTCGCGCGCCCCCGCCAGCATGGCCTCGAGCTCGGCGCGCTCGGCGCCCGTGTCGTGGATCTCCGCCGCCGGCGCCGCGAACGGGTCCTCCGTCTCCTCCTCGGCCACCGCCACGGCGACATCGGCCTCGAATGGCTCTTCGTCGACTGGTGCGAACGGATCGACAGGTTTTCCCGACAGCCCCACGCTCAAGTCCGGCGGCGCCAGCTCCGGCTCCTCGTGCAGCGTCGTGTCGACGCCCTTCTTCAGGTTGTCGAGGATCCGCGCCACCGCCGTGCGCAGCGTGGCCGTCACTCCGGTGCCGTTGATCGCCGCCGCCTCGACGACCGGAATGCCGTCGGGATGCAGGTATCCGTTCATGTCCTCGACGCTGTCGACGTTCGGCAGGTCGCGCTTGTTGTACTGAAAGACGAGCGCGATTTTCTGCGGATCGATGCGGTTGAGGCGCAGGTTCGTGATCAGGTTCTCGAGCGATTGGAGGTTCGACTCCCGCATCGACGACTGCGAGTCGGCCACGAAGACCACGCCGTCCGCGCCGCGCAGCACGAGCTTGCGCGTGGCGTCGTAGAACACCTGCCCCGGCACGGTGTAGAGCTGCACGCGCACTTTCTGGCCGCCGATCGTGCCGAGCTCCATCGGCATGAAGTCGAAAAAGAGCGTTCGGTCCGTCTCCGTCGACATCGAGATCATCTTCCCTTTGTTCTCGAGCTTCGGGTTTCCGTAGATCTTCTCCAGGTTGGTCGTCTTCCCGCACAGACCGGGTCCGTAATAGACGAGCTTCACCGTCACTTCGTTAATCGCTTTGTTAATGAGGACCATTGCGGAAAAGATTAGCATTGGACCGCTCGGCATGCTGGCTTCAGGCTCCCGCGTCGGTCCGTACGAAGTTCTTACGCTCCTCGGCGAGGGAGGGATGGGTGCGGTCTACCGCGGCCGCGACCCCCGCCTCGGCCGCGACGTGGCCATCAAGGTGCTGCTGCCCGATTCCGCGCGCGACGCCGATGCCCTGGCGCGCTTCGAGCGCGAGGCGCGCGCCATCGCGTCGCTGTCGCACCCGAACGTCCTCTCCATCTTCGACTACGGCGACCAGGACGGCACCTTCTTCGTCGTCACGGAGCTGCTCGAAGGGGAGACGCTGCGCGCCCGGCTCGCGAACGCGATCATCGAATGGCGCGCCGCGGTCGACATCGGCGCGGAGATCGCCGAAGGCCTGGCGGCGGCGCACTCGCGCGCCGTGGTCCACCGCGATCTCAAGCCGGAGAACGTCTTCCTCACGCGCGAAGGGCGCATCAAGATCCTCGACTTCGGCCTCGCCCAGACCGACCCGTACCTCACCGGCGAGGACACCGGCAACCTGCCGACGCGGAAGTTCCGCACCGATCCGGGGACGATCGTGGGGACGCTCGCCTACATGGCGCCGGAACAGCTCAAGGGCGAGGCGGTCGACGGCACTGCGGACATCTTTTCCCTCGGCTGCATCCTCTACGAGATGGTCACGTCGAAGAAGCCGTTCCAGCGCGGCTCCGGCGCGGCCACGATCGCGGCCATTCTCAAGGAAGACGTCTCGCGTGACGAGCTGGCCGAGGCCGTGCCGCCGGAGTTCCAGCGCGTCATCGAAGGGTGCGTGGAAAAGAACCCGCTGCAGCGGTTTCAGTCCGCGCGCGACCTGGCGCTGACGCTGCGCGCGATCTCGTCGAGCTCCACGACGCGCATCGACCTGCTGCCGCGCCCGCGCACGCGGAAGTCGAAAGCCATCGACTCCATCGCCGTCCTGCCGTTCCAGAACGGCGGCGCCGACGCCGAGACCGACTATCTCTCCGACGGCGTGACCGAGGGTGTCATCAACAAGCTCTCGCAACTGCCGAAGCTCAAGGTGATGGCGCGCAGCACCGTGTTCCGCTACAAAGGCCGCGAAGTCGACCCGCGCGCCGTCGGCCGCGACCTGCGCGTGCGCGCGGTGTTGAGCGGGCGGGTGAAGCACGTCGGCGACCGCATCGTCATCAACGTCGAGCTGGTCGACTCCCTCGATGGCGCGCACCTCTGGGGCGAGCAGTACAACCGCCAGATCGCCGACCTCGTCACGCTGCAGGAAGAGATGTCGCAGGAGATCGCCGAAGCGCTGCGCATCCGCCTCACCGGCGCGGAGAAGAAGCGGCTGCGCAAGACGTCGACGAAAAACACGGAGGCGTACCAGCTCTATCTCAAGGGGCGCTATCAGTGGAACAAGCGCACCGAGGAGAGTCTGAAGAAGGGGATCGTCCACTTCCAGGAGGCCATCGAGAGCGATCCGTCGTTCGCCGGCGCGTACGCCGGGCTGGCCGACAGCCTCATGACGCTGGCGACGAACATCCCGCTGCCGCCGCGCGAGGCCATGCCGAAGGCGAAGGCGGCGGCCGAGCAGGCGCTGAAGATCGACGGGTCGCTCGCGGAGGCGTGGGCGTCGCTGGCGGCGGTGAAGTGGTGGTACGAGTGGGATTGGGAGGGGGCGGAGGCGGCGTACACGAGCGCCATCAAGCTGAATCCGAACTACGCGACGGCGCACGACGGCTACGCCATGCTCCTCTGCGCGCGCGGCCGCTTCGACGCGTCGCTCGAGCAGGTGAAGAAGGCGGTGGAGCTCGATCCGCTGTCGCGCATCATCTTCGTGCACAGCGGCTGGCCGTTCTATTTCGCGCGCGATTACGAGTCCGCCATCGGCCGCTTCGAGAAGGCGCTGGAGCTCGACGAGAAGTTCATCCCCGCCCAGGCCTGGCGCGGCATGGCCTTGGGGCAGCAGGGCCGCTACGAGGAGGCGTTGCAGTCGTTCCAGCGCGCGCTGGAGACGGACCGCGTGCCGATCTTGCTGGCCATGCTCGGCCACACCCGCGCCATTGCCGGTCAGCGGCGGGAGGCGGAGCTGATCCTGACGATGCTCTCGGAGCAGGCCAAGACGCGCTACATCTCGCCGTACGACATCGCGATCATTTATGCGGGGTTGGGCGAGAAGGCGGCCGCGCTGGCGAAGCTGCGGGAGGCGTACGAGGACCGGAGCGCGTGGCTGGTGTTCATCGAGGTCGATCCGCGGCTGGATGTGTTGCGGGAGGAGACGGAGTTCAGGGACCTGGCCGCGCGGTTGAACTAGAATTCGGCCATGTCCCTCCGCACCGAACTTTTCGAAAAAGCCCGCACCGAGCAGATCATCGGCGTCGTCCGTGAAAACTCCGCCGAGGCGGCCGAGGCCGTGGCGGACGCGTACGCGCGCAACGGCGTGCGCATCATCGAGGTCACGCTCACCACGCCTGACGCCTTCGAGCTCATCGCCAAGCTCGCCGCTCGCTACGCCGCGGCCGACGTAGTCATCGCCGCCGGCACCGTGCGCAGCGCCAACGACGCCGCGCTGGCCCGCCGCGCCGGCGCGCACGTGATCGTCTCGCCGCACACCGACTACCAGATCATCGAGTACGCGACGGAGAACGACCTCCTCTCCATCGCCGGCGCGGCCACGCCGACCGAGATCATCCGCGCCTGGGAAGCGGGCGCCGACATCGTCAAGGTCTACCCGGCACCGCACCTCGGCGGCCCCGATTACATCCGCACCATCCGCGGCCCCATCCGCGACGTGCAGATGCTCGCCGGCGGCCCCGTGGCCCTCGACATGATCGAGCCCTACCTCGACGCCGGCTGCGTCGCCGTCAACCTCGGCTCGTCGCTCGCCGTACCGGACCTCGTGCGCACCGCGCAGTGGGACGAGATCGGCCGGCGCGCGCTGCTCGCGACGTCGATCATCCAGTCGCGGAAAGACGTCGTCGAGCGGGAGACGTACGTCCACTAAATCAAGGAAATTCAGAACGCAGAATGCGAATGCAGAATTGAGAAAACCGGAGCGCCTTGGCCAACGGACTCCGTTTTCTTCATTCTGCATTCGCATTCTGCGTTCTAATTTTCCGTGGCCATGATCCAGAAGGCTTATCTCGTCCCCGGCCAACCCCACGTCCTGCTCGCGCCGGAGAAGAGCCCCGGCTGGGCGTCGCTGCGTGCGAGCTACGAGGCCGTCGGCCGCGAGATCGCCGCGTCGGGCGCGGAGCTGATCCTCGTCTACTCCACGCAGTGGTTCTCCGTCATCGGCCACCTCTTCCAGACCGACCCCGCGCCGAAGTGGATCCTCGTCGATCAGAACTGGTACCAGTTCGGCGAGATCCCCTACGAGTTCCGCGTCGATCCGGAATTCGGAAAACTCTACTGCGCGATCTGCAAACAGAACGGCATGCAGGCGGCGGAGGTGAGCTATCACGGCTTTCCGATCGACACCGGCACCGTCGTGGCGCTGAAGCTCCTCAATCCGGACAACGCCGTCCCCGCCTCCGTCGTGTCCTGCAACATCTACGCGGAGCGCGAGGAGACGCGCGCCCTCGGCATGGCCGGCCGCGCGGCCATCGACCACTACGGCAAGAAAACCGTCGTCGTCGTCGTCACGAACCTCTCCAACCGCTACGAAGTCGGCGACATCGACCCGGCCCACGACCGCGTCTCCTCGGCGAAGGACGACGAGTGGAACCGCAAGATCCTGGAGATGCTCGGCGAGGGGCGGCTCGAGGACGTGGCCCAGGTCGCGCGCGACTTCGCCCGCGAAGCGAACGCCGACATGGGCTTCAAGGCCATCTGGTGGCTGGCCGCGCTGATGGGAGAGCACAACCGCTACGACGGCAAGGTGTGGGACTACCAGCCGGTGTGGGGCACCGGCAACGCCATCGTCGAGCTGACGCCGAACCCGCAGAAAGAGATCGAGTGGGAGAAGGAGTTCGACGAAGGGGCGCCGATCACCTTCGCGCAGTCGAGCGGCACGGGACTGGAGACGCACAACGTTCTCGCCGCAGCCGCGCCGCCGCCCGGCGAAGAGACGCCTGAGGTGCTCGTCACGCCGAAGGCGCCGCCGCCGGTCGGCCCATACCCGCACGCGCGCCGCGTCGGCAACCTCCTCTTCCTCTCCGGCGTCGGCCCGCGCAAACCGGGGACGGGAGAGGTGCCGGCGCCCGACATCGAGACGCAGACGCGCGCGACGATCGCGAACGTCAGGGCGATCCTCGAGGAGGCCGGCAGCTCGCTCGACAAAGTTCTCGACGTCACCGTCTACCTCACCGACATGAAGCGCGACTTCGAGCGCTTCAACCGCGTCTACGCGGAGACGCTCGGAAAGATCCAGCCGACGCGGACGACGGTCGGCGTCGATTCCCTGCCGACGCCGATCCTCGTCGAGTTGAAAGTGATCGCCTCGGCATGACCGCCGTGTCATCCCGAGCGGAGCGAGGGACCCCCTGCCGGCAGGCACGGGATTCTTCGCCGTCTTCGCGGCTCGGAATGACACTCATATGACGCTCATCGACATCTCGCCCGTGCTCGACGCGGGCGTCGCAGTCTGGCCCGGGGACACGCCGTTCGCGCGCAACGTCAGCCTCGACATCGACGCCGGCGCGCACCTGACGCTCTCCGACGTCCGCACCACGCTCCACGCCGGCGCGCACGCCGACGCGCCGAGCCATTACGCCGCCGGCGGCGCCGACATCGCCTCGCGCTCGCTCGATTACTACATCGGCCAGTGCATCGTCGTGCACGTCAACGTCGAGCGCGGCGACCGCATCCGCCCGATGCACATCGCCGGCAAGGCCATCACCGCGCCGCGCGTGCTGTTTCGCACCGGCACGTTTCCCGATCCGCGCAACTGGAACGACGATTTCGCCAGCCTCTCGCCCGCGGTGATCGACGTGCTGCACCAGCATGGCGTGATCCTCGTCGGCATCGACACGCCGTCGGTCGATCCGTTCGAGTCGAAGGCGCTGGAGTCGCACCAGGCGCTCGCGGAGCACGACATGGCCAACCTCGAGGGGCTCGTGCTCGACGGCGTGGCCGAGGGGGCGTACGAGCTGATCGCGGCGCCGCTGCGGATTCGGGGTGGGGATGCCAGTCCGGTGCGGGCGCTGCTGCGAACGATTTAGAGCGACTCGTACAGCTTCATCAGCCGCTCCGCGGCCTTCCCGTACGAAAACTCCGCCGACCGTGCGAACGCCGCGCGGCGCGATGCGGCGAGATCGCCTTGGGCGATGGCGATCACGCGCTCGGCCAGCGCCTGCGGCGCCGGCGACGCCGCCAGCGACTCCGCGCCGAGCTCGCCGAGGATCGCGGGCATGCCGTCGAGGCGATACGTCGCCGGCACGACGCCGCAGCCCATCGCCTCGATCACGGCGCGGTGGCCCTCGTCGGAGCCGCGCGCGGTGAAGAGCAGCACGTCGGCGGCGCGGTAGTGCTCGGCGAGATCGTCCTCGTGATAACCGGCCCAGATCGGCTCGATTTGCAGCGAGCTCGCCAGCGCTTCGAGCGCCGGGCGGTGCGGGCCGTGGCCGATGATCATCAGCCGCGCCGTGGCGATGGCCTGCCGTACCAGTGCGTACGTCCGCAGCACGTCCTCGAAGCCGCGCGCGGGATCGAGCTTGCCGATGGCGACGAGGAGCAGCGCATCGCCCTCGACGCCGTAGGCCCCGCGCAAGTCCGGCCCCTCGGGCGTGAATTGCCGCGTGTCGAGCGGCGGCGGTGTGTAGAGCGCGAAACGGCCGCGGATCGGCGCCGCCTCGGCGAGCGCGTCGTTGATCACGCAAATCGCGTCGGTGCGCCGGACGAGCGCCCGCGTGAAGACGTCGCCGCGGATCACCCGCCGGGAGTGGAACGTCCGCACGATCCGCACCTTCTCCCGCTTGGCGATGAACCGCGCCAGCACGTGATCGTAGGTGAGGTGCGCGTGCACGACGTCGAAGCCGTGGTGGTCGATGAGGTGCTCGAGCCTCGTGGCTGTGCGCAGGAACGACAGCGGATTCTGCGCCTTGGCGATCGCGGGGTGGGCGAAGCCGACGTGGGCGAGCTTCTGCTCGAGCTTGTAGCCGCCGACGTAGGCGTAGTGCGCATCGACTCCCGCCTCGCGCAGCGCCGCCACCTCGGCGAACGCCGGCGCGGCGGCTCCGGTCCAGCGGTTTCCGGCGGCGAGGTGCAGGACTCGCATTGCGCCGCGAATGCTACACTTCGCGCCGCCCATGGCCATCGACACGGAACTGCTCGAGATCCTCGCCTGCCCGCTGTGCAAGGAAGAGGTGCGCATGGTGCCGCTGTCGGCGGAGCGGAGCGCGGCCGTGCGCGACAAGTTCCGGGAGAAGTTCCGCGGCGAGGAGCCCGTCGTCGAGCAGGGCCTGCAGTGCGTCAAGTGCCACCGGATCTACCCGATCGTCAGTGACATCCCGGTGATGCTGGTGGACGAGGCATTCGAGGAGATGTGAGCTCGCCTGCTTTCGGCCCACGGAAATTCAGAACGCAGAATGCGAATGCAGAATTGAGAAATCGCCGGCGAAGCTTTCTTCATTCTGCATTCGCATTCTGCGTTCTAAGTTTCCGTGGTATGCGGGCGTAACGCGCCATGTCCCGCGGCGTTGCACTCGCGACTTTCTTCTACCTCGCCCACATCTTCTGCGCCGGCTGGATCGCCTCCTCGGAGCTCGGCGTCGTTCTGATGATCGGCACGCTCGCCTGGCTGATCTGGAAAGGCGAGATCAAACCCTCCTTCCACGTCCTCTACTTCCCGCTCTTCGTCTACGCGCTCGACTCCTCGGTCTCCTCCATCGCCAACGGCGCGTCGAAGCATGCCTTCGGCGAGAGCGCGCTGTGGTTGAAGTGCCTGCTCTTTCCCGCCGCGCTCATCCTGTTCAGGAACGTGCCGAGGACCAAAGAGATGGCCCTGAAGACCTTCCTCGCCTTCGGCGTCTTCTCCTCGCTTTACGGCTTTGTGCAGTATTTCGCACTGCACCAGCGCGATCTCGAGCACCGCATCACCGGCCCGGCCGCGCACGTGATGACCTATTCGGGGCTGATGCTGCCGGTGGCGCTGATCTTCCTCGTCCTCTGGATTCACGACCGCCGCAACCTCTGGCTCCTGGGCGGCACGATCCTGACCACGCTCACGCTGCTCATGACCTTCACCCGCAGCGCCTGGCTCGGCTGGCTCGTCGCCGTCGTCGTGCTCGCCACGCTGAAGCGGCCGCGCCTTCTTGCCTGGGCCGTGCCGGCCGGCATCCTCGTCATCACTTTCCTCCCCCTGCCGTACTTCGCCCGGGTCCTGTCGGCCTTCGACACGAAGCAGTCGTCGAACTTCGACCGGATCCGCATGTTCGAAGGCGGCGTGGAGATCATCAAAGACGTTCCGGTCCTCGGCGTCGGCCCGGGCAACATGAAAGAGGTCTATCCGCTCTACCGCAAGCCCGACGCGCCGCGCTTCCGCATCCCGCACCTGCACAACAACCTCGTGCAGCTCTGGGCCGAGCGCGGCATTCTCGGGCTCGCCGCGTACGTCGTGTTGATCGCGCTCTTTCTGAGGGAATGCGCCCGAGGCTGGGGCTCGAAATATGCCGAGCTCGGCGTGGCCATTACGGTCGGGCTCGTCGTCGCGGGGATGTTCGAGTTCAACTTCGGCGACACCGAGGTCTTTCTGGCCATGCTCGACCTCTTCGCCCTGGTGATCGCCTCGGTCGAGCGCAATGAAGGCGCTCCGGCGGCTGTTGCGCAACTCCAAACAGCCGGCCCGTAACCTTTCCGACATGTCCGCGTCGAAGCAGAGAGAACCGAGGGAGATGAAGTCCCTGAGCGATCAGGAGCTCATGCGCATCGTTCAGGCGGGCGACTTCTCCCCCGCCTCGGAGATCTACGACCGTTATTCAGGCCGGATTTACAACTTCACCTACCGCTTCCTCCGGAACAGCGAGGCAGCGGAAGACGCGACCCAGGAAGTCTTTGTCAAGATGCTCAAGCACGCCAACCAGTTCAATGGAGAGGCAAAGCTCTCCACCTGGCTCTTTTCCATCGCGGCCAATTGGTGCCGCGACTACCTGCGCAAAGGGGACAACAAGCCGAAGGACTCGGACGATGCTCTGGTGACGCTGCCGGCCAGCCAGTCCGAGTCGCCCCATCACCGGCTCGAGCAGCGCGAGAACCAACTGAGGATCCAGAAAGCGCTGCAGTTCCTGACTCCGGACCAGCGCGAAGCCATCCTGCTCTCGCGCTACCAGGGGCTGTCGTACGCGGAGATCGCGCAGATCGCAGGATGCTCGGAGGGGGCGGTGAAGACGCGCGTGTTCCGGGCCATGGAAGTGTTGAAGAAAGCGCTCACCGGCGAGGCGAGCGGAGGTGAACGATGTCTGACTGCACTCTGATGCGCGAACAGATGCCGCTGCTCTTGACCGAGTCGCTCGACCCGGTGCGGCGAGAGACCACGCACCAGCACATCGAGCAGTGCGCGGCGTGCGGCGAGGAGTGGACGGGCTACCGCGAGACGTGGAGCTTCCTCGAGCAACTGCCCGAGCTCGAAGTCCCGCCGCGCATGAAGCAGGAGTTCCTCAACCGCGTGAACCCTCCCGTCGAATCGGCGGACGTCGTCCCGTTTCGTCGCCGGCCAGCGTTCCGCTGGCTTGCGCAGGCCGCCGCGGTCGTCGTGATCGCGGGCGGGTCGTACTTGGCGGGACATCGCACGACGACGTCGTCGACGACGGTTTTCGACAAGCCGGCAACGCAGACGACGACCGAGGCGAAGATCACGAGCGCAACGCCGTACCAGCCGGCCGCGTTCTCCATCGCCGAATCGCGCGTGCTGCCGGCCAACTCCATCAGCCCGGTGATCGAAGGGCGTCCCGACATCCAAAACGTGAGCTTCACGCAGCTCAATGCGCCGGACGACCAGATCGGCGTCTCGTTCGACATCACCTCGCACATGACCGTCACCGGCCGTCCAACCGACAAGACCATGGTGCGGCTGATGCGCTACGTCCTTGAGAACGAGGACCGCATGGCCCCGTCGCAGTCGCGGGCCATCGACTGGGTGCGCTCGACGTACTCGCAGCCCGGCAACGCCGATCCGGAGATCACCCGCGCCCTGGCCAACGTCCTCCGCAACGACACGCACGAGGGCGTGCGCATCAAGGCCGTGGAGACGCTGACGAATCTGCCCGCGGGCGGCGCGACGAGCGACTCGCGGGAGGCGCTGATCCAGGCGCTGAAGACCGATCCCAATCCCGCCGTGCGCCTCAAAGCCGTAGAGGCCCTCTCGAATCTGCTCAAGAAGGGCGGCCAGGCCGACCCGGCCACGCTCGACACGCTGCGCGCCAAGGCTGCGCAGGACGACGAGAACATGTACGTCCGAGTCAAAGCGGCGGAGGCGCTCGGCAGCGTCAAACCGTGATGAGACAGGTCCCTCTACTCGCCGCCGCGCTCCTGACTCTCGCGCTCCCGCTCAGCGCCGCGAACCATGTGTACGTCGAGGGCCCGGTCACCAAGACGTATCCGCTCGAAATCGCCGGCACGTTCTGGATCGACAATCCCGACGGCACGATCGAGATCTTCGGCGTCGACGGCGCCAAGGCGACGATCAGCGCGGTGACGACGATCATCGCCGTCGACCGCCAGTCGCGCGACGAGGCCCGCGAGAACACGAGCATCAACTTCGACTGCAACAACCCCCACCAGTGCGTGGTGAAGACGGTCGTGCCGCCGCTGCGCAGCCCGCGCTGGAGCAGCAGCGTCAAATACACGGTGCGCGTGCCGAAGACCGTGCACGTGCGCGTGCTGACCACGAGCGCCGACCAGGTCCACGTCTCCAACATCATGGGCAACGTGACGGTGAAGGCCTTCAGCAGCACGATCGTGTTCGACAACGTCACCGGCGCGTCCATCGTCGATTCGACCAACGGCCGCATCGTCTACAACTACACGACCAAGCCGGTGTCGCACGCGCAGATCAACGCCATCAACGCCAACATCGAGGTGCATCTCCCGCTCGATTCGAACTTCGACTGGATTGCCGACACGTTGCGCGGCGACCTCTGGACCACGCTGCCGCTGCGCGGCCGTTGGGAAGGACGCGTCTTCCACGGCAGCGTGAACGCGCCCGGCGGGCCGCGCCTGGTGACGGGGACGATGCTCGGCCGTGTGGCCATCCTGGCCAACGGCGAGAACGGGTCGACGGCGCGCTCGGTGCGCGATCTGGTGCGCACGATCGGCGATCCGATGGCGGCGGTCCCGCAGATGATGCGCGTGCAGATCCCCACCGTGCAGGGGCCGATGGAGATCTCCCAGCGCGTTGCCGACATCCAGGTCGGCGAAGCGCGCGGCGCGCTGCGCGTCTTCACCGGCGCGGGGGCGATCGAGCTCGGCACGGTCTACG
Source organism: Thermoanaerobaculia bacterium (assembly GCA_036522835.1). Classification (GTDB taxonomy): domain Bacteria; phylum Acidobacteriota; class Thermoanaerobaculia; order Gp7-AA8; family Gp7-AA8; genus DATDFB01. Next base: position 16,425 of record DATDFB010000057.1, on the reverse strand, counting down.
GGGAGCTGAACGCCACGTCGGTCGGCGGCCCGATCAGCATCACCGAGGCCATGGCGGGGCTGACCGCGCACACCGGCGTGGGGCGCATCCTCGTGCGCGCCGCGCGCGTCGGCGGCACGATCACGACCGACGGCGGCATCGTCGAGGTGCAGTACACCGGCGGTCCGACCACGCTCAGATCGCTCGGCGGCGACATCATCGTCCGCCAGGCTGCCGGCCCGATCGACGCCGACACGCGCTCGGGCGACATCACCATTACCTCCGACCCGACGCAGCGCACGCAGCGCATCACCGCCCGCACCGCGCGCGGCAACGTGATCCTCAACCTCACCTCGCGCTTCGGCGCCGAGGTCGACGCCACGGTCTTCACCGCGGATGCCGACGCCGACCCGATCGTCTCCGACTTCAACGGCCTGCAGATCCGCAAGGAGCAGGTTGGCGGGAGGACGAAGGTGCACGCCACCGGCAAGATCAACGGCGGCGGCGAGAGGCTCGAGCTGTACGCGGAAGAGGGAACGATCCGGCTCTCGTCGAACCGCTGACGCGGCGAACGACGAAGGTTTGTGGAGTGCGGCCGCCGCACTCCAGGGCTTACCGCTCGCTCGGCTTCGCCGCCGCCCGCCGCCGCCGCGCGTGCAACCGGTCGATCAGCTTCGTCGTCGAGCGCACCTGCTCGAGGATCTTCTCCTCCAGGCCGGCGCCCTTCGTCTTGAAGCTCTTGGCGCGGCGGAAGACCTGGCGGGCGCGGTCCTTCTGGCCGCTTTCGAGCAACGCCATCCCGAGGTGCATGAGATTCGTCGCCGTCGGACCGAGGTCAGCGGACTTGGTCAGGAAATCGACGGCGTTCGAGAAATCGCGGCGCTTGAAGTAGACCCAGCCGAGAGCGGCGAGGGGGAACTGTTTGAGCTCCTTCGGCGAGTAGCGCAGGGCCAGTTGCGCGCTCTCCAGCGCTTCGTCGAGGCTCTCTTCCATCTCGGCGAGGTTGTAAGCCTTCTCGTAGTAGGCGATCGACTTCGCGTAGTTCGACGTGTACTCGCCGAGCATCTCCTCGAGCGCTCGATTCGCTTCCTTGTAATTCCCCTCGGCGCGCAGCGCTTCCACGAGCGTCGTGTACGCGGCCGCGGCCACGACCTCGGTCGGCTTCTGCTTGAGGATCCGCCGCGCCACCGCGATGGCCTCGCCGTTCATGTCGAGGTGCGAGCAGAGGAGCGCGTACGGCATCAGGATGTTGACGTTCTCCGGCTCTTCCTGCGCGGCCTGGCGGTAATGATCGAGCGCCTCGATGTAATTGCCCTGCGTGACCAGCGTCTCCGCCTCGCCGAACTCCGTCGCGGCCGGCCCTTCGAGCGGCGTGTGGCCGGAGATCCCCTCGTAGATCTTGACCGCCTGCTGGTACTCCATCTTGTTGGGATTGAGCTCCAGCGCCTCCTGGAAGCACTGGATGGCCTTGCGGTTCCAGTTGCGGTCGAGATAGCAGAGGCCGAGGTGGTAAATCGCCTCTTCGTACTCGGGATCGAGCTTCAGCGCGTTCTGGAACGAGCGGATGGCCCGCTCGAGCTGGCCCTTGTCGTAGAAGATCGTACCGAGGAGGAAGTAGGCCTGCGGGATGGCCTCGATCTGGATGGCCTTCTCCAGGAACTTCTGCGCGCGCAGCAGCTTTCCTTTGCGCGCGTAGATCGCGCCGAGGGAGAAGTAGGGGAGGAACGAGTCTTGGGAGATCTGGATGGCGCGGCGCAGCCAGCGCTCGGCGCCCTTGAGATCCTGCCGTTCGTGCAGCAGCACGCCGTAGAAGACGGCGGCGTCGAAGTGGTCGGGCTGCACTTCGAGCGTGCGCTCGAGGTAGTGCTTGGCGCGGTCGACGTTGCCGTCGTTGAAGAACATCTCGCCGAGGAAGAAGGAGAGCTCGTAGTTGTCGCGGTCGAGCTTGAAGGCCTCCTCGAGCGCCTTCATTCCGCGGTCGGGATCGAAGCCGTCGAACGCCGCGGCGGCCTCGCCGACGTGCTGGAGGAAGCGCTCGCGCTTGTCGCCCTTGCGGAAGAGCGAGACCATGCGGTCGCGGCGCTCGGTGAAGCGCTGCTTCTTTTCCAGCGCGAGCATCTGCTCGCCCATCTTCGATTCCCACAGCTCTACGAGCTCGTCGGAGGAGACGAGGTTCTTCTTCTCCAGGAGCTCCTTGACCGAGAGCAGGCCCGTTTGGTTGATGAAGTTGGCGCGCTCATGCTTCTGCACGGCGTCGACGACGGTGCGCAGCGTCTCGGCGGAGCGCTTGACGATCTCCTCGATCGCCGAGACGCGCTCGAGCAGGTGCTCGTCGAGGGAAAGATCCTCTTCTTCCTCGTAGTCCTCGATCTCGTCTTCCTCGAACGAGGTGACGCCGGAGAGGACCATGAGCTTGTTCTGGCAGCGGTAGCAGAACTCGCGTTCGTCGTCGTTGTAGGCGCTGCAGGATTGACAGAGCATGTTCGAGTGCGGATTAAAACACGGGAGGCAGGCCCCGGAATTGCGAAACTTGGAATTCCGAATTCAGAATCGAGAAATCGACCTCCCGTCATTTTCGGTAGTCGTAGAACCCTCTTCCCGTTTTCCTCCCCAGCCACCCCGCATCCACCATCTTTACGAGTAACGGGCACGGGCGGTATTTCGGATCGCCGAAGCCTTCCTCGAGCACGCGCATGACCGCCAGGCAGACATCGAGGCCGACGAAGTCGGCGAGCGTCAGCGGCCCCATCGGGTGATTCATCCCCAGCTTCATCACGCTGTCGATCGCTTCCTTGCCGGCCACGCCTTCGTACAGCGCGAAGACGGCCTCGTTGATCATCGGCATGAGGACGCGGTTGGAGACGAAGCCGGGATAGTCGTTCGCTTCGACCGGCGTCTTCCCCATGCGCTTGGCGAGGTCCTCGGTTTTCGCGTAGGTCTCGTCCGAGGTGGCGATGCCGCGGATGATCTCCACGAGCGTCATCACCGGCACCGGGTTCATGAAGTGCATGCCGATGACCTTCTCCGGCCGCTTTGTCGCCGCGGCGATCTTGGTGATGGAGATCGACGACGTGTTCGAGGCCAGGAGGCACTCCGGCGGGGCGAGGCTATCGAGCTTTTGGAAGAGTGAGATTTTCGCGGCCAGGTTCTCGACGATGGCTTCGATGACGATGTCCGCCTCGGCGGCGGCCTCGAATCCGGTGACGGCGTTGATCCGCCCTAGGACCGCCTGCTTCTCCTCGGCGGTCATTTTTCCTTTGTCGACGCCGCGCTGGAGGTTTGCGGAGATGGTGTCGACGGCGCGGCGGAGCAGTTCGTCGCCGACGTCGATGAGCGTGACGGGGAACCCGGAGGCGGCGGCGACGTGGGCGATGCCGTTGCCCATCGTCCCGGCGCCGATGACGACGATTTTTTCCATGGCGGGCGCGGAGTCTACCGTGATTTGCTAAGATCGGTGACCCTCAATGGCCTCCAAGTGCTTCATGTGCGGCGCGGCGATCTCGGAAGGCATTCTCTGCGAGAAATGCGATAAGCCGCGGAAACCGAAAGCGAAGACGGAGAGCGGTACGACCGCGGTGCCGAACGTCGGCCCCTCCCCCGGCGCTTCGCGCCACCCTCTCCCCGCCTCGCGAGGCGAGGGATCGGCGGCGCAAGCGACCGCGCCGGCGGTGGCTCCCGATGCGTTCCCGAAAGCCCCCGTCGTTCCCTTCCCCGTCGAGTCGGCTTCGCTGGCGATCACCAGCGTCGCCAACGTGCTGATCGCCGCCGGCGTCGCCTCGATCGTCCTCGGGCCCGACCGCGGCGTGAAGTTCGTCACGTCGCAGGCCAAGAAGCTCTTCGGCGTCGCGCAGTCGGACCTCGGCACGGTCAAGCAGATCGAGGCGCTGGCGGGGCTGCACATCGGCGAGCTTTCCGTGCCGGCCACCTCGGCGCTGCACATCGGCAACCAGAACATCATCTACTCGCTCGTCCCGCTCTCCGGCGGCGCGAGCGGCGCGGTGCTCGTCTTCCGTCCGGCGGACTCGGCCAGCGAATCGCACGCTTCCTTCGTCGCCTTCGTGCGCGAGACCGTGCTGATGCCGATGCGCTTCCTGCGCGACTCCATGATCGCCGCGTCGCGCAAGCGCAACAGCGATCCGCTGCTCGACGACGCCGCCGGGACGATCGATCAGGTCCTCTCGTCGCTGGAGATGGCCCCCGAGGTCGAGGAGCCGGCGCCGGAGACGCGCATCCCGAAAGTCGTCGACGTCGTGCATACCGTCGCCAACCGCTTCCAGCAGTTCGCCGATCTCAAAGGGATCCACCTGCAGGTCGACGTTCCCGATCTCGAAGAGCGCTTCCGCAACCACGACCAGCTCGCCGACACCCTCGGCATTCTGATGGACAACTCGCTGCACTACGTGCCGGCGGGCGGGCAGGTCGTCGTCGGCGTGCGCTGGATGGAGCACAAGGGGCGTCCGCTGCTGCTGTTCTTCGTGATGGACAACGGCCCGGTCGTCCCCGAGGATCTGCGCGCGGCGATCTTCGAGCCGTCGTTCGTCTGGAACCCGAACGCCGCCGAGCGCACCGGCCGCGGCCTCTTCAAAGTGCGCGAATTCGCCGTGGCCCACTCCGGCTCGGTGTGGGTGGAGTCGAAGACGGGGAAGGCCTGCACGTTCTTTTTGCGCGTGCGGCCGGACTCAGCGCGTTAGGGCTGCGGCGGCGGCGGACTACCCGCGGGCGGCATGCCGCTGCGCGAGCCGCGCCGGCGGTGCATCCGCGACGACAGCTCGCGGAACTTCTTCTGCTGATCGGGGTTCAGCACGTTCTCGATCTCCGCGTTCATGGCGTCGAGCTCCTGGCGCATCTGCGGACGGATGCTGTCGGAGAGCGCCTGGATGCGCTGGCGGTGGCGCTCGCTGATCTGCTTGACCGCGTCGCGCTGTTGCGGCGTGAGCTGCAGCTCGCGATCGAGGTGCTCGACGAACCGGTCGGACATGAATCGCGGCGGATGCGGCACGCGCCGCATCATGTAGAGGCGGTCGCCGGCCACGCCGACGACGATGCCGGCGATGAGCGCCGCCACGATCAGCAGCGCCGCCACGGCGCGGGGGCTAGTCGACACTGTACGTGGCCCCGTCCACCGTGATCTCGACGGAGTTCGATGCCATGGAGTCCATCGTCACCTGGTCGCGCGTGTCGACATAGTAGGCCGTGCCGAGGGCCGCTACCAGCGACAGCGCCGCCAGCGACGCGGAGAGCGGCCGGAACCACGACGCCAGAAACTGGGCCGCGGTCGGCTGGGTGAGGCGCTCGCGCACGCGCGCCTGCAGGCGCGCGAAGGCGAAGTCGCCGGGCTCGTAGCGAAGCTGCCGCGCGTCGCCGCGGAGGCGCTCCAGGAAGTTGTCGTCACTCATGGTCTTCTCCGTACAAATCGCTCAATCGCTCTTTGAGCTTTCCGCGCGCGAGGGAGAGGTGCGAGCGCACCGTCCCCTCGCTCAGATTGGTCATCTCCGCGATCTCGGTGTGGCTGAACTCCTCGACCAGGTAGAGCCGGGCCACGATGCGCTGCATCTCCGGCAGCGACTCGATGGCCTCGTCGATGCGCGCCGACAGCTCGTTCGCGCGCGCCGGCAGATCGGCCTCGTCGCGGCGGGCCGCCGGCTCGACGTCGCGCAGCTCTTCGTGGCGGAAGCGCTTGCGATGCTTGACCACGTCCAATGAAAGGTTCGTCACGATTCGATAGATCCACGGACCGAAAGGTTGTCCCGTCTTGAAGCGGCCGATGGTCTGGTAGGCCTTCACGAAAGCCTCCTGCGCGAGGTCTTCCGCGTCGTGCGCGTTGCGCACGATTCCCCAGGCGATCGACACCACTCGTTTCATGTATTTTGACACGAGATAGTCGTACGCCGATGCGTCGCCGCGTTTGACCGCGTCGATCGCGCGCTGCTCGAAGGTGTCGCCGGGCTGTTGCAGTGTCTCGAATCCTGCCGTCACTACCCAGCTTAGACGATCGAGGAGCAGGGCTCCGTTGACAGCCGCCAGTTCCATCGTCTTACCGCGCCATCGGGCCGTGATGCTCCTTGATGAAGTCGCCGAGCTTGGCGCGCTGATCGGGCGTCAGGACGTTGAGCGCCTTCGACGCCGCCTGCAGGGCGTTGACTTTCATCTGATGCTCGGTCGCTTCCTGCTTGTCGAGCAGCGCCTGCGCCGCCGCGAGATCGTTCGGATTGTTGATGAGCGTGGTGGCAATCTCGCCCATCGCGCCGTGAAGCGAGTCGCGGTAGGTCTGGTTCTGCGTGCGCAGGTCGCGGAAGATGGTCTCGATGTCGGTGACCTGCTGGTCCGAGAGGCCGAGGGCGTGCTTGGCGCGCTGGAGGTGCCCGAGGAACATCACGCCGCCGAGGTCGCTGCCGGGGCCGCCGCGAGCCGCGCCGTGCATCCGCTGGGCGAGCGCGAAGGGCGCCGCGACGAGGACGAGCGCCGCGATCACTCCGGCGATGGTGAGGTGCTTCTTGTTCATGGAGGTTCTCCTTTCGTCGCCAGCGGTACGACGAGAGGGGCCGCGGTGTTGAAGTCGTATATTCTGTGGAGTGCGGCGGCCATGCCGCCGCTCTTACGGCGCCGGCATGGCCGGCGCGCTCCACATGCGGCTTCGCGTAAGCGTTTTTCTCGTGGCGGCGGTGACGGCGGGCTCGGCCCTCGGGCAGGCGCTGCTCTGCCCGCCTTCTGCGACGCCCCCGGCGCACTGCGACGTCTTCCACTACCACGTGCAGATGTACAACCCGGAACTACGCGGCTTCAACGAGTTTTCGGGCATCAACCAGTTCGCCTCGCAGGCCGCCTGCGAGCGCGCCCGCGACGCGGCCATGCGCCACAACGCCGCGGTCGTCGACTTCTACCGCCAGCGCAACGACAAGCGCTACCTGCCCGACAACTTCGGCCCCTGCCACTGCGACATGAGCGCGACGTACCTCAACGACGTGGCCCGCAACGCTCAACTGCGCCAGGCAGGCGACACGCGGCTGCGCGTGCGCGAGCGGCTGATGGACGCCGAAGTGCCGACGGATTCGGATTTGATGCGCGACCCCGCCGCGCCGGCGGGCTCGCCGTTCGGTGCGGCGAAGCTCGTGCCGCTGCCGCCCGCTCCGCCGCCGGCGGCGATCGCCAACGAGCCGGCCGATCTGCGCATGCCGAAGAGCGAGATCGGCGATGCGCCGGCCATCTCCGATCTGCCGCTCGCCGAGATCGTGCCGACGCCGGCCATGCCGCCCGCGCCGGTGGCCACGCCGGCCACGCCGGAGGTGAAGGTCGACGAGCCGGCGCCCCCTGCCGACGATCCGGCCGACGCGTTCATCTCCGTCGAGACCGACCGCATCCAGAAGATCCTCGCCGCCAGCACGGCCCTCTCCGACGTCAAGATCCTCGAGGCCTGCACGCGCCGGCTGCAGGTGCTATCCAATCTTCGCATGCTCATCGAGAGCTCGAAGGGCCGCCTCGCCGCCGCCGCGCGCGCCGCGCACGGCGAAAGCGACCGCCTTGCGCTCGTGTCGAAGCTCTTCGGCAGCGACATGCCCTCGCACTGGGCGCCGCGCGACGCGCGCGACGTCGTGGTCGACCTGATGCCCGATCCTGCGGGCGTGCTGCGCAACCCGAGCGCGCCGTCGGAGCAGAAGCGCCACGCACTCTACTCGTATCTGGCAACGTCGCCGGTGATCGACGATTGGGTGGGCGGGGTGGTGGAGGCGCTGCTGCAATGAATGCAGAATGCAGAATGCAAAATGCAGAATGGCGAGCGGTGCTGCTCGTTTCTGCATTCTGCATCCTGCATTCTGCATTCGGTCTTGCGCAGCAGCCGGAGGACGAGTTCACCAAGGCCGTCTTCTTCGGCCAGAAGTTCTATTCGATGAAGGACTACACCGCGGCCTACGCGCAGTTCGCGAAGGCCGATCAGTTGCAGCCCGACGTCGCCGGCGTGCTGTACGACATGGCCCTCACGCTCGCCAAGGCCGGGCGCGTCTCCGAGGCCCAGCAGAAAGTCGACCGCTACAACCAGCTCTACCCGGCCGGACCGGAAAAGGAGAACCTCGCCAAGCTCCAGCTCGAGCTCGACTTCCAGCGCGAGCTGCAGAAGAAGAAACAGGCCGAGGACGAGTACACGGAGATCTTCACGCGCGGCCGCTTCCTCTACCAAAAGGGCGACTACGACGCCGCGCTCAAGCTCTTTCAGGACGCGGAGCAGAAGCGGCCGAACGACCCGGCGCCGGTCTACAACGAGGCGGTGATCTTCGAGAAGCGCGGCGACTTGGCGACGGCCGCGGAGCGCTTCCACCGCTACGCCGGCCTCGACGCCGCGTCAAAGGCGGACATCGAGCCGCACATCCTCGCGCTCGAGAGCGAGATCGACGACATGAAGACGAAGATCGTCTGCTCGTTCTGCGGCCTCCGCCTCCCCACGGGGGCGATGTGGTGCCCGCGCTGCTGGCACGGGCCGTACGCGAATGCGCGCGCGTGCAGCGACGGCGCGACGCGCACGTCGTTCTACGCCGACGACCGCGTCGCCAGAAACGAGACGCTGTCGTGCGTGCCGTTCGACGACCTTCGCTACACGCCGGTGAAGCAGAAGCAGATCCAGGACGCGCGCAAGCGCGAGGGGTGGACGTACGACGGCGAGATCCTGAGCGGGCCGGGCCTCGTGCAGGGCGCCGACTACCTCGAGCGCGCCGGCCTCCTCGACTTCCGAGCGCACAAAGCGGGCGAGGCGTGGCTGCTCGACCGCGAGGAGCTCGTGCTCGACGGGCAGGCCGTCACGTCGCGCTACACCTACGACGCGCAGAATCGCATCGCCAGGCAGGATGTGTCATACGTCAACGCCGCCGCGTGCGGACACCTCATCGACATGGCCGCCGAGGTGACGCCGGCGGGGGTTCTCTTCCACGGCGGGTACGACGGCTTCCCGTCCGAGGGCGCGCCGCACGTGGCCTGGCAGGCGGAGCTGAAAGGCAATCAGCTCGCCGTCACGTCGTTCACGAAGGAGTACAAAGAGAAGCCGCAAGGCAACCTGCGCGACGAGGTGAACGCGCTCTATCCGACCATGCGCGTGAAGCGCCCGATCGAGAACATGCTCCGCACGGGCGATCTCTGTGCGAAAGCGGGCACGGCGCTCCTCGGCAATCCGATCGACCTCCGCCCGTTCTACGCCGTCGCGCCGAACTTCGCGATGCTGCTGCCGTTCGGCGTGACGAAGGTGACGGTCACGACTCCCGCGAAATAGGCAAGCAGTACGGATCCTCCTCGGGGCAATCGGCGAGCTCGAACTGAATGGTGGTGTGCTCGATGCCGTACTGGTCGTGCAGCAGCGCGTTCACGCGGCCGAGGAGCTGGCTCGTGGCCGCGAGCGGCACGTCGCCGACGATGAGGTGCGCGGAGAGCGCGCGCCGCGCGGAGCCGAGCCCCCAGATGTGCAGGTGGTGCACGCCGAGAATGCCCTCGACCGACTCGATGGCGCGCGTGACCGCGCCGGGATCGATGCCCGGCGGCGTCCCTTCGAGCAACAGATTCACCGCCTCGCGCAGCACGCCGAAGCTGCTCCACAAAATCAGGATGCCGATCAAGACCGACATGGCCGGGTCCCAGAACGGCCGGCCGGTGCGGGCGATGAGCAGCGCGGCGATGACGATGCCGACCGACGACGCCGCATCGCCGAGCATGTGCAGCACGGCGCTGCGGACGTTGAGGTCTTCGCGCCCTTCGTCGTGCAGCCACCAGGTGATGGCGGCGTTGAGCGCGAACGCGACCGCGGCGACGACGAGCATGGCCCGGCTGTCGACGGCGTGCGGCACGCGCAGCCGGTGCCACGCTTCGTAGAAGATGTAGATCGTGAAGGCGACGAGCGTCCCGGAGTTGATGAACGCGGCGAGCACGCCGGCGCGGTGATACCCGTAGGTCTTGGTGGCGTTTGCCGGCCGCCGCTCGATGCGCACGGCCACGAGCGCAAGGACCAGCGCGAGCGAGTCGGTGAAGTTGTGGAAGGCGTCGCCGATGAGCGCGAGGGAGTTGGCGGCGATGCCGGCGATCAGCTCGACGACGACGAAGACGGCCGTGGCGATCGTGGCGATGAGGAGCTTGCGCGATAGGTCGGCATGCGCGTGCGGTGCGTGTGTCATTCCGAGCCGCGCAGACGGTGAGGAACCCCCCGCCGAGGGGATCCTTCGCCGTCTGCGCGACTCAGGATGACACTCTACGCGTCGACTTTTCCACCTTCTTCGACTTCTGCGCCACCGCCTCGGCCATCTTGACCCGCTGTTCTTTCAAGCGCGCCGCCAGCGCCGCGTCGGACGCGGCCATGATCTGCGCCGCCAGCACGCCCGCGTTCCGCGCCCCGCCGACCGCGACCGTCGCCACCGGAATCCCCGGCGGCATCTGCACGATCGCCAGCAGCGCGTCGAAGCCCTGCAGCGCGCCTCCCGCGAGCGGCACGCCGATGACCGGCTTCGTCGTGAAGCTGGCCACGACGCCCGGCAGATGCGCGGCCATGCCGGCGCCGGCGATGAAGACCGCCGCGCCGCCGCGCTCGGCCTCGTCGATGACCTGCTTCGTCCGCTCCGGCGAACGGTGCGCCGACGCCACCTTCATCTCGTACTGGACGCCCAGCTCGTCGAGCGCCGCGCACGCCTGCGCCATGACCTCGGCGTCGGAGTCGGAGCCCATGACGATGCAAACGAACGGCGCGGTCACGTCGTCACGCTCGGGAACGTACCGCTGTAGATGCGCGCGCGGTTCTCGAGCGCGCGGTAGCCGATGTCGCGGCGGTAGCGCGCTCCCTCGAATCGCACCTTCGACACGTTCTGATAGGCCTTGACCAGCGCCTCCGTGAGCGTCGCGCCGCGGGCGCAGACGCTGGCCACGCGGCCGGCCACGTTGATCATCTTCCCGCCGCGCGGGATCGTGCCTCCGTGGAAGATCACGACAGCCTCGTCGTCGACCGGATCGATGGCCACTTCCTGCCCCTTCGCGAACTCGTCGGGGTAGCCCTCGACGGCGATGACGACGCACGCCGCCGCTTCCTTGCGCCACGCCAGCTTCGTGTCCCCGAGGTTGCCGCGGGCGGATTTGAGGCAGACGTCGGCGAGGTCATCCTCGAGCCGCAGCATCTGCACCTGCGTCTCCGGATCGCCGAAGCGGCAGTTGTACTCGAGCACTTTCGGGCCGTTCGGCGTCAGCATCAGCCCCGCGTAGAGCACGCCGGTGTATGGCCGCCCCTCGGTGGCCATGCCCGCCACGGTCGGCAGGATGATGGTCTTCATCACCTCGCCGGCCATGTCGCCGCTCAACACGACCGCGGGCGAGTGCGCCCCCATGCCGCCGGTGTTCGGCCCGAGGTCGCCGTCGAGCGCGGTCTTGTAATCCTTTGCCGCGGCGAGGGGCACGGTGCGCTTTCCGTCGGTGATGGCCATGAACGAGACTTCGTCGCCGGTCAGAAACTCCTCGACGAGGATGCGGTCGGCCGCGTTGCCGAACTTCTTCTCGCCGAAGACCGTGTGCAGGAACTCGTCGGCGTCGGACGGCTTCTTGACGATGACCACGCCCTTGCCGGCGGCGAGGCCGTCGACCTTCAGCACGGCCGGATAGCCCATCTTTTTCAGCGCGCTCTTCGCCTCGTCCATCGAGGCGCAGGTGACGGCCTCGGCGGTCGGGATCGAATACTTGCGCATGAATTCCTTGGAGAAGATCTTCGAGCCTTCGAGCTCGGAGGCGAGCCGGGTGGGGCCGAAGCAGGCCAGGCCGCGCTTTTGGAACTCGTCGACGATGCCTAGGGTGAGGGGGAGCTCGGGGCCGACGACCGTGAGGTCGATCTTCAGCCCCTCGGCGAAGTCCGCCAGCTCGATGATGTCGGCCACGCCGATGTTGACGCAGTCCGCCACCTGGGCGATGCCGGCGTTCCCCGGGGCGGCGTAAAGCTCTTTGACCAGAGGGGATTGCTTGAGTTTCCAGGCGATCGCGTGCTCGCGCGCGCCTTGCCCGACGATGAGTACCCGCATGAAAGTGCCTCGATTTTAAGGGGCTAATCGATTTTCGGCAATGTTTCGCGGCGGACTAGACGTTTCCTCGACGGCCCTCGTAATTGTGTCTACGATGGCAGCGGAACTCCGCCTGATGATCCCGACCAAAGAGACCGTCGAACCCGATGACCGGCAGCTCGTGGAAACGATTCGGGGCGGCGACCCCGACGCGTTCGAGGCGCTGGTCCGGCGCAAAACGTCGAAGGTCTACTCCCTCTGCTACCGCATCATCGGCAATTCCGAGGACGCCAAGGACATCTCCCAGCTCGTCTTCATCAAGCTGTGGGAGAACCTCGAGAAATACGATCCGCAATACGCGTTCGACACCTGGCTGTACCGCATGGTGACGAACGTGGCCATCGACTTCATGCGCAACAAGCAGTCGCGCGAGAACGCCGTGAACTCGAACCTCCGCCTGGTCAAGACCTCGACCGACGCCGACCAGGGGACGATCGTGCAGCGGAAGGAAGTGGAGTCGGTGTTCAATACCGTCTCGCAGGCGCTCTCGCCGAAGCAGAAGACGATCTTCGTCATGAATCAGATGGAAGACCTCTCGTCGTCCGAGATCGCCAAGGTTCTCGGATGCCGCGAGTCGACGGTGCGTAATCACCTGTTCAACGCCCGGAAGCTGATGCAGCAGCAGCTCCGCAAGCGTTTCCCCGAGTACTCCCGGCTGTGGAAAGAAGAGCAGCAATGATCTCGTGTCAGACGTACCGGGCCAGCCTCACCGCCGGCACGCAGGATGCCGCGCTGCTGGAGCACCTCCGCACGTGCGACGCCTGCCTCGACGTCTCCGTCGAGGTCGACCCGGACAATTTCTTCCGCTCGATCGGCGGGAGCGATCTCGTGCCGCCGGGCGGCGTCGACGCATTCGTCGGCGACGTGATGCGCGCGGTGCAGGTCCGCGGCAAAGAGACGTCGATGGCGTCGCACCAGCCGCTGTCGTGGCGGCAGCGCCTGGCGATTGCGGCGACGGTCGCCGCCGGCATCACCGGCGCGACGATCTTCTGGCAGCACGAGCGGCAGACGACCGCGCCCGTGGCGGCGCCGATCGCGCGCGCCGCCGTTGCGCCGGCGCCGGCGAAGGTTCTGGCGACGAAACCGATCGTGGAAACGTATTCAAGGAATGCAACGATCGTTGAAGTGCCCGCCGAGGGCAAGGTCAACGTCGTGATGATCTTCGACGAGAAATTGCCGGCGGATTTATGAAGCGACTCCTCATTGCACTGTGCGCCTTCCTGTTCGTGACCGGTTCGGTGATGGCCGAGCCGCAGCGCGCGGGACAGGCGCTGACCGTTCGTACGTTCACGTTCAAGCACAAGGAAGCCGACAAGGCGGCCGCCGCGATCAAGTCGCTGCTCAGCGCCGACGGCTCGGTGACGATCCAGCCGTCGACGAACGCCCTGGTGGTCACGGACCGCGCCGAGAACCTGAAGGCGATCGCCAAGACGCTCACGGATTTCGACGTGGCCGCGCAGCCGTTCCGGCTGCAGGTGCGCATCGTGGCCGCATCGCGCCAGCCGGGCGGGGCGCGGGTCCCGAAGAATCTCGAGGACATCAAAGAGTGGCTGACGGTGCTGCCGTACCAGTCGTTCGAGAAGCTCGGCGACGCCGACATGCAGGGGAAGGAAGGGGAGCCGGGCCTCGTGGATATGGCCAGCGGCTACCGCGCCGGCTTCAAGTTCGGCGACTACGACCCGGCCTCGGATTCGATCCACATCACCGATCTGCAGATCTCGAAGGTGCAGAACGACCAGATGACGTCGCTCTTGAAGACGTCGCTGAATCTGCGCCTCGGCGAGACCTACGTGCTCGGCGCCGCGCGCTCGCCCGAAAGTAAGCGCGCCTTGATGATCGTGCTCGTCGCCCGGCGATAACCGGGCGTTCCTCCTACACCAGACCGGGGCGCGGCAAACACCCTCTGCCGCGCCCCGGTCGTTTTTTTACGGGCCGCGATCGCACGAGTGAATCCATGGATTAAGTTCGGGCGAGAGATGATCGGGTGAGTCCAATCGGCGATCGGACTCATGCGATCAGCGCCTCGCACTCATGCGATCGGCAGTCGCACTCATGCGAACTTTTGACGCACGAGTGCGATCCACGGTCGCATTCGTGGCCCTCGAGGAACGCACTCGCTTCATCCATGGTTGAGTTCGGGGCCCGGGACGCGCGAATCATTCATCAGGTCTTCGGGACAACACCCACTTGAAGAGCTCCTCGCTCGCGCGAAAGGAGGTCTGGCGCAGCCGGGCAACGGTCTTCGGCAAGTCGATCAGCTCAGCGTCCGCAGCAGCCGCCAGAACGCGCAATGTGCCGAAGACTGGCAGATGGCGGCGTATCGCTTCCTCGCGGCCCTCTTGATCATCGATGAGCAAAGCGCTTGCGGCCCAGTCACGTACGGCCTGCGGTGTTCCCGCGTGCGACAACTCGGAGATGACAGCGCGTGGAGCAATCACTCGTTCGTAGAGTGCCGGTAGCACTTGCTCATGCCCAAGGAGGATCAAATACAGAAGCGGCGACGTGTCCGCGACGACAATCACAAGTGACGCTTTTCTCGCAATCGCCGACTCGTCTCAGCTTCTGCTTCGAAATCGGCGATCGAGTACTCCAGCGGCACCTGATGCTGCTTCAGGAACACCTCCATCTCATAGAACGACTCGATCTCCATCAACTGCTGAAGCTCGTGTCGGGTGATGCGATGCAGACGATAGGCCTCGACGGCCAACGCCTCGAGCGCAGCTCTCGAGAGGTCGGCCGCCGAGACGCCCAGACGCTCGGCCAACGATTCCGGCACTTCGAGCGAGACTTTCATTCTGCCTATAGTCTCACTTCCCCTGCGTCGCCTCCACAAACCCGTCCCAATCCCGCTGCAACTTCGCGTGCGACTTCTGCTCCAAATACACCATGTGTCCCGACCAGTACCGCTCGTAGGAGATGTTCTTCCGGTACTGCGCGGGGAGATTCAGCTCGTGCATCGTGTACTCGGCCTGGAAGTACGGCGTGGCCAGGTCGTAGAAGCCTTCCATCACCAGCACCTTCAGGTACGGGTTGGCCACGATCGCGGCGCGCAGCGGCGTGATCTCTTCCTGGAATCCCTGCGCGCCGCCGGGCGCCGGCGTCGAGCCGCTCGAGCTCCAGAGGAACATCCCCGACTGCTGCGCGGACGTGTAGTACGGCATGTCCGTCTTGTAATTGAGCTCCGTGCGCATGTAGTTGTGGAACGTCATCGTGAACGGGCCGGTCGTCTCCGTCGACGCCGGGTCGGTGAACCCGCCGGGACCGCGGCCGCCCGGGAAGCCCGGCTCCGGCAGCGCGTAGCGGCCGTCGAGGCGGCCGGCGCGAAGGCGCTGATCGAGCAGCAGGTAGTGATCGAACGTGCCGACGTCGATGCGCAGATTCATCTCGTCGACGAGCGACTTCGACAGCCCCGTGTACGCCGACAGCTTGTCGATCACGCTCTGCCGTTCCTGCGCGCTCATGGAGTCGCCGCGCGCCAGCGCCGCGTTGTAGTCCGTGATCGCCCACTGCTCGACCTGCTGCAGCGGCGCGCACGGCGCATTCGGATCGCCCTGGCACTTGTCGATCGCCGCCTGCAGCTCCGGCGAGAGCTTGTGGTGGTAGTACGCGATCGCCGTGAACGACGGGATCAGCCAGGGATACGCCGCGTCGTTCGTCGCCGACGTCGCCAGCGCCTGGAAATTCAGCGCCATCGACAGCAGGCCGATGCCGTTGAAGACGATGCCGCGGCCCTGCAGGTAGCCGGCCACGCCGGCCGAGCGCGTCGTGCCGTAGCTCTCGCCGAACAGATACAGCGGCGAGCCCCAGCGCTCGTTCCGCGAGATGTACATGCGAATGAACTCGCCGAAGGCCTGAATGTCCCCCTCGGGGTTCTCATATTTGCGCGCCGCCGCGGCGTCGGCGGGGCGGCTCCAGCCGGTGCCGATCGCGTCGATCAGCACGACGTCCGTGCGGTCGAGCGGCGTGTACGCATTGTCCTTGAGGCGGAACGGCGGCTGCGGCATGAACCCCTTCGGATCCATCGCCACGACGCGCGGCCCCAGCGCCCCCATGTGCAGCCAGATCGAGGCCGATCCCGGCCCGCCGTTGTACGCGAACGTGAGCGGGCGCGTGGCGGCGTCGGCGCCGTCCAGGGTGTAGGCGACGTAGAACATCAGCGCCTCGGTCGTTCCTTCGCCGTTCTTGATCGGCATCCGTCCGGCCGTGGCGGTGTAGTGCAGCGTGCGGCCGCCCGCCGTCACCTGATGATGCGTCACGCTCGGCGCCGTCTCTTTCATATCGAAGTGGAAGTTCGTCGAGGTAGGCCCGCCTTGCGCCGCGGCGGCCGGCGTGCGCTCCGCTTCGCGCTCGCGCGCCGGCTGCTGCTGCTCGCGCTCCATCTGCTGCG
>DATDFB010000056.1:0-27378 GCA_036522835.1 Thermoanaerobaculia bacterium | reverse complement strand
GGCGTGCGCCCGACCGGTGAGGGCGCACGCCGTGCGCCCCTACCGAAAGACCTTCCCGTCCTTCACCACGTGCACGACGTTGCGCATCGCCGACATGTCCGTCAGCGGATCGCCGTCGATCACGATCACGTCGGCGAGCTTGCCGGGGGCGATCGTGCCGAGGTCGGGCTGCTTGAGGAACTGCGCGGGCCAGTACGTGGCGGCGCGGATGGCGTCCATCGGCGGCATCCCCAGGCGCACGAACGTGTCGAGCTCGCGCCACGTCGAGTCGAAGTGGAAGTTGAGCGGAATGCCGGAGTCCGTGCCGACGAGCAGCGTCACGCCGCTCTCGCGCAGTTGCTTGAACTTGTTCGGCAGCGTGGGGAGGCGGCGCGGTGTCAGCGCGAAGTAGGAGAGGCGCGACACGTCCTTGAGCGACTCGTGCACGTCCTTGTACATCGCCGGCGGGAGGTCGCGCTTCAAGCGCTGGTCGTCGACGCGCTCGGGGAAGCGCAGCGTGTAGTCGTAGAGGTAGAGCCCTTCGATCGTCGGCGTCCAATAGAGCGTGGCGTTGCGGTCGCGGATCATCTGCAGCACGTCGTCTTCGTAGCCCGGCTTCGTGGCCAGGCCGGTGTGCTCGAAGCAGTCGACGCCGGCGCGGAGGCCGGTGCGGATCTCGTCGGAGCGGTGCGCGTGCGCGACGACCGGCTTGCCGCGCTTGTGGGCTTCGTCGACGATGGCCTTCACTTCCTCGAACGTCATCTGGTCCTGATCGATCAGCTTGATCACGTCGGCGCCGCCGTCGACGACGGTGTCGACCTTCTTCCGCGCGTCGTCGGCGCCGTTGACGGCCCAGCGGAACTTGGCCTCGAGCGGCGGCGACGTGTGTTGCAGGAACGGGCCGGAGACGAAGAGGCGCGGGCCGGGAATCTCGCCGCGGGCGATGCGCTGCTTCACGGCCACGATGTCGTCGAGCGGCGCGCCGAGGTCGCGCGCCGTGGTGACGCCGGCCATGAGCAGCTCCTTCGCGGAGATCGGCATGACCACGTCGCGCCACTGCGGCGCGTAGGTTTGAAACCAGTGGTTGTAGTCGCTGTGCCCGAGGATCATCAGGTGGACGTGCATGTCCATGATGCCGGGCATCATGGTCATGCCGTCGGTGTCGATCACGCGCGCGCCCGGCGGGATTTTGATCGACGCCAGCGGTCCGGCGGCGACGATGCGGTTACCGTCGATGACGATCGCGGCGTCGTCGACGGGCGGGCCGCCGAAGCCGTCGATGAGACGCCCGCCCGCGAGGACGAGCGACTGCGCATGCGCAGAAACAGCGGCAAAGAGCAAGGCAAGGATCAGTCGGCGCATTGACGTAGGATACTCACATGAAGCGCATCGCGATTTTGCTGCTCCTCGCCGCCGCCTGCCGTAAAGCCGAGGCGCCGGCGACGACGTCGAGCGCGCCGCCGCCCGCCGCCGAAACGACGACCACCGCCCCCGCGGCGGCGAAGTACGTGCCGCCGCCCGACGTGAGCGTGGCCACCGCGCCGGTGCCGACGAACGGACTGTCGCTGTGGCTGCGCGCAGACTCCGGCGTGACCGCCGGCGCGGACGGCAAGGTCTCGGCGTGGGCGGTGGAAGGCTCGCCGGTGAAGGCGACGGCAACGGATCCTGCGCAGCAGCCGACGCTCGCGCAGAACGCCATCGGCGGCAAGCCGGCCATTCACTTCGACGGCGGCACGCAGATGCTCGAGGCGAATATCGACATCGATCCGGCGGCGTCGCCGGAGCTGACGGTGATCTCGGTGTTCACGAGCGAGACCGACGCGGCCACTCCGCTGCGCAAGCTCTACGGCGCGGACGACGGCGGCTACGACCGCGCCGCCGGCCTCGATGACCGCGCCGAGGGGATGAATTACACGATTTTCGGCGGCGGCGCGGGCGTCGTCGGGATCATGAAGCTAACCGCGAACACGCCGTACCTCACCGTCGACAGCTACGATCAGCCGAAGAAGAAGCTCAACGTGTGGGTCAACGGCGCGCCGGTGAAGCAGAACGCCGACATCGACCACAGCGCGGGCCTCGACAAGTTCTACATCGGCGGCACCGGCACGGTCTATCACGAGCCGTGGTTCGGCAACGTCGCCGAGATGCTGGTGTATCACCGGGTGCTGAGCGATGACGAGCGGAAGAAGGTGGAGGGTTATCTGGGCGCGAAGTACGGGGTCAAGGTGACGGGGGATAGGTGATTGGTGACAGGTGACGGTGACGGGTGACGGGGATCCATCTGGCGGCCGTCCCTAAAGTCTTGTCGATGCTGGCTTTGTCGCGGGGCGCCGGCCTGGCAACGGAAGAAAACTCGCTTGCAACGGAAGGAAAACCGCTTGCAACGGAAGAACGACCGCTGGCAATCGAAGAAAACTCGCTTCCGATCGAAGCAATGTTGTTTCGATCGGAAGCTTTCACGCTTACTTGGCCAAGACAATCCTTGACAAACTAAGCAGTTTTTCTTCCATTGCCAGCGATCGCTCTTCCGTTGCCAGCGATCGTCCTTCCGTTGCAAGCGATCGCTCTTCCGTTGCCAGCGATCGTCCTGCCGTTGTAAGCGATCGTTCTTCCGTTGCCAGTGATCGCTCTTCCGTTGCCAGCGATCGTCCTTCCGTTGCAAGCGATCACTCTTCCGTTGTAAGCGATCGTCCTTCCGTTGCCAGCGA
Source organism: Thermoanaerobaculia bacterium (assembly GCA_036522835.1). Classification (GTDB taxonomy): domain Bacteria; phylum Acidobacteriota; class Thermoanaerobaculia; order Gp7-AA8; family Gp7-AA8; genus DATDFB01. The sequence continues at coordinate 24,691 of DATDFB010000056.1, read as the reverse complement.
TCGTTCTTACGTTGCCAGCGATCTTCCTTCCGTTGCAAGCGGTCGTTCTTCCGTTGCAAACGGTTCTTCTTCCCCTGCCAGCAAACTCTCTTCGATTGCCAGCGATCTGGCCGGGCATCGCCATGTCACCCGTGACCTGTCACCCGTGACCTATCACCCGTGACCTACCACCGCAAGTAATGACACGTATACCCATTCGGATTCCGCTGCAGATAATCCTGGTGATACCCCTCGGCCGGCCAGAACTTCGTGTAGTCCACGATCTCCGTCGCGATCGGGCGCGGCCACTTCTGCTGGGCGCGCTCGATGGCCTTCTTCGCCGCCTCACGCTGCTTCTCGTCGTGGACGAAGATCGCCGAGCGGTACTGCGTGCCGACATCGTTGCCCTGGCGGTTCTTCGTCGTCGGGTCGTGCAGGCGGAAGAAGAAGTCGAGGATGTCGTCGTACGAGATCTTCTCGGGATCGAATGCGATCTCGATGCTTTCGGCGTGTCCGGTGCGGCCTTTCTTCACCTCCTCGTAGTGCGGGTTCTCGAGCGTGCCGCCGGTGTAGCCGACGGTCGTGTCGATCACGCCGGGCAGCTTGCGGACCAGCTCCTCGACGCCCCAGAAGCAGCCGCCGGCGAGCGTGGCGGTCTCGGTCATTTCTTCACCTTCTGAAAGAGGTGCAGGTACTGGCCGTATCCCTCGGCCTGGAGCTTCTCGACCGGGATGAAGCGCAGCGACGCCGAGTTCATGCAGTAGCGGAGGCCGGTCGGCGCCGGGCCGTCGTCGAAGACGTGGCCGAGGTGCGAGTCGGCGTGCGCGGAGCGGACCTCGGTGCGGGGCATGAGGAGCTTGTAGTCTGTCTTCGTGACGACGTTCTTCGGCTCGAGGGGCCGGGTGAAGCTCGGCCAGCCGGTGCCGGATTCGAACTTGTCGAGCGAGCTGAAGAGCGGCTCGCCGGAAACGACATCGACGTAGATCCCCTCTTTATGGTTGTCCCAATACTCGTTGCGGAACGGCGGCTCGGTGCCTTCGTGCTGCGTCACTTCGTACTGCAGTGGCGTGAGGCTCTTCTTCAGCTCGGCGTCGGCCGGCTTGTGGTAATTCGAGCTCATTGCGGCTCCTTTGTTGCTCTTATTCGCGTCGCGCGGCGCGGCCGCAGCCGGGCGCTGCAGGAGATACGACGCCGCGATGACGGCGATGGCGATGACGGCCAGGGGAAGGATTTTCTTGAGCATGTGTGCGCTCCTCGGCCCTATTAAATGCCGAGGAGCGCCAGAAAGTTTCAGCCGGCACGGCCGGCAGCGTCGGTTGGCAAAGCCCGCCTCGCGATTACTCCTCGTGGCGTGTTTGTCGCCGACGCCCTTAGGACCGCTCAGTACCGCCCGCCGCGCCCGCGGCCGTCACGGTCTCGGTCGTACGGGTTGACGCTCCAGTCGTCCCACTCGTCGCGCCAGCGGTCGCGCTCGAAGCGGTCGCGGCCCCACTGCCGGTCGCGGTCGCGATCGTACGGCGCGCCGCGGAAGTCGCGCGACTCGTCGACGCCGCGGTCGTAGTAGCCGTGCTCGTAGCCGCGCTCGTACTCCGGATGGCGCCCGAAACGCGGCTCGTAACGGTCGCGCGGCTGGATCTCGCGCTCGATGTCGCCGCGCCACGGGCGGCGCACGCCGCGGTCCTCGATCCGCTCGGGACTCCAGCGGTACGCCCAGCGGCCGTCGCCGGCGTTGTGGCGGTAGACGTCGGACTGCCAGCGGTCGCGCGGACCGCGATCGGGATCGGGCATCTCATGCTCGGGGTCGTACGAGCCGATGAACGACTCGTGATCTCGTCTGCCGAACCTCATCGGAATCGACCTCCTTCCCAGGCTGAAGGGTGCAAGAGGCATTCACTCAGCCGTTACAATCGCGCGCAATGCTCGCGCTTGCCATCGCCATCCTCACCCAGACCATCACCATCCCGCCCGCCACGCCCGTGGCCAAGGCGCTGGAGCCGCTCGTCGAAGTCTCGCGCCTCGACGAGATGCGCTGGCCCGACTTCACCGACTACCGCAAGCACCTGCGCAACTTCTACGCGCCGCGCGCCTACGCGCCGGCATGGCTGGCGAACGGGCGGCCGACGGCGCAGGCGATGGCGGTGATCGCGATCCTCGACGCGGCCGACACGAAGGGGATCAACGCCGTCGACTACGACTCCACGCGCTGGCCGGAGCGCATCCGTAACCTCGCCAGCGCGAACCCGGACGCGCAGGCGCGCTTCGACCTCGCGCTCAGTGCGTCGCTGATGCGCTACATCTCCGACCTGCACATCGGCCGCATCAATCCGCGCAATCTCCGCTTCGACCTCGACATCGAGACGAAGAAGTACTACCTGCCGCGCCTCCTCGACGAGATTGCCAAGGCGGGCGATCCGCGCACGATTCTCGACACCGTCGAGCCGCCGTACGACGAATACAAGCGCCTGCAGGCGACGCTGGCGACGTACCGCCGCCTCGCCGCGGAGTCGGCGATGGAGAAGCCGCTGCCCGAGGTGAAATCGCTGAAACCGGGCGACGCGTACGAGGCATTGCCGCAGCTCGCGCAGCGCTTACGCCGTTTGGGCGATCTCAAACCGGACGCGCAAGCCGACGCGAAGGTCTACGGCGGCGCGGTCGTGGATGCGGTGAAGCGCTTCCAGGCGCGTCACGGCCTCGGCGCCGACGGCGTGGTCAGCGCGAAGACGTTCAAGCAGCTCAACGTGCCGCTGGGCGTGCGCGTGCGCCAGATCGAGTGGGCGCTGGAGCGCTGGCGCTGGGCCCCCGGCGACTTCGAGCGCCCGCCGATCGTCGTCAACATCCCGGAGTTCATCCTCCGCGCCTGGAGCGACGAGCGCGGCAAAGTCGGGCTGTCGATGCGCGTGGTGGTTGGGCAGGCCTTTCAGCACCAGACGCCGGTGTTCGAGGCGGCCATGCGCTACCTGGTCTTCCGCCCGTACTGGAACGTGCCGCCGACGATCCAGTCGAAGGAGCTCGTGCCGCACGCGGCGAAAGATCCGAACTACCTCGCGCGCAACGGCTACGAGCTGGTGAGCGCGGACGACAAGCCGCTGCCGTCGTCGAAGGTCGACGCGGCGATCCTGGCGCGCCTCCGCTCGTTCGATCTCTCCGTCCGGCAGAAGCCCGGCCCGAACAACGCCCTCGGTCTGGTGAAGTTCATGTTCCCGAACCAGAACAACGTCTACCTGCACTCGACGCCATCGCAGGAGCTCTTCTCCCGCTCGCGCCGCGACTTCAGCCACGGCTGCGTGCGCGTCGAAGACCCGACGGCGCTCGCGGCGTGGGTGCTACGGGAGCAGCCGCAGTGGACGCCGGAGAAGATCAAGGCGGCGATGAACGGGAAGGAGCCGGCGCAGGTGAACCTGCGCGAGGCCATCCCGGTCTTGATCATCTACACGACGGTGACGGTGGACGACGACGGCACGGTGCGCTTCTTCGAGGACATTTACGGCCACGACGCGGCGCTGCAGAATGCTTTGGCGGCGGGGTATCCGTATCCGGCATAGGGATCGAACCGTGCAACCGAGACTCCTGACCGGCTTCAATCGGTACGACATCGTCCGCCTGCTTCCGGGAGACGACAACGTCGGCGTGGAGCTCGGCGTAGCCGCGGGTAACTTCTCCGAGCGAATGATCCAGTCCCGCCGGTTCCGCCTGTTCATCGGCATCGATGCCTACGCCGACCCGGGCCACGATCAGAACCCGTACAAACACAACGTGAGCCAGTACAAGGCGGTCCTGAGACGGATGGGCCTTGCCGGTAATTACCGGCTGTTGAGGATGGAGTTCGAGCAGGCCCTCGACCTGTTCGAGGATCGACACTTCGACCTCGTGTATTACGACGGATATACCGAGAATGCCCGCAAGGGCTGCAAGGCGATTCTCTCGTGGTACGCGAAGGTGAAACCCGGCGGGCTGATCGCCGGCGGCGATTATCACCCCGACCGGCCGCTTCTCTGCAAGGCGGTCGATGAGTTCACGCGCCAAACGGGCGAAGAGCTGATGGTGACGACGGACGCGGAACGGGATGTCGTTTTCGCCCGCTATCCGACGTGGTGCGTGAGGAAGAGGCGGTCTTAGGTTCTTGGTTCTTGGTTCTTAGTTCTTGGGTTTTTAGTTCTTAAGTTCTTAGGTTCTTAAGTTCTTAAGTTTGAAACCTAAGAACCTAAGAACTTAAGAACCTAAGAACCCAAGAACTAAGAACCCAAGAACTAAGAACCAAGAACTAAGAACTAAGAACTAAGAACCAACCACCTACGCCATCCCCTTCGCCCCCACCTCCGGATGCGCCCGCACGAACGCCACCAGGTTCCGCGCGTAATCGGCGAAGCGCGGCACGGAGATGCCGGAGCCGTCGAGATCGCGCGTCGCGTTCGTCGTGTCGTAGTCGGTCGGGTGGACGAAGTAGTTCACCGCGGCGCTCGGGATGCGCATCATTCGATAGACGCCGGGGACGTGCTCGATCGCGCCCTTCGCCACGCTCGCCGGCAGCGGCACGCGCACGACGCGATGCCCCGTCGCCGCGGCGATGGCCTCGATCGTCTCGTCGACCGTGAGCGGCGCGGGGTCGGCGAGCTGGTAGCAGCGGCCTAGGGAGGCGGGGTGGGCGGAGAGGTAGTCGATGGCCTCGACGATGAAGTCGCGCGGCACGACGTTGAAGCGGTAGTCCGCGGGACGCCCGACCACCGGCAGGAGCGAGAAATTCTGCGGCTGGCGCAGGATCCACTGCATGACGAAGTAAGGGCCGTCGAACTTCTGCGTCGCGCCGGTGGCGCTGTCGCCGACCACGACCGAAGGCCGATAGATCGTCACCGGCAGTCCGCGCCGCTTCCGCACTTCGACCTCGGCGAGGTACTTCGTCGATTCGTAGAAGTTGTTGAAGGACTGGTTGACCTCGAGGTCGTCTTCTCGGAAGCGTCCTTCGTAGCGTCCGCTGACGTAGCAGGTGCTGACGTAGTGCAGCCGCTCGAGCGAGGCGCAGCGCTCGGCGAAGTCGAGCACGTGCTTCGTGCCGTCGACGTTCACCGCCACGCCGATCGACTCCGGCACGGAGAGGTCGTACACCGCCGCGAGGTGCCAGATCTCGACGACGTCGTCGTCGGCGACGCCGATGCGCGTGGTGATGTCCCCCTCGATGATCCGTACCCGTTCGCCGTACTGCGCCGCCCGCTCGCGCGCCAGCGCCGCGAACTTCGGCTGGACCAGGCAGTGCGCCACCGCATCGGCTCGCCTGCGCAGGATGCGCGGCAACAATTCGGAGCCGAGAAAGCCGGGATAGCCGGTGAAAAAGACGACGCTCACGGCGGCGGGATCGTACCATCGCAGCATGTCCCTGACCCTGGCTGTCCTGCTCGCGCTTTCAACGACTTGGAGCTCCTCGGGGCCGACCGGCGGCGCCGTCGCGGCCGTCGTGGTCGCGCCGTCCGATCCGAACGTCGTCTGGGCCGGCAACTCCGCCGGCGTCTTCCGCAGCACCGACGGCGGCGCGACGTGGGCGGACGTCAGCGGGCCGGTCGCCGAAGTCGACAAGCTCGTCGTCCATCCGAACGATCCGAACAAGGCGTGGGCGCTGACGGGCTTCACGCCCGTCTCGCGCGTCTGGCGCACGAGCGACGGCGGCGCGACGTGGAACGACTCCACCGACGGCCTGCCGAACCTCCGCCCGAGCGCGCTCCTCATCGATCGGCGCGACCCCGACACGCTCTACGTCGGCAGCCGGTGCGAGCCGTTCGCGAAAGTGGAGAGCGGACCGGCGGCAGCCATCACCGCCGCGGGCGTCTTCAAGTCGGCCGACGGCGGCGCGACGTGGACGCCCGTCCTCGGCGGCTCCAACTCCTTTCAAGGTTGCGCGGAAGAGCTGGCGCTCGATCCCTTCTCGCCGTGGCGGCTCTTCGCCGCCGGCGCGCCGGGCAACGTGTCGAAGGAGTCGTACGACAACGGCAGGACGTGGGAGACGCCGGACGGCCTCCGCCCCACGCTTTCCGTCGTGTTCGACGCGCGCTTCCCCTTCACGCACTACGGCATCGCCAACAGCCTCGGCCCGCGCTTTCTCGTCTCCCAGGACGGCGGTTTCACCTGGAGCGACGTCGGCGCGAGACCGCCGGCGCCGGCGACATCGCTGTCGATGGACCCGGAGCGCAGCCGCATTTTCCTCGGCACGGGCAACGGCGTGTTCCGCAGCGGCAACGGCGGCACGGTGTGGGCGAAAACGCAGGTTCCGACCGTGGGCGTGAGCGCGATCGACTTCGGCGGCGAGCCGCGCTCGCTCTTCGCCGCGACGCTTCTCGGGCTCGTGCGCGTCGGCAATCGCGGCCTCGGCGACGCGCAGCCGGTCGATCTGCACGACATCGCCGCGAACGTCGTCTCCATCGCCGCCGGCGCCGACGTCGTCTATGCCGGCACGCGCGATATCGGCGTGAACAACCAGACGCGCGGCCGCACCTATCGCAGCGCGAACGGCGGCGCGTCATGGGAGCGGCTGCCGAACGACGACGGCAGGCCAAAGGACTTGGTCGCGGTCGATGCCGCCGGAACGCTCTATGCCGCCCCCTTCAACGGCGCGGTATCCCGCTACGACGCGAACGGCTGGACGCAGATCCTCGACAACGGCGGCGCGTACGACCTCGCCGCCGATCCGAAGAACGCCGGGACGGTCTTCGCGGTGATGTTCCCTGGCGGCGTCTGGCGCACGCGCGACGGCGGCCGGACGTGGACGAATCCGCTCCACGGCATCGGCCACGTCGTCATCGATCCGAGCGATCCGCGATGGGTCTACCTCTTCAACGAGTTTGAGCTTTGGCGCAGCAGCGACGGCGGCGATCGGTGGACGAACCTCTTCCCGATGTTCGCGCCGGAGAACGCGTCGCGCGCGCTCGTCGTGGCACCGTCGAACGGCAACGTGCTCTACCGCATCGCCGCGATCACCGGCCGGTTGCGCTCCGAGCGGAGCGACGACCGCGGCGCGACGTGGACAGCGGTGCCGCTGCCGTCCGAGCAGTACCCGAGCGCTCTGGCCGTCGATCCGCGCAGCGAGCAGTCGGTGTGGGCGGCAACGTTCAATGGGGCGCTCTATCACTCCGCGAACGGTGGCTTCGCGTGGGAAAAGGTCGACGGGCCGTTTCTGACGCCGTCGTCGGCCGTCGCGCTCCGCTTCGACGCGACCGGCCACACGCTGCACGTGGTGTGGCCGCAGCACGGCGTGTGGGAGCTCAGCGTCGACTAGGGCGGTAGCGCCACCGTGTAGCGCCCGGCCTGCACGCGGCGGGGCATGTGCGCATCCACCCAGGCGAAGATCTCGGGCGCGCGCTCGCGGTTCGAGACGCCGTCGAGCTCATCGAGCCCCTTGAGCCCATGCATGATCACGAGCCTCGGCGGGTGCGCGTTCAACTGCTGCAGCGCCTCCGCGCTCATCGCCGGCGGCGAGAGCATGCCGACGTCTGCGCAGCGCACGGCCGGGCGGCGGTCGAGGAGGTAGTAGAGCGCGCGCTCGTTGGAGAGGTCGAGGATCGTCTCACCCTTCGGCACTTCGCGCTGCACGAGGCCGTTGAGCGCGGCGAGGTCGGTGGCGTTCTCCGCATAGGTGAAGATGCCGCGGCCGCGCGGCATCGGATACGGCACGAGCCCCTCGTGCTTCTGCCGGGCGGGCCAGCCGGCGATGAACTTCGCCGTCGAGGCGACGTTGAACCAGATCTCGAAGTAGAGCGCGAACGGGATGGCCACGAGCGCGAGCAACGCGATACGCCAAATGCGCTTCGTGCGGATCGTCTCGAGCGCGGCAGGCTCGATGAGGAAAGCGACGACGGCCACGCCGAGGAGCGGGATGCCGAAGCGGGTGTGGCTCCAACTGCAGCGGCCGGCGGCGGTGCGGAACGCGGCGACAGAGAAGAGCGTGACGGCGGCGATCTGCAGCGCGCGCGCTTTGTCGCCGCGCCGCCAGGCCACGAGCGCGAGGACGAAGGAGAGGCCGTAGAAGACGGGCGGGAGGTAATAGCGCGCCGCTTCCCAGTCGAGTGTCATCGGGCGGGCGGGGAGGGCGGCGATGGCGTCGGCGGCTTTGGGAATGGAGACGAAGGAGTCGACGAAGAAGTGATGGATGTCGGCGCGTACGGCGAACAGCACGACGAAGAGCGCGACGATGGCGACGAGGGGGGCCAACACTGCAGGGCGCAGGGCGCGGGGCGCGGGGCGCAGGTGGTTGTTGTCGAGGAGGCCCCCATCTGCGCCCTGCGCCCTGCGCCCTGCGCCCTCGGTCAACAGCAACATCACGGCGGTTGCCGCGATCGAGTAAAGACCGATCTCGACGCTCCAGAGCAATCCGAGCGTCGACGCCAGACATGCCAGCCACCAGTTGCGGCGCAGCACGCCCAGCGCGGCGAGGAGGAGCGGGATCCAGCGGTAGTACGGGAAGACCGGCACGAGGCCGGCGCCGACGGCACTGAATCCGACGAGCACCGCGAGCGCGAAGCCCCACGTCGTCGCCGTCAGTTCCGCGGCGATCGGCACGAGGAGCGCGATCGCGACGGCGTCGAGCACCGTCTCCAGCCGCCGCGTCTTCAGCGGCGATGGCTTCTTGCCGAGTACGAGGAGGTCGAGACCGCCATCCGTGGCAAGGCCGTGGAGGACGAAGACGTCTTTGTACGGTCTTGCTCCGTCGAGGTAGGCGGAGGCGGGGGCGAGGTGCTCGCCCTCGTGGTAGAAGTCCATGAAGGAGTAGGGGTGGTCGTGGGCGAAGAGCATCACGACGAAGACGATCAATGACGCGAGTACGACCTTGCGCCCCTCACCCGGCGCTTCGCGCCACCCTCTCCCCGCGTCGCGGGGCGAGGGAGCTCGACTGGCGACGAACGCCCCGAGGAACGAAAACGCCGTCAGCAGCGCGATGACCGCGTAGTCCCACCCCTTCGGATACTGCAGCTTCGTGCACGCGCCGACCGCGCCGGCCGGCACGGAAAATAGGCCGCGCAGGTGCGGCGCGACGAGCGCGGCCACGGCCGCGCCGATCGCTGCGCCGAGCACGAGCAAAAGGAGGCGCGGTCTGGGCAAAGCGGCGCGATGTTACCGCTTCGTCGCCTTGGCGATCATCCCGAGGCCGATCGCGCAGGCCGCGGCGCCGGCAGCGAGCCAGTGCGTATTGCGGCGCGCGTTGTCCAACGCGATCACCCGCTTCTTGTACACCCTCTCATCGACCTTTTGCAGCTTCTTCTTCACGCGCGGCGTATCGAGCGCCTTGCCGATCGCCCACACCATGACCGCGGGTACGAGGCGCTTGACGAGCGCGTGCGTTTTCGTTCGTTCCATACGTTGAACGGTCGCAATCAGCATGCCGCCGAGGCGGCTTTGGCGGCGTCGGCGCTGCCGCAGAGGTAGAGCTCGTCGCCGGCCTCGATCCACGTCTCCCCGCCGATCGACGTCAGGAACGCGTCGCCCCGCTTGATGGCGATGACCGAGCAGCCGAATTGGCGCAGGTCGAGCTCGCGCAGGGCGTGGTCTTCGCGCGCCACCGTGCGCAGGATCACGCGGTACTCGTCGCGTGGACGGGCCACGTGACGCAGGAGGCGCGCCGAGAGCATCTCGCCGGAGATGTCGGAGATCGACAGCGCGTAGTCGGCGCCGGCGCGGTAGATGTTGTCGAGATTGCGCGAGTGGTTGACGCGGGCGATCACCGGCACGTCGGGCGCGGTGTCGCGGATCACCACCGTGGCGAAGAGCGTGGAGTCATCGCTGTCGACGGCGAGCACCGCGCCGCGCGTTTCGGCCAACCCCGCGCGCTCGAGCACCGAGGTGTCGAGCACGTTGCCGACGATGTCGATGCCCGGGCCGGGATTCCGCTCGATCACGCGCACCTCTTCGCCCGCGTCGGTCAGGAGCTCGTGCACTTTTCTTCCCACTTCACCGAAACCGGCAATGAGGAACGGTCCGCGCTGCCGCAGCGGCGCCGCGCCGAGGATCTTGCACGCCTGCTCCAGCGCTCCCGACGTGCCGACGAGCTCGAGAATCGCCCCCGGCTCCACGCGCGTCGCCGCGAGGCAGCGCGCGTGCAGACGGCTGCCCTTCCACTGCCCGACCACCACCGCGCTGCTCTTTTCGCCGACGCCGAGCTCCCCGAGCGTGCGTCCGGCGGCGGCGCTCGACGGCGTGACGCGCACTTCGCAGCGGTGCAAGCCGGCGATGGCGCTGATGCCCGGCAGGCGCGGCGAGATCACGTCGCTGGCGTGCGCCGCCAGCGCCGCGGCGATGATGTGCCGCGGCGTGTACGCGGCCGTCACGCCGGCCAGCTCCATCGGCTTGCGGTGCGCCGGCTCCTCGACGAACGCGTAGATCTCGCCCGTGAAGCCCATCTGCCGCGCGCGCAGCGTCAGCGCGGCGTTCTCCTGGTCGCGGCCGTTGGCGACGAGCGCGCGCGCGTCGGCCAGGCGGCAGACGTCGAGCGCATCCTCGTCGGAGCGGACGAAGACGATGCGCTGGCCGCTTTCGAGCAGCGCGCGGGCGTTTCCTTCGTCGGTCTCGACCACGAGCGCCGGCACGTTGTTCGCGCGCAGCCGCTGCAGCAGCGCCTCGACCGGCGGGCCGAAGCGGTAGACGACGACGTGGTGGACGATGTCGCCGGCGTCGCGGGGGAGCCGCTCCTCGAAGCGCGACTCCAGAAAGGGGAGGATGATGAGCGGGACGACGACGATCACGCTCAGCACGCCGACGAACTGCACGACGATGACGAGCGCGATCATGAGCGGGCTCGTCCAGCGGTTGTCGTGGCCGTAGCCGGTGGTGGTGAACGTCTCCGACGCCCACTCCAGGCTTTGCCAGAAGGTGAGGTGCTGCCCCTCCATCCGGGCCATGCCGATCTCGTAGAGCACCGCGGAGACGACGAGAAAAACGACCACGCCCACACCGAGAAGCACGAGCCGGCGCGTCGTCCGTTGCATGATGGATGAGGATACATGCTGCTCTGCACCGTCCGCACATGCCATGAGCCGTTGCGCCGCGAGGCGCGGCGCTACGTCTGCCCGCGCGGGCATTCCTTCGACATCGCCCGCAGCGGCTACGTCAATCTCCTGCAGCCGAACGAGCGAAGGTCCCGCGCGCCGGGCGATTCCGCCGAGGCGGTCGCCGCGCGGCGAAGAGTGTGGAGTGCGGCGGCCATGCCGCCGCTGTCTGTGCCGGGCAACGCCGTGCTCGACGTAGGCTGCGGCGACGGCTACTGGCTTTCGCAGATCGATGCCGAGGAGCGCGTCGGCATCGACATCTCCGTCCCCGCCATCGAAGCCGCGGCGAAGCGCTACCCGAACGATCTCTGGATCGTCGCCAACGCCGACCGCTTCATCCCCTTCTCCGACGCGTCATTCGACGCCGTCCTATCGATCACGGCGCGGCTCAACGACGCCGAGTTCCGCCGCGTACTGCGCGACGACGGGCGGTTGCTCGTCGCCGTCGCCGCGCCGGACGACCTGTCGCCGCGCGACCGCGTGCCGCGCACGATCGAGGACTTTCCGAGCTTCACGTTACTGGAGCAGCGGCGCGTCACGTCGAAGGCGGTCGTTGACATCGCCGATGCGCGGTTGTCGACATATCGCGGTAGGGGCGCACGGCGTGCGCCCGAGGAATTAACCCTCAGCCTCGACCTGCTGCTTTTTGCTCCAAAAAGCCGAGGTACTCCTGGAGGTTCGTCTCCTTGAACGGGATCCTCACGGCGTTCGTGAACTGCTGATTCGCCCCCGCCGGATCGATCGCGCCGGCGGCGCGCACCTCCTTCGCTGCGTCGGCGAAGCGGCCCATGTTGGCGTACAAAATCGCCAGATACACATGCGGCTCCGACAGCTTCGGCCGCAGTTGCGCCGCAGAGGCGAAGTGCTTCGCGGCCTCGTCGTTGCGGTCCATGCGGCTGAGCAGCGCGCCGAGGTTCATGTGCGCGTCGTAGTTGTCGGGCGACTGCCTGAGCGCCGCCTCGTACTGCTGCAGCGCCTCGGCGTCGCTGCCGCCTTTGCGCGCCAAGAGAGCGCCGAGGTCATTGCGCACCTCGGCGTCGTTCGGATTCTTCTCCGCGGCCTCGCGGTAGCGGCGAATGGCGTCGGCGTCGTCGCCGCGCGCCGCGGCCAGTGCCGCGAGCGTGGCGTCGTTCGGCTTCATCGCCGCGGCTTTCTGCAGGTGCTGCAGCGCGGCCTCGCGATTCCCCTCCGCCAGCTCCAGCCGTCCGAGGTTGCGGTAGGCCTCGGCGTTGTTCGGATTCAGGGCCATTCCTTTTTCGTACTCGCGGCGCGCGCCGGCGCGGTCGCCAAGGCCGGCCAGAGCGATACCGAGGCCGACGTGAGCGTTGTCGTCGCCGTCGTTGAGCGCGATGACCTGCCGAAACTGATTCGCGGCCGACGTGTAGTCGAGCTTCGTCAGGTACGCCGCGCCGAGGTTCTGGTGCGGCACGCGCCCGCGCGGCTCGACCTCGGCAGCGTGACTGAAGAGCGCGAAGCTGTCGCGCCAGTAGCCGAGCTGCTTGAACGTGAGGAACGCGCACGCGGCCACGACGACGGCGGCGGCGACCGCCAGCGAGGGGCGGTCGGGGATGAGATCGAGTGCGAGCCAGACGACGGCGATGAAGATGCCGATCAGCGGCAGGTAGGTGTAGCGGTCGGCCATCGACTGCTGCCCGACCTGCACGATGCCGATGACCGGCACGAGCATGCCGGCGTACCAGAGCCAGCCGACGGCGAGATAGGGAAAGCGGTCGCGGACGCGCAGGACGAGCCACGTCACGGCGATCAAGAACACGGCCGCGACGAGCGCCAGCGCCGACGACATGTTCGTGCGGTATGGATAGAAGATCGCCAGCTCGACGGGCCAGATCGTTTTCCAGAGGTAGGCGACGTACGAGAGCGCGGCGTTGGCGAGGCGGAACGGCAGCGCCAGCGGCGTGACTGCCTCTTCCTGCGCGAGGCGCGTGACGATCGCGGAGATCGGGATGAGGACGAAGAGGGGGATCTTCTCGACGAGGAGCGGCTTGAGCTTCGGCCACTCGCGCGGAGACCAGCGCCCGAGCGGCCACCAGTCGAGGAGGAGCAGGACAAAGGGGAAGGTGATCGCCATCGGCTTCGCCATGAGCGCGCAGGCGAAGGCGGCGAAGGTGAGTGTCATCCCGAGCCGCGCAGACGGCGAGGGATCCCCATCGCGCTGGCGAAGGGGGTCCCTCGCTGCGCTCGGGATGACACGAGTGAGGTAGAACCAGAGCGCGAGCAGAAAGAAGAAGGCGCTGAGCACGTCCTTCCGCTCGGAGATCCACGCCACCGACTCGACGTGCAGCGGATGGAGCGCGAAGAGCGCGGCGACGACGGCGCTCGGCCAGAGACGCTGCGTGGCGCGGCGCAAGACGAAGAAGAGCAACACGGAGTTGATGGCGTGCCAGATCACGGAGACGAGCGCGTGCCGGCCGCCGTTCATGCCGAACAGCGAGACGTCGACCATGTGCGAGATCCACGTCAGCGGATGCCAGTTCGACATGTAGGCGTGCGAGAACGCCCAGGCGACGTTCGCGCCGGTCAGGCCGGTGGCGACGTGCGGATTCGTGACGACGTAGTCGGGGTCATCGAAGTTGACGAAATCGTGGTTGACGACCTGCGCGTAAATGACGAGCACCGCGATCGCGAGACCTGCCGCGATCATCCACGCAAGTGCTGAGTGCTGAGTGCTGAGTGCTGAGTCGGGCGTTACAGGACGCTCAGGCCGTGTTGCTTGTGCTTCGCGCTTCGATCGCGATCGTTTCCCCATCGCGCGCGGAGTCTAACTCAGCACTCAGCACACAGCACTCAGCACTTCATGACGACCTTGATGCAGTCATCCTGCTTCTTGCGAAAGAGGCGATACATCTCCGGTGCCTCATCGAGCGAGCCCCGGTGCGTGATCAGAAACGACGGATCGATCTCGCCGCGCGCGATGCGCTCGAGCAGCGGCCGCGTGTAATTCTGCACGTGCGTCTGTCCCATCCGCAGCGTCAGGCCCTTGGCGAACGCGGAGCCGAACGGCACCTTGTCGATGAAGCCGCCGTACACGCCGGGGATCGACACCGTCCCGCCCTTGCGGCAGGCGTGCAGCGCCTGGCGCAGCGCGTGCGCGCGGTCCATCTCCAGGCGCATGGCCTGCTTCACTTTGTCGTACCAGGCGTCGATCGTGCGGCCGTGCGCTTCCATCCCCACCGCGTCGATGCAGCGGTCGGGGCCGCGCCCGCCGGTCATCTCCTTCAGCGTGTCGTACACGCTGTCGACATCCTCGTAATTGATCGTCTCCGCCTTGCAGGCATCGGCGGCGAGGCGCAGCCGCGCGGCGAAGCGGTCGATGGCGATCACGCGCCCCGCGCCGAGCATCCACGCGCTCTTCATCGCGAAGAGCCCGACCGGGCCGCAGCCCCACACCGCCACCGTGTCGCCCGGCTCGATCCCGCACTGCTCCGCGGCCTGATAGCCCGTCGGAAAAATATCGGTGAGGAACAGCGCCTGCTCGTCCGGAATCCCATCCGGAATCTTCAGCGGATTCACGTCCGCGAACGGCACGCGCACGGACTCCGCCTGCCCGCCCGCGTAGCCGCCGTACAGATGCGAGTAGCCGTACAAGCCGCCGCCGGAGTAGCCGTAGAGCGCCTCCAGCATCCAGGCATTCGGATTCGTGTTGTCGCAGAGCGACCAGAGGCGCTGCTCGCAGAAGAAGCAGCGCCCGCAGCCGATCGCGAACGGCACGATGACGCGGTCGCCCACGGAGAGATTGCGCACCTCCGGGCCGAGCTCCGTCACCACGCCCATGAACTCGTGGCCGAGGATGTCGCCCTTCATCATCGTGGGGATGTAGCCGTCGTAGAGATGGAGATCGGAGCCGCAGATCGCCGTCAGCGTCACGCGCACGATGGCGTCGTGCGGATTGACGATCTTCGGCTCCGGGACGTCCTCGACGCGGACGTCGTGCACGCCATGCCAGACGACGGCCTTCATCCGCGCGCGGCCGTCGATCGCTCGCCCGTCTCGAGGATCTGCTTCAACGTGCGGAGGTCTTCCTGGACCTGCCGCGCGGGGTCTTCGCCGAAGAGCTTCGCGATGACGGCGCCGAGCACTCCGCCGGGCGGGTCGTAACGAAGGATCACCTTTACCTCGGTGCCGCGATTGGCGATCGTCGGCGTGAAGTGCACCGACCCGGCATTGTTGATCTGCGAGCCGTCGATCGAGCGCCAGCCGATCAGCTCGTTGGGGACCTCGTTGATGATCTCCGCATCCCACTCCGCTTCACTGCCGGCCGGACCTTTGGCCACCCAGTGCGAGCGCTTGTCGTCGAGCACTGCCACGGACTTGAGGTGCGACATGAAGCGCGGGAGGTTCTCGAAGTTGCGCCAGAAGCGGTAGAGCTCCTCGGGCGAGCGATTGATCGTCACCGATTTCTCGACGCGGATGCCGCGCCCGTACGGCACGCTGACGTTGTCGCCCTCTGCCGGCACCGACGACATGCCCATGGCCTCATAGACGTGGCAGTGGCCGGTTGCGCCGCGCCACACCAGGCCGCCGCCGACGCCGGCCAGCACGAGCCCGGCGATCGACCGCCGCGTCAGCCCGTACGCGGCCAGCGCCGCGCCCGCCACGACCGAGAACCACCTCTCCGGATTGTTGACGTTGATCGTCGATTCCATGCAGCCGGCTATTGCATTCCGCATTCCGCATTCTGCATTCTGCATTCATGAGCAGCGTCGCCCCCCCGCCCGTCCGCCCCGTCACGCTCGACGAGATCTACGCCGCGCGCGAGCGGATCAAGAACACCATCACCCGCACGCCGCTGGTGCGGCTGCGCCACGGCCGCGGCGAGCCGGAGCTGTGGCTCAAGCTCGAGACCCTGCAGCCGATCAACGCCTTCAAGATCCGCGGCGCGGCGAACGCCGTGGCGATGTTGTCGGCCGAGGCGCGAAGCCGAGGCGTGTGGACGATCAGCGCGGGAAATGCGGGGCAGGGCGTGGCCTTCGCCGCGCGCGACGCCGGCATCCCGTGCACCGTCGTGGCCATCGAGACTGCGCCGGAGACGAAGCTCGAACGGATGCGCAACCTCGGCGCGCACATCGTCAAAGCGCCGTTCGACGCCTGCTGGCAGGCCATGGAGTCGCGCGCCTTCCCCGGCGTCGAGGGGACGTTCATCCATCCGTTCGACGATCACGACTTCGTCGCCGGCAACGCCACGCTCGGCCTCGAGATCATGGAAGACCTCCCGAACGTGAAAACGGTCATGACGGCGATCGGCGGCGGCGGCTTGATCTCGGGCGTCGGCAGCGCCATCCGGCAACTGGCGCCGCACGTGCGCATCTTGGGCGCGGAGCCGGAGACGGCGGCGCCGGGCGCGCGCTCGTTCGAGGCCGGATCGCCGCAGGTATTCGAGCAGTGGCAAGCGTCGTTCGTCGACGGCGCCGGCGGCAAGAGCATCTTCCCGCGCATGTGGGAGCGGATGCAGGGGATCGTCGACGGCTCGATCGTCGTCACGCTCGACGAGGTGCGCAACGCCATGCGCGTCGCGGCGGAGACGATGCGCGTGATCTGCGAGGGGGCGGGGGCGCTGCCGATCGCGGCGGCGCTTTCCGGACGGGCGGGGGAGGGGCCGATCGTCGCCGTGGTCTCCGGCGGCAACGTCGATCTCAAGCGTTTTTGCGATCTGATCGGCGCCGCTTCTTGAACTCGTGACGCGCCTCGGCCTCCTCGATCGAGTGCGACTCGGTGAGGCGCCGCTCCTTCTGGGCCATCTCGGCAAGCCTCTCGAAGTGCTTCTCCAGCGCCTTCAGCTCCTCTTCGCTCAAATCCTCCGCGGCGATGAGGCGGTTGCTCGCCCCTTCGACCGCGGCGATCAGCTCGTTGAGCTTGATCTGCAGCGCCAGCGAGTCTTTGTTCTGCGCGCGCTGGATGAGGAAGACCATGAGGAACGTGACGATGGTCGTGCCGGTATTGATGACGAGCTGCCAGGTGTCGGAGAAGTGGAAGAGCGGCCCGGTGACGCCCCAGACGACGATGACGGCGACGGCGAGGATGAACGCCGAGGTCGTGCCGGTCTTCCGCGTCGCCACCGCGGCAAAGCGCTCAAAGACGTTCCCTCCCATGGCAGAGGCTGTCTTTCGCAGGGAGCGTGCCAGGGCGCACGCCGTGCGGCCCTACTTCACCTTTGCGATCGGCACCATCGTCGTCGGCGGAATCGGGTAATCATGCCGGTCGGCCATCTGCGCGATCGGCGTGTCGATCACCGGCAGGCGCCTTCCCGCGATCGTGACGAACTGCCCGTTCGGCTTGGCCGTGTCGATGCGCGCGGCCATGCGCACCTTCACTGCGGCGGGATCGGCCAACGTCACGCCGTTGCGCTCGAGCAACAGCGCCGGAAGAAAGATGTCGGCATTCCCCGGCACGTTGTCGATTTCCAGCTTCGCCGCCGGCGCGCCGGGCGCGGTGAAGACGATCGTCACCTTTCCCGGTGGCACGTCGAGGAGCAGGAACGAGCCATTCTCGGCGATGCCGCCGGAGACGTACGGGGCATTGACGACCTCGACGTACGTCGACTGAAAGAGGTGCGTCTTGCGCGCCGCCTCGGTCTCGGCCGTGCGGATCGGAGAGCTCGAGCCTTCGACGTCGAGCACCCAGCCGCGGACGGAGACGGGCTCTTTGGAGACTTGGGGGGTGTTGGGTTTGGGGGCGCAGGCGGCGAGGAGGACGAGAACGAATGCAGAGTGCAGAATGCAGATTGCAGAAAGGCTCCGCGTCCAATTCTGCATTCTGCACTCTGCATTCTGCATTTCGCGATGCGATAATCCGAAAGCCGGCATGAAACGCCTCCTCCCCATTGTCGCACTCCTCCTCCTCGCCCAAGCTCCCACCACCGCCGTCCTCCGCACGCCCGCCGGCGACAAGCCGGTCAACATGCTCGTGCAGAACGGCGTCATGTACTTCGCCGCCGACGACGTGATCGCCGCTCTCGGCGGCGCGGTCAAGCCCGACCTCAACGGCTTCAAGGCCACGCTCGGCGCCACCACCGCCGCCTTCGGCCCCGACAGCCGCTTCGCCGTCGTCCGCGAAGACCTCATCGAGATGCCGGTGCCGCCGCTCGTCGTCGACGGCAAGCCGTACGCCGTCCTCCCATTCTTCCAAGGCTTCGTCGCGCGCGCCGCCGACACGGAGATCGCCTGGGACCCGGCCGCGCGCATCCTCCAGGCCCGGCCGGTACAGCGCAACGTCGCCGGCGTCCAAGCCTCGGTCGCCAACATCCAGGGCATCTCCAAAGTCGTCCTCACCCTCACCGCGCCGAGCGAGTACACCATCATCAAAGAGGCGGGCGCGTACACCGTCCGCTTCAAAGCCCAGCTCAAGCCGCCCGCGCCGGAGCAGGCCTTCGACGATCCGTACGTGAAGTCGATCGGCTACGCCGGGAGCGATCTGCGCATCCAGCTCACCACCCCCGACGTCGCCGCCGACACCTACCGGCTCGACAACCCCTTCCGCATCGTCATCGACATCCGCAAGGCCGCCGCGCCGGCGCCCGGCACGCCGTTGCCGCCGCTGCCGTCGAACCGGCCGGCCGAAGCCCCGGGCATTCATACGATCGTCATCGATCCGGGCCACGGCGGAAAAGAAGTCGGCGCCATCGGCCCCGGCGGCATGATGGAAAAGGACGCCACGCTGCAGATCTGCCAGAAGCTCCACGACGCGCTGGAGGCCAGGCTGCACGCGCGCGTCGTCCTCACGCGCACCGACGACAGCGTCGTCTCGCTCGACCAGCGCACCGCGCTGGCCAATCAGTACCACGCCGATCTGTTTCTCTCCGTGCACATGAACGCCGCCGTCGTGAAGGGCGCGAAGGGATCGGAGACGTACTTCCTCTCGCTCGAAGCGAGCGACGAGCTGGCCAAGAAAGCGGCGGAGACGGAGAACGCCATGGCCGGCCGCGCGCCGCAGAACGATCTCAAGCTGATTCTCTGGGATCTCGCCCAGCAGCAGTACCTCCAGGAGTCGAGCCGTCTGGCCACCGACATCCAGGAAGAGATGAACCGCGTGCACGGCATCGCCAACCGCGGCGTGAAACAGGCGCCATTCAAGGTGCTGGTCGGCGCGACGATGCCGGCCGCGCTGGTCGAGGTGGCGTTCATCACGAATCCGACCGAAGAGGCGAAGATCAAGTCGGAAGAGTTCCAGAAGACGGTCGTCGACGCGCTGACCACGGCGGTGGAGCGCTACAAGAGCGACTACGAAACGCGCATCGGCATCGTGCAGCCCGCCCCGGCGCCCACGACGACCGCCCCGACGACGACCGGCGGACAGGGCGCAGGTCAATCGCAGCCTACGACGACGAAGCCGTCGACGACGACTCGCCTGCGCCCCGCCCCCTGCGCCCCGCGCCCTTGTGAAAAGGCAGGCCCGTAGTTGCGCAAATTCGTCGTCGTCGCCGCGCTCGTCGCCGCGGCGTGTAAAGGAAAGCAGTCGTCGCCGCTCTCGTCCAACCTCGCGGCGGAGAACAAGGTTGCGGTCCGTCCCGTCACGCTCTACTACCAAGGCATCGACATGCTCCTCGGCGCTGAGATCCGCAACGTCGCGCTGCCGGAGAACCCCGCCGCAGCCATGCCGGTCGTCGTGCGCGAGCTCATCAAGCCGCCGCTCACGCCGAACCGCGCGCGCAGCTTCCCCGCCGACACCGTCGTCCGCGCCGCCTACCTCCTCCCCGACGGCAACGCCTTCGTCGACCTCGGCGGGCCCACGCTGACGCAAGGGTGGGGGACGGGGAGCCACGAAGAGATGATGGCGATCTACGCCGTCGTCCAGACCGTCACGGCGAACTTCCCCGCGGTCAAACGAGTGCGGATTCTGATCAACGGCGAGCCGGCCGAAACGCTCGCCGGGCACATCAATATCTCGCGCTCGCTCGCTCCCGCCCCCACGCTCGTGGCGCGGTGACGCGAAACCTCGAGCGCACCACGCTCGTATTCAATAGACGGAATTTGACCGAACGGTCATTCTGTAGTAGGTTGAAGACGTTTCCGAAACTGTCGGTTATCTCGTTGCCAAATCAGCATGTTGTCACGGGTCAGTTACATTGAGAATTTTTTCACAAAGTGTGCGATAATCTCCCATCGCAAGGATGTAAGGCTTTACTGGATCGGAGGGCGGGGATTAGCTTCCAGTTGTAAAAACCCGCCAGAAGTAACCACCTCTTGAAAGCTTCTTTGAATCTTACCGACCTGAGTTCTCACCCCTGAGCGTTCGCGCCCTACCAGTCCAGTAGATTTCCCAGACCCCGCCGGCAACGGCGGGGTCGTTCTTTTTTCAGACCAGCGCCGCGACGATCTGCTCCGCGAGCAGGCGCACGTCGGCGTTGACGCCGAGCCAGCGGATCGCGGCCATGCTCGTATCCGCCGCCGCCAGCAGCCGTTCCCGCGGAATCTCCACGTCGATCGTCCCCGCCGCCGCTTCGCAGAGCGTCTCGCCGAGGAGCGCGATCGCGTCGTTGGGGCGTTCCTGCGCGGCGATGAGCGACGCGAGCGACAGCAGCATGGCGCTGTCGTGCGTCTCGCCGAAGCGGCGCAGGGCGGAGGCGATGTCGGCGGCAAGCTCCTCGTCGCGCGGCGCCGTGCCGCCGATGTGGATCGGCTGCGAGCGCGATTTGATCGTCGGCAAGAGCAAATCGTACGACCGCGTGAGGAGGATGAAGATCGTGTCGCGCGGCGGCTCCTCGAGCGTCTTCAGCAGCGAGTTCGATCCGCCGACGCTGAGCGCGTCCGCGGGATCGATGATGAAGACTTTGTTGCGCCCTTCGTACGGACGAAGCGCCGCGGCGGCGACGATGTCGCGCACCTGCTCGACGCTGATCAGCTTCCGCTCCTCGCCGACTTCGACGAAGTGCACGTCGGGATGCGTGCGCCGCTCGATGCGCCGGCACGAGGCGCAGTCGTCGCCGGTCGTGCCGTGGAGGCAGTTGAGCGTCTTCGCCACCTGCAGCGCCAGCGCGCGCAGCGACTCGGGGGCCGGACCCCAGAGGATGACGGCGTGATGCAGCTCGCCGCGGCGCGCCGTGTCGAGAAGAAGCTGCGCTTTGTCCATCGTCACAGCCGTCCCTCCAGCGCCTGCATCATCCGCTCGTACACTTCATCGGCCGTGCCGCCGCCGTCGATCACGAGATAGCGCCGCGGCTCCGCGGCGGCGAGCGCGAGGTACCCCTCGCGCACGCGGCGGTGAAAGCGCAGGTCTTCGAGCTCGAAGCGCCCTTCGTCCGCCGCCGCTCCTTCGTTGCGGGAGCGGGCGCGGGTCAGTCCGGTTTCTTCATTGATGTCGAAGATCAGCACGAGATCGGGCACCGTCGAATCGGTCGCCCAGTCGTTCAGCGCGCGCAGTCTGTCGAGCGTGAGGAGGCGGCCGAAGCCCTGATAGGCGAGCGTCGAGTCGGTGAAGCGGTCGCACAGCACGACGTCGCCGCGCGCGATGGCAGGGCGGATCACCTCCATCACGTTCTGCCGTCGCGACGCGGCGAAGAGAAAGAGCTCCGCGACCGGGTCGATGACGTTGCCGCTGTCGAGCAGGATCGCGCGGATGCGATCGGCGAGCGGTGTGCCCCCCGGCTCCTTCGTCACGACGACGCTCCGCCCGCGCTCGCGCAACGCCGCCGCGAGGCGGTTCAGCTGGGTCGTTTTGCCCGAGCCTTCGATGCCCTCGAACGTGATGAACATACTCAGCACTCAGCACTCAGCACGCAGCACTCCCTCCAGTCCCTCGCGCAGCCCTCTCAGATAATGCTCGCGCATCAGCGTCTCGAACACCTTCGGCCGCGCCAGCCAGCGGAAGCGCTCGCCTAGACGGGCGCGGCGGCGGAGCTTGGCCAACTGCCGCTCGTCCGCGAGCGTTCGCGTCTCCAGCTCGTGCACGCCGAGGAAGTGGCCGAGCTCCGGGTGCTTACGGTAGAAAATCGCGCCCGACTTCCCCACCGTGTACTGCCGCCGCGCGAACGAGTCGATCGTCATCGGGTGATAGTGCCGCGTCACCGCCTTGGCGTTGTAGTGGATCCGGAGGCCGAGCTTGTCCAGGCGATAGGCGAGCTCGATGTCCTCCCACGCCGCGGCGGGGAAGGTCGTGTCGAACGGATGCTCCGCGAGGAGCTGCCGGTCGATGGAGATGTTCGACGTGTAGAAAAAGTTGAACGGCACGACAGCGCCGTCTTCGATCAGGCGATAGCCGAACTGCAGGCCGTAGTCGTTGATGTAGTCCATGAACGCCGTGACGCCCTCGCCGCGCGGCCAGCCGGTGTACCCGAGACAGGCCGTGAGCGCGTCGCCGCCGGCGTGGATGCGCGCGTGCTCGGCGACGAAGTCCGGCTCCGGCACGGTGTCGTCGCCGATGAAGATCACGACGTTGCCGCCGGCCAGCGACACGCCGTGGTTGCGCGCGCGTCCCGGGCCGCCGTTCGGCTGCGCGCGGTAGACGATGCCGTTGCGCTGGGACACGACGCGGTCCGTGTCGTCCGTCGAGCCGTCGTTGACGACGATGACTTCGAACGGCGGCGCGCCGCGCTGGGCGTCGAGCGCGTCGAGCACGCGCAGGAGCATCGGCAGGCGGTTATACGTTGGAATGACGATGGAGTACATGTGAATGCAGAATGCTGAATGCAGAATGGAGAATGAAATGCAGGCCAATTCTGCATTCCGCATTCTGCATTCTGCATTTCATGCCGATGCCCCTCCGTCGATGCACAAGACTTGTCCGGTGATCGCGCTGGCGTCGTCGCCCAACAGGAACGCGATCCCCGCCGCCACCTCGTCGGCGCGCACCACGCGCCGCATGGGGATGTCGTGGATCATCTGCCGGCGCACGTCGTCGTCCATGTCGCTGATCATGTCGGTCTCGACGAGGCCCGGCGCGACGCAGTTCACGCGGATCCCGCTGCGCGCGGTCTCGCGCGCCATCGAGCGCGTCATGGCAATGAGGCCGCCCTTCGCGCTCGAGTAATTCGTCTGTCCGACCACGCCGTGGATGCCGGAGACCGAGGCCACGTTCACGATGGCGCCGCGGCGCTGGCGCATGAAGTGCGGGAGCACCGCCTTCGACATCGACCACGCCCCGACCAGATTCGTGTCCAGCACGTCCTGAAACTGCGCCAGCGACATCGTGTACATCAGCGCGTCGTGGCGGATGCCGGCGTTGTTCACCAGCGCGTCGAGCGAGCCGAAGCGCGCCAGCACCCGCTCCACCAGCGCGTGGTTGTTGGCGTCGTCGCGCACGTCGGCGGCGAAGGCCTCGATCAGCGGCGCGTCGTCGTCGAGCGTCGCCCGCGCCTCTTCCTGAAAGGCCACGGCGGCCTCCTTCGAGCGGCTGTACGTGAACGCCACCGACCAGCCGTCCGCGAGCAGGCGCATGGCCGTGACGCGGCCGATGCCGCGCGAGCCGCCCGTGATCAGGACCGTTTTGGACATTGCCCAGCGTACGATATCGCGATGCACGCGAAGGGACTAACGCCCATCCTCAGCGTCTCCGACATCCGCGCGAGCTTCGCCTGGTTCGAAGCGTTCGGCTGGCGGAAGGCGTGGGACTGGGGCGACCCGCCGACGTTCGGCGCCGTCTGCTCCGGCAACTACGAGATCTTCCTTTGCCAGGGCTGCCAGGGAAATCCCGGCACGTGGATGTCGATCTGGGTCGACGACGTCGACGCCGTCTACGCCGACTGCCTCGCGCAGGGGATCGAGGTCACGATGCCGCCGACCGACGAGCCGTGGAACGTGCGCGAGATGCACGTGCGGCATCCGGACGGGCATGTCTTTCGGGTCGGGAAGGGACTGGAAGAAGAGGAGTAGTCATTGGTTCTTAGTTCTTGGTTCTTAGTTCTTGGTTTTCGCGCAAACTAAGAACTAAGAACCAAGAACTAAGAACCAACCACGAATCGAGGACTACGCCATGTCCAAACGCGCGCTCGCTCTCCTCGCCTGCCTGGCTCTCTGTGCGTCGTGTCAGTTTCGCGAAATGATGGCCCTGCGCGAGCAAATCGCGGCGCAGTTCCACGAGGCGCGCGTCCAGGTCAACGTCATCGGCAAAGGAACCGTCGTCGTCTCGTTCATCAACTCGCCGCTCAACGCCGCCTCGGCGGAGGAGAAACAGAAGCGTGCCGATGAGGTAGCGGCGTTCGTGATGAAGAATTGCAAACGTCCGGTCCCCGAGGTGCGCGTCTTCTTCATTGCGCAATCCGAGGCCGGAACGGTCACGAAACTGGACCGCTATACAGGGCGCTGATCAGCTCTCTTCCTCCGGCACTCAGGACTCAGGACCCAGGACTCAGGACTCAGGACCCAGGACTCACCACACAGCACCCAGCACAGCCGTCATCCCTCTTCCTCATACCGATCCTTCAGCGACGCCACCACCGTCGGATCCGCCAACGTGGTCACGTCGCCCAACGCCCGCCCCTCCGCGATGTCCCGCAGCAGCCGCCGCATGATCTTCCCCGAGCGCGTTTTTGGCAGGTCCGCGGTGACCAGAATCTTTTCCGGCTTGGCGATCGCGCCGATCTTCTCGGCCACGTGCTCCTTCAACTCGCGCTCGAACTTCGCCGGGTCCTTCTTGGCGTGCTCCATCGCCGACGATTTGACGATCACGAACGCCGCGATGGCCGTCCCCTTGATCTCGTGGTTGATCCCCACCACCGCCGCCTCCGCCACGGACTGGTGATCGAC
>DATDFB010000055.1:0-13882 GCA_036522835.1 Thermoanaerobaculia bacterium | reverse complement strand
GCGTGAGCATCGGCAGGACGAAGGAGCCGAAGCGGTTGACGAAGACGCCGCCGAAGACGATCCAGGCGGGGCGGGGGAGGGAGCGGATCTGCGAGAAGAAGTGCTGTGTGCTGGGTGCTGAGTGCTGTGTCATACGCGGCGAACCTACTCAGCACTCAGCACACAGCACCCAGCACTCTCATGCTCCAAGCTGCGCCAGCGCTCCAAGAAATCGTTCCGCCAATGCCGCATCGAACTGCGACCCCGCCCCCGCGCGCATACGCTTCGCCGCTTCGTCGAACGACGTCGGCGGCTGGTACGAGCGCGGCGACGTCATGGCGATCCAGGCGTCGCAGATCTGGATGATGCGCGAGGCGAGCGGGATGGCGTTCCCGCTCAGGCGGCTCGGGTAACCCTTGCCGTCGACGCGCTCGTGGTGCCGCAGCACGGCCTGCGCGACCTCGTTGCCGAGGAGCGGCTCGACCAGCGCGGCGCCGACGATCGGATGCTCAGCCATCCCGCGCAGCTCCTCCGCCGTCAAGTTCGGGCGGCCGTACAGCCGCTCGTAGTCGATGAGACGCAGGCCGACGTCGTGCACGAGCGCGGCGAGGCGGATCGACTCGACCTGCTGCGGCGGCAGCTCCATGTAGATCGCGAAGCGCTGCGCCATCATCGCCACCTGGCGGCAGTGCTCGACGAGCTCCGGGTACTTCTGAAAATCGGGCTCGAGAAGCTTCTCGGCGATGACCTGCCGGTCGTTGCGGCCGTTGCCGTTGGCGATGGCGCTCTCCACCGACTGCTCGATCTGCTTCAAGAAGATGTGCAGCGCCCGCTGCGCCTGCGCTTCCGGTGTGCGCTCGAAGGCGACGGTGAGCACCAGGCCGTCGACCGACTGCGCGTTGAGCGGCGCGCTCAGGATCGAGCTGATCCCCGCCGCCGTCACCGGCACGACCTGCACGCCGAACGGGTAAATGAGGTGCGGCTTCGTGGCCGGCTGCGGCTGCCCCGTGCGCGCGAGCCACGCCTGGAGGTGCGACTGCAGCATCTCCATGGCGTCGTCCGTCACCGTGGCGATGGCCACGATCGACTGCGGGTTGTTGAGATGTCCCATGGCGCTGAAGCACGCCAGCACGGCGCCCGGAATGGCCAGCGCGGCGGGGAGGAGAAGGCGGACGACTTCGAGGTCGTGATCGCTCAGCACGCGCCGTCCCGCCTGATGCGCGAGCTGCCGCTTCGACAGGAGGTCGCGCGCGGACTGGATGGCGTTCTGCGCCTTGGCCGAGAGCTCGCCGCGCGCGGCCGCGGCGGCGGCGGCGGGCGTGACGGCGCGGAATGCGCCGGAGATGTTGCCGCTCGGCCGCGGCGCCTCGGCGTCGGCGAGCGTGAGCGGCGCGATGCCGAAGAGCTGCTTGGCGCCGAGGAGAGTGACGACCTGCTCGGCGATCTTCTGCGCCGCCTCGACGTCCGCCCCCTCGAACGGCTTCTTGCCGGCCTTGTCGCGCATGTCGATGAAGCCGACGAGGCGGCCGCGCGCAAACAGCGGCGCGGCCAGCATGCGGTCGTTGCCCTGGCGGAAGAGCATCTCCGAGAAGCGCATGTCCGCGGCGAGGCCGTTGATGAAGAAGGGGCCGCGCTTGACCACGAGGCGGTCGACGAGGTCGTCGTTGCCGTTGACCGTCTTGCGGTCGGCGGCGTTGTATTGGTAGCTGGTGACGAGCTCGTAGCGCTTGTCGTTGAGGTCGCGCGAGGCGGAGAGGTAGAGCGCCGCCTTCGTGGCCTGCACGTGCTCCACGCAGCCGTAGAGGATCTGCTTGAGCTGCGGCTCGATGGATTTGACCTCGTCGATCACGGAGCGGCGATTATAAATTCGAGGGGCGCACGCCGTGCGCCCCTACCGACGCGAACGCCGCCTCCTCCGGTAGGGGCGCACGGCGTGCGCCCTCTCAGGCGAATTCGAAGCGCACGCGCTCGCGAAGGTGCCCGAGGATCGCCCCCATCGCTGTCCCGGCCGTGTTCCAGATGATGTCGTTCACGTCGGCCACGCGCGTCGGGAGGAGAGGATCTGCTTGAGCTGCGGCTCGATGGATTTGACCTCGTCGATCACGGGAGGCCGATTATAGAGTCCTGAGTCCTGGGTCCTGGGTCCTGGGTGCGCAGCCTTTCGCGACTTACTTTTTGATACCGGGAACAATCGGCAACACGCGCGCACGTGACCTCCGTGGGTCGATCGTGACGAGGGCACCGCGTTCGAGCAGCGACTGATACGTCTGAATTGCCGTGATGACTAATTTCCCTACGATTTCAGGTAACGGATCTTGGGTACGCACCTGAATTACGCTCGGCCCAAGCGCATGCGTTACGGCGAGAATGATGCCGAAATCAAGATCATGCGTGAATACCACGAAGCCGTGCTCCCGTGCATAGACCATGATTGCTCGGTCTTTTGCTCGAGCATCGCCGAGATCTGACCAATGAACGGCGGCGAAACCGCATGTGCGAAAGTACTCAGCCCACGTCGGGCTGAGATTCATGTCGATCGCAATTTTCACGACGACGAGATCGGAACCTCGAATTCGTCGGACCGCCAGGCAGCGTACGCGAGCGCTTCGGAAATGTCCTCCGGCTCGAGATACGGGTAAAGGCGAAGGATCTCCTCATGCGTATGGCCCGCCGCCACGAGACCGACAATGGTTCCGACCGTCACGCGCATGCCGCGAATGCATGGCCGGCCCCCCATCACTTCCGGATCAGCGGTGATTCGCGCGAGAGTGTCCACGAAGGAAGTATACCCGTGCGAACGGCGCGGCACCTTCAGGCGAACTCGAAGCGCACCCGCTCGCGAAGGTGCCCGAGGATCGCCCCCATCGCCGTCCCGGCCGTGTTCCAGATGATGTCGTTCACGTCGGCCACGCGCGTCGGGAGGAAGTATTGCCACGCCTCGATCGTGCAGGTGAACGTGAACCCGAGGAGGATCGTCAGCACGTACGTCTGGAGCGTCGGGCGCTCGACCGTGTAGAGGGCGATGAAGAGCAGGAATCCCCACGGCACGAAGAGCAGCGTGTTGGCGATGATCGGCACGACCACGACGGCGAGGATGTGCGTCGACACGGCGTGGCGCGACATTACGTTGCGCAGGTTGTAGAGGTCCTCGAACGGGATCGGGTCGACCTTCGAGTAGCTCTTGCCGGAGAGCCACATCGTCACCGACACGATGGCGATCGTCGTCAGGAGCAGCAGAGCGATGGTGACGGGGCGGCGGACCGTGACGACGCGCTGGGGCATCAGACGTTCACGAACTTGCGGAAGTCGACGTTGAGGATCAGCCCGATGGCGCTGAAGAACATCATCGTGGCCGAGCCGCCGTAGGAGATGAGCGGCAGGGGGATGCCGGTCACCGGCATCAGCCCGATCTGCATCCCGACGTTGATCAGGATGTGGAAGATGAAAAAGCAGATGAGCGACAGCACCAGGAACGTGCCGCCGCGGTCGCGCGCCGCCTTGGCCACGCTGAGCGACTCGACGATGAGAAATAGGTAGAGCGCGAGGACCACGCTCACGCCGGCGAAGCCCCACTCCTCCCCCAGGACCGAGAAGATGAAGTCGGTGTGCCGCGCGGGGAGGTAGGCGAGGTTCACCTGCGTCCCGTGCAGGAAGCCTTTGCCGGTGATGCC
Organism: Thermoanaerobaculia bacterium; assembly: GCA_036522835.1. GTDB lineage: Bacteria > Acidobacteriota > Thermoanaerobaculia > Gp7-AA8 > Gp7-AA8 > DATDFB01. The sequence continues at coordinate 10,232 of DATDFB010000055.1, read as the reverse complement.
GCCCGAGCCGGTGGCGATCTTGGCCTGCATCACCTGGTAGCCGGAGCCGAGCGGATCGCGCGACGGGTCGAGGAAGATCACGATGCGCTCGCGCTGGAACGGCTTGAGGAAGTGCCAGCCGACCGGCGCGGCCACGAGCACGCAGAGGACGGCCATCATCCACCACTTCATCTTGATCCCGCCGAAGAACATGGCCACGCCGGCGAGCATGAAGAAGCTCGCCCCGGAGCCGAAGGCGGGCTGGATGAGAACGAGCACGCCCGGCACGCAGATCAGGGCCATGACGATCAGGAAATTGCGGAGGTCGAGATAGGCGCGGTCGTTCGAGTCGAAGTACTTCGCCACCAGCAGCGCCGTGGAGATCTTCATGAACTCCGACGGCTGGAACTGGAACGATCCGATGTGAATCCACGAGCGCACGTGCCGGGTGAGGCGCTCCCAGATCAGCACGTAACCGAGCAGCACCAGGCCGACGCCGTAGAGCACCGGGGAGATCTCCATCAGCACGTGATAGTCGATGGAGACGAACACGAGCATGAACAGAATGCCGATACAGCTCCATAGGACCTGTTTTTGAAAGAGGGGAGCGGTGTCGGGGCTGGAGACGGTGGCGCTGTAGACGAGCATCCCGCCGACCGCGGCGATGATGAGCGCGGTCACGAGGAGGTTGAAGTTGAGACGGGAAAGGGTGCGCTCGACGGACATCCTGCTTTTGGAAACGGTAGCACAGCGGCATTGACATGGAGGCCCGGGACCCCTAGGCTCACCCGCGGGTCCCTGACAATTTGACGGAGAGAGGAGCGTTCGCGATGAGGTCGCGTCTGTTCGTATCTGGTTTTCTCCTGTTGTTGTGCGCTGCCCCGCTCGCGGCGCAGCAGAGCGGCTCGTCCGCCACTGGCCGCATCGAGTACACCTCGGAGGGCTCGCCGGCGTTGATTCAATTTCACGCCCACCTGCACGACGGCAGCGGGCCGATCGACGGCACCATCAAGTTCGACGGCACGGTCGGCGGCAACGCCGTCTCGACGACCGCCACGGTGGACTGTCTGATCGTGGCCGGCAATCAGGCCTTCATGAGCGGCCTGATCACCGACTCGACCGACCCGCTGCTCATCGGCTCGAGGAGCTATCTCTCGGTCGAGGACAACGGACAGGGCAAGAATTCGCCGCCCGACCGCTACACGTTCATCCTCACCTCGGCAGCCGACTGCAGCGTGGCCATCCTGCCGTCGCAGGACGTGCCGAGCGGGCACGTGCACGTGAAGGCGTCGAACGCGCCGTTCTGAACGAGGCCGAAAACGTGATGGGGCTCACAGCGCGCCGTGAGCCCCCAACCTACGTTGCCGCAGATCCTGAATCGCCCGCTTCACCGCCCATAAGGAGCTTCGGCATGAAGTCTGTTTTCCGCCTCTCTCTCCTGGGGATGCTTGTGGCTGCGCCGCTGTTCGCACAGAACGACGGCGTCTCGTCGAACGGCACATTCCAATTTTCGTCGCCCGGCGGTACGACGACCGTCAGCTTCGACGCCCGGCAGCACAATCCGAACGGCGCCGCCGACGGCGAGATGACGTTCAGCGGTCCCGCCGACCTCTCGAACCAGGACGTCGACGGCGACGGTACGCCCTCGCCCGGCGCGACGACGCTGACCGTGAAGGTGAAGTTCGACTGTCTGTCGGTCAACGGAAACCGTGCCGCGATGAGCGGCAAGATCGTCGAGTCGTCGCTCGCGGAGCTCGTCGGCCGCCAGACGATCTTCGCCGTCGAGGACAACGGCGAGGGGAGCCAGGCCACCGCGCCGGACCGCTTCACCTGGGGCCTCTATCGCTCGACGGCGATCACTTGGACGCCGGAGGACGCGGAAGTGCCGGGCGATCCGGGCTGGTCGTTCAGTTGGACGGCGACGGATGCGGAGCGGCCGGACGATCCCGGCGTTCCGTCGAAGCGGACGGAGACGTTCGACTGCCACGCCTTCCCGCTGTCGTCGTACTCGCTGCAGGATTTGGCGCAGGGCGGCGGGAACATCCAGGTGAAGCCGTAAGGGTTGAGGGCGCACGGCGTGCGCCCGATCACCGCCGCGGCGGCTCGGAGTTGTAATAGAACATCGCCGTGACGTGCTCCGTCTCCTTCGGGAAGTCGGCCGGCAGCGGCTTGAGCGGCGAGGCCAGCTCGATCGCTTTCTTCGCCGCGTAGTCGTACGGCGCGATGCCGGAGCTGGTGATGATGGTGACGTCGCTGATCGTGCCGTCGCGATGAATGGTGAAGCGGATCGTCACCACGCCTTTCATGCCGGTCTGCAGGAGCGGCATCGGCATCTCTTCGTACCAGTGCACGCGGATCTTGCCGACCATCGACTCGGCGTATTCGCCCCAGTCGTACCACGTGGTCTCGAACGACAGCGGTCCGGCCTCCGCCGTGCCTTTGTCGCCGCCGAGGTGGCCGAGGTCGAGGCCCTCGCGGCCGCCGCCGAGGGAGGCCACCTTGCCGACTTCGCGGATGGCGTTGCGCCAATCGACCTGGCCGTTGGCGGCCGCGGCCGGTTGCTGCTGCGGCGCCGGCTGGCGGTAGGTCAGCGCGGCGTTCGACGATGGCGGCTGCTCCTGCGGCCTCATCGCCGAGGACTGCTGCTGCATGGCCTGTTGCGGCGGCTGCGCTTGTTGCGCGGCGGCGCTGCGGCCACCGCTGCCCCCCTCGAGGCGCGGCGCGTACATCGCCTGGCTGCCGTCGCCGGGGCGCGTGGTCGGCGTGTCGCCGGTGGGCTGCGGCGTCGACGCTTTGCGGTTCGCGCCGGAAAGCGGCGCGTTCAGCGGCGCCGTCTTGACCTTCGGTCCCGGCGCCTCGGTGAACTGCTGCGGGTTCGCGCGGATCAGCTCGATGTAGTGGGCGATGGGTGGCGCGGGGTCGGAGTTGCGCACGCCGCGGTAGCTGTGAATCAGCCAGACGATCAGGACGACGTGTACGACCATCGACAGGATCACAGGCCAGCTCACGCCGCCGCGCCACGACTGTTGTTCCTCGACGATGAGGTCGATTTGGTCTTCCAAGATCCCTCGTCAGAAGCCTAGGTTAAGAACTTTTGTTCCACGGAATCGTTACACTCCAGACCATGTCCCACGTGCCTGTGACAACGCGCCCGCAATACGATTTTCTGAAGCCGCTGACGTTCGTGTTCGAAGATCCGCGATGGTTCCAGAAGATCGTCTTCGGCGGACTCTTTTCTCTTGCCGGTGTCATTCTGATCGGTATCTTCTTCGTCTACGGCTATCTGGCCCGTTTGGTTCGGAACGTGGTCGCCGGCGTCGAGCTCCCGCTGCCCGAATGGGAAGACCTCGGCGACATGTTCGCCGAGGGAGCGATGCTCTTCGTGGCCACGCTGATCTACACGATCCCGTTCTTCTTTCTCACCTTGCTGTGCGTGCCGTTCAGCGTCCTCGCGGACGTCGACAACGCCGCGGCCCAGATCTTGGGCGGGGGCGGGCTGGTCATCCTCATGCTCGTCCTTCTTCCGATCGGCCTGGCGCTGGCGGTGTGGGTGCCGGCGGCGATGCTGCACGCGGCGGTGAAGCGCGACTTCAAAGCCGCGTTCGACTTCCGCACCATTGCGCTCTTCCTTCGCAACAACGCGCTCAACTACATCCTCGCCTACGTGGACTGGCTCGTGGCGCGCTTCGCCGCGCCGCTCGGCCTGATCCTCTGCTGCGTCGGCGTCGTCCTCACCGGGTTCTGGTCGATGGCCGTCGGCGCGCACGCGTTCGCGCAGGCATACCGGCTGTCGGAGAAGCAGTGAAGCGCGACACGCTCATCGTGGCCGGCGTCCTGGCGGCGATCTCGATCGTCATCCTCGGCGCCAGCGTCCTCTGCACGTGGGCGATCGCGCACGGCGCGTCGATGCAGTGGCGGCTTCTCTTCCGTCTTTTCTGTCACGGCATCCCGCGCCGCTGCCTCACGCTGTGGAACGTGCCGATGCCGATCTGCGCGCGCTGCACGGCCATCTACGGCGGCGCGCTGGCGGGCTTGATCCTGATGCGGTTGCTGCCGGCGATGAGCGAGCGCGCCGCGCGGATGGCCATGGCCATCGCCGCGACGCCGCTGGCCATCGACGGGCTGACGCAGCTCACCACGCTGCGCGAGAGCACGAACGCGCTGCGCCTCATCACCGGCGTCCTCGGCGGAATCGGCTTCGCGTTGTGGGCGCTCACCGCCGTCGAAAGACACACGCCGGGCGCAACGGAATCGGCGCGCTCCTCTTCTTGACGCGGTTGGTGGCGTGGGTTAGGCTTCAAGCCCTAAGTCCAAGCCGTGCCGTAGTATCTGATGGAGTGAAATGGCATTCCAGGGATCGCTCAAAGAGCTGCCGTTGCCCGATATCATCCAGCTCGTCAGTGTTTCCGGTAAAACGGGCAAGTTCACTCTCTCTCGCGAGCACGAGCGCGGATTCATTTATCTGAAAAACGGGCAGATGGTGCACGCCTTCGTCGGCGATCTGATCGGCGAGGAAGCCATCTACGCGCTGGCCATCTGGAACGCCGGCGAGTTCCAGTTCAACCCCGGCGAAGAGCCCGACCGCCAGACGATCACGAAGTCGAACACGAATCTATTGATGGAGGCGGCGCGCCGTCTCGACGAGTGGCGGGTGCTGTCGAAGAAGGTCCCTTCGGTCGACCACGTCCCCGAGCTCCTCGGCCGCGAGAACCGCCACGAGCAGATCACGCTCAATCCGCAGGAGTGGATGCTGATCACGAAGATCGACGGCCACCGCTCCATCAGCGAGGTCGGCCGCGCGCTGAACATGTCGTCGTTCGACGTGGCCAAGATCCTCTACGGCATGATCACCTCGGAGCTGGTGCAGCTAAAAAAAAAAGTTGATCGAGCCTCCGATGCGGAGAATGGCGAGCTAGTCGACCTGGCCGCGCGCATCCGCGCCGTGGCCGAGGAGTACATCGGCGATTCGGCGCACAAGACCATCGAGAAGCATTTCCTCCACGCCCTCGACGGCATCATGAGCGGCGACGGCGAGCGCGCCGTCGATGCCATGGTGCGCGAGTTCGAGAAGACCGCGGCGCTGCTGCGCGGACTGGCGGTGACGGAGCAGTTCCGCTCGCGCGTGACGGAGCTGCGGGCGCTGCCGAACTAATGTGGACAGCGGCGGCATGGCCGCCGCACTCCACATTAAAAGGCCTGGCCGCTCGAGAAGGAGATCAGCCACCCGCGCCGCCCCAGCGGATCGCGGTTCAGCGCGTACGCGAAATCGAGGCGCAGGAGGTTCTTCGGCGTACGCGGCAGTCCCATGCGGAATCCGATGCCGACGTCGCTCTTCACGCGCAGCGCCTCGGAGAGGCCGCCGTCGAAGGCGTTCCCGAAGTCTGCGAAGGCGACGACGCCGGGGGAGGCCAGTTGCAGGACTTCGCGGCCGAGGTAGAGGCGCTCTTCGATGTTGACGATGACGGCGCGGTTGCCCTCGAACGTGTGCATGCGGTAGCCGCGCAGCCCGGTGAAGCCGTCGGCGAAGAACTGCACGTCGCGGTCGAGGTTCCAGCCGCTCACCGCCGTGGCGCGCGCGACGAACGTGCGCGGGTAGTCGCCCACGTCTTGCCGGTGGACGAACATCACGGACGAGCGGGCGATGGCATTTCGCGGGCCGGAGTCGAGACGCGTCTCCGCGGAGATGCTCGGCAGGATGAAGCCGTCGCCGCTCACGCGCGCTCCCTCGGCGAGACCGACGCGAACGAAGCCGGTGGTCCGATCGAGGCCGAACGCCGAGGGCGACACGGCCGCTTCGGCCGTGAACTGCCCGCCGAGGTTGAAGTCCTCGTAGCGGAGATCCTTGTTGACGAAATTCAGCTTGATGAAATCGTTCGCCACGCGCTCGTAGCGGACGAAGACGTAGCGGAAGTCGCGGTTGTCCGGCGGCGGCATGAGGGCGTTGTCGTCCGCGGTGCGGAAGAAGTCGTCGCGCACGACGCGAATCCCGGCGGTGACGCGATGCGCGACGGCGTCGTTCGGATCGAGCGCCGTGCCGAAGCTGGCCACGAGGAAGCGGTGCTTCTGTCCGAACTGGTCGATCTCCAGCCCGCTGCCGTACAGCTTGTCGCGCTGGCGGAAGCCGTCGTAGGCGAAGTCGGCCGCCCACGGCGTCGAGAACGAGAAGAACGGCCGCTTGATGACCACACGATGCTCGTAGCCGTCGGAGTTCGAGCCGATGCGCATCTTCGCGTTCCAGTACGGCGCGAAGAACGTCGGATCGTTGTACTCGATGGTGCTGCGCGTGCGGTCCGCGCCTTTGTCCCAGCCGACGGAGATGTCCTTGCCGTAGCCGAAGACGTTGCCGTCGGAGAGGTTGATGCCGTACGTGCTCGAGCCGCCCTTGCTCCCGCCCTGCGTCTCCGGGCTGATCGACCAGGCGTCCTGCGTCGTCACCGTCACGTCGACGACGCCGCCGTGCGGCGCGGAGGCCGTCACCGTCGCCGACTTGAGGAAGCGCAGCGCGCGGAGGTTGCGCTCCGTTTCCTCGAGACGCTCGGGGCGGTACTCGTCGCCTTCGTGAAAGAGGAGGAACTGCTCGATGACCGTCTGCTTGGTCTCGATGTGCAGCCGGTCGGCGGCGCGGTAGAAGCGGCCGCGCGAGGCCTCGCTGGCGGTGTAGACGTCGAGGTTGCGGACCGTGACCTTGCCGACGCGCAGCGGCGCCGGGTCTGCCGCGCATAGAGCAGTGCCGGCGGCAAACGCGAGCGCGAGCGGAAGGAATTTCACGGAGACTCGAACGAGGGTAGCAAAAAAGAGTGCTGAGTGCTGAGTCCTGAGCCCTGCGTAGAGTCACTCAGGACTCAGCACCCAGCACTCAGCACTCGGTTCACTGCTGCTGCACGCCCTCCGGATAGACGACGAACACCCCCGCCGAATACACGATGTCGCAGTCGAACTGCGTGGTCGCTCCCGGTTGGATGCTCGAGTCGAACTGGCCGTCCTTCCCTGCCGAGATGACCACGTATCGGGACGCCGGCGTGGCGTTGCCCCAGGAAAAGTCGGCAAACAGGCCGAAGGCATTGTTCCATCCGTCGACCTTCGGCATGTGCTTGAGGTACGTCGGCGTAACCTGCTGCTCGAGATCGGTGGGATCGATCGGTTGATTGATGCTCTGGAAGCCGGCGCCGGCGGCGTTGTAGCGGGCCGTGTCGACGTCGCGCGCTTCCCAGGCGATGGCGATCGTGCGCATGTCGGCCATCGTCCGGCGCTGGCGGGCGCGCTGCAGCGCGTTGAGCAGGTTCGGGATGGCGATCGCGGCGAGAATCCCGATGATCGCCACCACGATCAGCAACTCGATCAGGGTGAAGCCCTTTTTGTTCATCGCTTCTCTCTCTGTGAGGAACGGCTCCCCATTCCGCAAAGCCGTTGCCACTTTCTTGACCCAGGTCAAGTCGCTGACTTCAGGAGAGTTATCCGTTCAGCTACCGGCACCGAGAGGCGAGGCCGGCCATTTTCTGTGAGAGAGAGTGACAAGAAATGTCAGTCATTACGCTTCGGCGCCGATCGTCAACTGCACCGCCGGCTCCTCCTGCGGTACGGACCGATACGCTTCGTAGCACGCGCGGCAGCGCGCCTCGTACGAGGAGTCGCCGACCTCCACCTGGGCGTTGCCGCCCGACACGCGCTGGGAGTAGTGCGCCGCGCCGCGGCAGCGGACGCAGATCGCATGCATCTTCGACACTTCCTCGGCCACGGCCAGCAGCGCCGGCATCGGCCCGAACGGGCGGCGCATGTAGTCCTGATCGAGCCCCGCGGCGATCACGCGCAGCCCCGCGTCGGCGAGCTGCATGCAGACCTCGACCACGCCGGCGTCGAAGAATTGGATCTCGTCGATGCCGACGACCTGCACGCCGAACTCGACGCGCGAGAGGAGATCTTTGCTCGTGGCCACCGAGTGCGCCTTGAGACGGCGGTCGTCGCGCGAGACGATCTCCTCGGTGCTGAAACGATCGTCGATGAGCGGCTTGAACACCTGCACGCGCTGCCGGGCGATGAGCGCGCGCCGCAACCGCCGGATGAGCTCTTCCGACTTCCCGGAGAACATCCCTCCGGCGATGATTTCGATCCAACCGCCTTTGTATCCGTCCATGAGCTCAGGATAGCAGACGCAGCACCCAGCACTCAGCACTCAGCACTTATACTGCCGCGCGCGATGAAGCTGCGTCTGGCCGGGTTCGTGTTGATCGCCGTCGTCGTTGCTTCCGCGAATTGCCGCCGAGCGGTCAGCGAGACGGATCTGGTGGAGCAAGAAGCGCAGGATCTCCTCGTCCAGTACCTCCGCATCGACACGCAGAATCCTCCGGGGAACGAGACCGCCGGCGCGAAGTTCCTGCAACAGGTGCTGGTCAAGGAAGGGATCGACGCGAAGCTCGTCGGCAGCGATCCGCAGCGGCAGGCGGTCTGGGCGCGGCTCTCCTCGGGGACGAATGCGAAGGCGCTGCTGCTCCTCCATCACATCGACGTCGTGCCGGTCGTGCAGTCGGAGTGGACGAAGCCGGCCTTCGCCGGGATGCGCGCCAACGGCTACATCTGGGGACGCGGGGCGCTCGACATCAAGTCGCTCGGCATCGCCGAGCTGATGGCCGTGCTGGAGCTGAAGCGCCGCAAGCTCCCGCTCGCGCGCGACGTCATTTATCTGGCAGTGCCGGACGAGGAGCTCGGCGGCCTTCACGGCGCGAAGGAGCTGCTCGACGCGCATCCGGAGCTCTTCGCGAACGTCGGCTACGTGCTCAACGAAGGCGGCTACAACGAGACCATCGTCGACAGAGTCGCGTTCTGGGGCGTCGAGGTGCAGCAGAAAGTGCCGCTCTTCTTGCGCATCACGGCGCACGGCTGGCCCGGGCACGCCGCGGCGCCGCCCGACGATGGCGGCACGCTGGCGCGGCTCATCGACACGCTGCAGAAGATCCGCGCCATCGAGACGCCGTACCGGTTGACGCCGGCGGTGGAGCGCTACTTCCACGCCGCCGGCAGGCCGCGCAAGGACGAGCGCGGCGCGGCGTTGCGCGAGATCCGCGAGCCGGTCGACGTGGCGCGGGTGACGCGCGCGCTCTCGCCCGGATACCGCTCGCTGCTGCACGACACGATCGCGGTCACGCGCATCGGCGGCGGCGCCTGCACGAACTGCATCCCTGCCACGGGCACGGCCGACCTCGACATTCGTCTCCTCCCCGACGAGAAGACGGAGGCGATGGAGGCGAAGGTGCGCGAGATCGCCGGCAAGCACACGGACGTGGCGGTGCTGCTCCGGGGAGAGCCGGTGCCGGAGACGCCGGCCGACACCGATCTCTATCGCCTCCTGGCGGCGAAGTTTCAAGCGAGCGAGCCTGGGTCGGTGGTCGCGCCGATCGTGCAGGCCGGGACGAGCGACAGCCGCTTTTTCCGCGCCCGCGGCATCGTCGCCTATGGCATCGCGCCGTTCAAGGTGAACTACTACGACGCCGATACGGTGCACGGCCTCGACGAGCGGATCCGCCAGCGCTTCTTCGACGCGGGCGTGCGCCTGACGCGCGAGATCGTTCGCGGCTTCTGCGCACGAGAGTGATGCGGCGCCTCGCTCAAGGCCTGCTCGTCGCCCTCGCGCTCGGCATCGTGGCCCGCCCGCTCCTGCATCGCGAAGTCTTCACCTTCCGCGATCACACCGACTACTTCCAGCCGCTGCGCTGGTTCACGTCGGCGGCGCTCCAGTCGGGGCAACTGCCGCTCTGGAATCCGTACAGCGCCAGCGGCGAGCCGTGGCTGGCCAATCCGCAGACGGCGGTGTTCTATCCGCCGGCGTGGCTCTTTCTGGCGCTGCCGTTCGAGACGGCGTACATGCTGTTTCTGGCGCTGCACCTCGCCCTTCTCGGATGCGGCGCGCTGCTGCTCTTCGCGAGGCGGGCGTCGCTCGGCGCGGCGCTGATTGGCGCGGTGGCGCTGATGCTCTGCGGCCCGACGCTGTCGCTTCTCGACGTGCAGAACAATCTGACGACGTTCGCCTGGCTGCCGCTGGTGATCTGGTGCGGCCTGGCGCGCGCGCCGGCGATGGGGAGCGCGGCGGCGATCGCGATGTCGTTCCTGGCCGGGGAGCCGTTCTTCGCGGCGGTGGGAGCGCTGATCTTCGCGGTGGTGCGCCGGCGCGACGTCGTCGACGTCGCCGCGCAATCATTCGCGCTTGCGGCCGTGCAGCTCGTGCCGTTCCTGGCCATGCTGCGCGGCAGCGACCGCCTCGG
>DATDFB010000054.1:0-11945 GCA_036522835.1 Thermoanaerobaculia bacterium | reverse complement strand
CGTCCGCCGGGAACTGCGACTCCACGTTGAACTTCCCGGTCAAGAGGCCTGACGCCAGCGGCACGCGCGCGATGATGCCGTAGCCCTTGGCCTGCGCGGCCGGAAAGAGCTCGTGCGCCGGCGCCTGATTGAGCAGGTTGTAGAGCACCTGCAGCGCGTGCCCCCAGCCGCGCTCCACGATCTCCATCCCCTCCTCGGGCTTGCTGATGGAGACGCCCCACGAGCGGATCTTGCCGGCGTCCTGCAGCATCTCCATCGCTTCCTGGATCTCCTCGCGGCGCAGCTCTTCGATGGACGGGTTGTGCGCCTGGTAGAGATCGATGTAGTCGCTGCGCAGGCGGCGCAGTGAGCCGTCGACGGCGTTGAAGATGTGCTGTTTCGAGAAGTCCTTTCGCATCTCGCCCGCGGCAGTGCGGACAATGCCGACCTTCGTGGCGATGACGACCTCGTTGCGCCTGCGCGAGAGGACGATGCCGAGGAGCGACTCGCTGCGGCCGAAGCCGTAGCTGTCGGCGGTCTCGTAGAAGGTGATGCCGAGATCGCGCGCGCGGCGGATCGCAGCGAGCGAGTCGTCGTCGCTGGTGCGCCCCCACCCCAGCGGCGTCCCCGAGGCCTCGGCCGCACCGCCGATGGCCCATCCGCCGAAGCCGATGGCACTGACCCTGATCCCGGTGCGCCCGAGCTCGCGGTACTGCATCCTCGAAGGATTGTACGGTAGGGGCGCACGGCGTGCGCCCTCCTACAACCGGACCTGCTTCACTTCCTTGATCGCCGGAAAGATTCCGAACGCATCGATCACGCGGGGGTCGAGCGCGGAGTCGATGCTGACGATCGACATGGCCGTCCCTCCGCTGGCATTCCGCGCGAGGTTGTACTCGGCGATGTTGACGCCGGCCTCGCCCAGGAGCGTGCCGACGCGGCCGACGACGCCGGGCACGTCGTTGTTGATGATGTAGAGCAGGTGCCCCTCGGGGCGGAACTCGATGCGGAACTGATCGACGGAGACGATGCGCTGCTGGTGCTCGGAGAAGAGCGTCCCCGACACGCACACCTCGTGGCCGTTCGCGCCGGCGCGGAAGGTGATGAGGTTGCGGTAGTCGCGCGGCGTGTCGTGCGGGATCACATCGACGGCGATGCCGCGCTCCGCCGCGAGCTGCTTGGCGTTGACGAAGTTCACCGACTCGACGAGGTGCGGCTCGAGCACGCCCTTGACCGCGGCGATGGTCAGGATCTCGTGCAGCCGCTCCGCGATCGCGTACGTCTCGATCGTGGCGCGCGACACCGGCGCGCCGATGATCTGCGCGGCGAAGAGGCCGAGCTTCTCGGCGAGGCTGACGAGGCCCTTGTCTTCGGCGTCGACGACGCCTTCGAACGGCAGATTCACGGCGGAAACGAAGATCGAGCCGCGCAGCGCCTCCACGACGTTCTCCGCCGTCTGCACGGCCACACGGTCCTGTGCCTCGATCGTGTTCGCGCCGATGTGCGGCGAAAGGATGATGTTCTTCGCGTTGAGCAGCGGGTGGTCCTTGCCCGGCGGCTCGTTCTCGTAGACGTCGACGGCGGCGCCGGCGAGCTTGCCGCTGTTCAGAGCGTCGGCGAGCGCCTGCTCGTTCCAGATCCCGCCGCGGGCGATGTTCAGCGCGATCGCGCCGTCCTTCATCTTCGCGATCTGCGCCGCGCCGAGCATGCCGTGCGTCTCCTCGGTCAGCGGCGTGTGAACGGTGACGACGTCGGACTTCGCCAGCAGCTCGTCGAGCGAAGCGCGCTGCGCGCCGGCGGTCTCGAAGACGTTCGGGGCGATGTACGGGTCGTAGGCGACGACGTGCATGCCGAACGCGCGCGCCCGCGCCGTGAGCAGCTTGCCGATGCGGCCGAGACCGACGATGCCGAGGATCTTGCCATTGAGCTCCACGCCCATGAACTTCGCGCGCGTCCACTCCCCGCGCTTCACGCTCGCATGCGCCTCGGGGACGTTGCGGCAGAGCGACAGCAACATGGCCATCGTGTGCTCCGTCGCCGACATGACGTTTGCGGTGGGTGCGTTGATGACGAGGATCCCGCGCGCCGTGCAGGCATCGACGTCGACGTTGTCGAGCCCGACGCCGGCCCGGCCGACGACGCGCAGCTTCGCGCCGGCACTCACCAGCTCCGGCGTCACCGCCGTGCCGCTGCGCGTGATCAGCGCGTCCGCCTCGGCGACGGCGCGCAGGAGGTCGTCGCCTTTGAGGCCGGCACGGTAGTCGAGGTCGACGTCGGCGGCCTTGCGAAGGATGTTCAGGCCTGATTCCGCAATCGATTCCGTGACGAGGACCCGATGCCGCACAGATCCTTCTCCCCCCTCGCGGGGAGAAGGAGCCGCGTCAGCGGCGGATGAGGAGCGCAAGCTTCCCGTCATCGCCCCTCACCCGGCGCTTCCGCGCCACCCTCTCCCCGCACGCGGGGCGAGGGACCTTCGGCGATGGCCACCTCTTCGAGCACGTCGAGCATCGCGTTCAACGCCTCCATCGTGATGTCGCCCATGTGCCCGATGCGGAAGGTCGTCTCCTTCCACTTGCCGTAGCCGCCGCCGAGGGTGAAGCCGCGCCGGCGCATCGCGGCGCGCAGCTCCTCGGGCGGGCGGGCGGGGGCGAGCGCGGTGACGGTGGCCGAGGCATGCGCGCGGTCGGCGGCGAGCTTCGCGAACTTCGCGGTGCGTGCGATCGCCGTCTCGCGCATCTCCTCGTGGCGCCGCCAGCGCGCTTCCAGCCCTTCGCCGCGGAGGATGTGCTCGAGCTGTGCGGCGAGGGCGAAGAAGTGCGGGATCGACGGCGTCGACGGCACGCCGCCCTCGTCCGCGTGCTTTTTGTAGTTGAGAAAGTCGAAGTACGTGCCGCGGTACGGCATCTTTTGCGCGCGCGCCAGCGCCTGCGCCGAGACCGCGACGAGGGCGATGCCGGGCGGCAGGGCGATGCCTTTCTGCACCGAGGCGAAGCAGACGTCGAGGCCCCACTCGTCGAAGCGGAGGGGGATGCCGGCGAGCGACGAGACGGCGTCGACGAGGACGAGCGTGTCGGGCGACTCCGCGCGCACGGCGCGGGCCAGCGCGGCGACGTCGTTCGTCACGCCGGTCGAGGTCTCGTTGTGCGTGATCGTCACGGCGTCGTAGTGCGCGCGGCGCGAGACGAGGTGGTCGGCGAGGTCCTCGGGATCGATGGCCTGGCCCCAGTCGACCGAAAGCTTGTCGACTTCGAGGCCGAGGGACTCGGCGATCGCGGACCAGCGCTCGGAAAAGGCGCCGCAGGTCGTGACGAGGACGCGGCGGCTCGCGCAGTTCACGAGCGATGCTTCCATGAGCGCGGTGCCCGTCGCGGTCATGACGAAGGCGTCGTGCGCGGTGGCGAAGAGCGGCTTGAGATCGGCGGCGATGCGCGCGTAGAGCTCGCGGAACTCCGCGCCGCGGTGGCCGATCATCGGCCGCGCCATCTCCTCGAGGATCGCGGGCCGCACCCACGTGGGGCCGGGGATGAAGAACTTAGACATAGCGGAGGACATCGCGCAGGTCGCTCACGAAAACGTCTGCATTCTCCCTTACGAGCGGCCGTTCGGCCACCCCTCCGAATCCGATGAAGAGATCGACGGCCGGCTTGGCCTCGAGGTCGCTCGCGCCGTCGCCGATCATGGCCGCGCCGCCTTTCGATCGCGCGCGGACCGCGCGGACGACGAGCTCCTTCCCGCCGGCGCGCGTGAGGAGGGAGCGGCGGTCGAAGTCTTCGTAGTTCCCGTGCTCGTCGAATAGCAATCGCACGGCGTGCACGTTGCGAATGCCGAGCCGCTCGGCGAGCGGCTCGATGGCCTGCTCGATTCCGGCGGTAACGAGGTGGATGACGTGCCCGCGCTCGCGCAGCGCGGCGATCACCTCCTCGGCGCCGTCGACGAGCGAGGCGAGGTAGCGCTGCGCGAGCGCGTCGACCGCCGCCCGCGCAGGCCGGATGATCTCCAGCCGTCGCGCGTACACCTCGTCGAGCGGCACCTCGCCGTTCATCGCGGCGTTCGTCAGCTTTGCGATCTCGGGATTGCCGCCGGCGAGGACGTCGATCCCTTCGATGGTCACGAGCGTGGAGTCGACGTCGAAGAAGAGATAGCGGTAGTTCATGTGGAGTGCGGCGGCCGTGCCGCCGCTCTGACAGCGGCGGCATGGCCGCCGCACTCCACAAAGACGATCTCGAGCAAGTCCGAAAACCGCTCCAGATAGTGATCCGGCGCCGCCGCGCGTAGCGCGTCGGAGGAAGACGAGCCGGTGGCCACGACGGCGACGGCGAGGCCGCTGTTTCGCGCGGCCTGCACGTCGATCGGCATGTCGCCGACGAAGAGCGCGTCGCCCGGCGCGCACGACGTCGCCGCGAGCGTGTGCAGAACGTGCTGCGCCTGCGGCTTCCGCGCGCCGGCCAGATCGGGGCCGACGATGGCGCGGAAGTACGGCGAGAGCGCAAGAAAGTCGAGGATCTTCTTCGAGAACGCCGTCGGCTTGTTCGTGCAGACGGCCATCAACACGCCGGCGTCGTGCAGCTCTTCGAGCGTCGTCTCGACGTCCGCCAACACCTTCGACTCCTGGCAGCAGATCTCGTCGTAGCGGCTCTCGAACGCCTCCGTCACGCTGGCCGGCACGTCGTCGGTGTCGAACGTGCGTTCGAGCAGCTTCTCCAGCCCATCTCCGACGCAGGCGCGAATGCGTTCGCCGTGGAGCTCCGGCAGGCCGTGCTGCCGGCGTGCGTAGTTCACGGCCTCGTTCAACGCATCGTAGGAGTCGACGAGCGTTCCGTCGAGATCGAAGAGCACTGCGCGGTAACGGAGGGCGGTGGCCACGGTCATGATCGGGAGCGCCAGATTCTATCGAGAATCGCCGCCGCCTCTTCGACGTCCATCCGGCGCTCGCTGACGAGCTCGACCTTCGGCCAGGCATCGGATGACTTGAAGCCTTCGACGAGCACGACGTCGGCGTCGAAGAGCTGCAGCAGCGCGCGCTCGTCGTCGAAGCGAATCCACGCAGGGCCGTTGTGACGAAACACCACCGCTTCGCCTTTTCCGGCGAAAACGACCGGCTCGGCGCCCGCGTCGAGGAATTTGCCGGTGTCGCCGCGGTGCTCTTCGTTCAATACGTGATGAGTGTGCTTGATCGCGCCGACGCGCTTCCCTTCCGCGACGAAGCGGCGGATCAGCGCCACGATCAGCGTCGTCTTTCCCGCGCCGGAGACACCGGTGATGGCGGCGACGTTCATGAAGGTATCTTACGAATGATGAAACGACTCCTGGCCGCTCTTTTTCTCGTTGCCGCGCCGCTCTTGGCCGCCGAACCGGGGAAGATGACGATTGACGTCGAGCCGCTCGGCGACGCGCCCGACGGCGTGGTGGTGCGGACGACGTTCCGCTTTGCCATCGGCCCCGACGTGCCGCCGGGAGTGCCGCTGGTGATCGCCGGCTCGGTCACCGAGGGAGGGGCAGTGGTCAAGCGCTTCCGCTTCCCGCTGCAGGAGTCGCAGCGCGAGTCGCTCGCGGCGATCCAGACGCTGCCGCCGGGCGACGCGGAGATCGAGGCGCGGGTCATGGTGCCGCTCGAGGAGTCGGCGCCGGTGATCGTGGCGAAGGCGGCGCAGAAGGCTGTGATCGCGAAAACGAACAAGACGTACGTCGCCGAGGCGGCGCCCGCGGAGGCCATGGTGCCGGAGGGGGCGGGGGCGGTGAAGATCGTCGCGCCGCGCCGCGACGTCGCCGTCAACCTCTTCATCGTCGACGTCGACGTGCAGCCGCCTGTCAAGCGCGTCGAGTACTGGGTCGAGGGCAAAAAGATTTTCACCAAGAACGAGCCTCCCTACCGGACGGAGCTCGACCTCGGATCGCTGCCGAAACGCGTGGAAGTGCGCGCCGTCGGCTACGACGAGGGAGGGCGCTACGTCGACGCCGACGCCTTCGTCGTCGACGAGCGCGAGACGCCGCAGACGACGACGATCATCCGCACGGTCACGCCGGACGGCATCAATCACATCAAGGTGAGCGTGCAGAACGCGGGCGGCGGCGAGACGAAGAGCGTGGCGCTGTTCGCCGGCGAGAAGAAGATCTTCGAGTGGGCGCATCCGCCGTACGCGATCGACCTTCCGCCCGGCGCGCTGAACGGCACGGATACGCTGCGCGCCTCCGTTGCCGGCAGCGCCATCGCCGCGGCGGCGGAGGACGCCGGCGCCGTCGAGCTGCAGGTGAGCGTCGTCGACGCGGCGGGCGCGCCGGTCGGGGACCTCGGGCGGAGCGACTTCACCGTCGCCGACAACGCCGCGCCGCAGACGATCACGGCGTTCCAAGACGCGGAGAAGCTGCCGATCGCCATCGGCCTGCTCATCGATCACTCCGTCGGCATGGAGAAGCGGATGGCGACGGTGAAGAAGGCGTCGACGGAGTTCCTCAAGCGCGTCGTGCGCGTCGGCGACCGCGCCTTCGTCGGCGGCTTCGCGCTCGATCCGCAGAAGGTCGCGCCGTTCGTCAGCGAGCCGGCGGCGCTGGAGGCGCAAGTCGATTCGATCCCGAAACCGAAAGGCTATACCTCGCTCTACGACGCCGTCGCCACCGGGCTGTATCGATTCCGCGGCCTGCCGGGGCGGAAGGCGATGATCGTGGTGACCGACGGCGGCGACATCAGCACGCGTGTGACGTACGACGAGCTCGTCACGTACGCGCGGGCGGCACGCGTGCCGCTCTACTTCATCGGCGTCGGCATGAGCGGTCTCCCCGGCTTCGGCGGCGGCTCGATGCGTTCCCTGGCCGCGGAGACCGGCGGCAACGTCTGGTTCATCCGCAACGAGAAAGCGCTCGGCGAAACGTACGCGCAGCTCGAGAAGGAGCTGCGCGCGCAGTACGTGATCGGATACCGCACCGAGCCGGCGAAGGGCTACCGCACGGTGGAGGTCAAGGTCGATAGGCCGGGACTGACGGCGCGGACGATGCGGGGATATATCCCGTAGGTGTCATTCCGAGCGGAGCGAGGAACCCCCGCCGGCGGGGGATGCTTCGGCTTCGCTCAGCATGACACACCGTCACTGCCGCTGCATGAACACGAACGAGCCGTCGTTCGTCGTCGTGTCCTTCATCACGACGTAGCCGCGGATTTGCGCGGTGCCGGCGATCTCGTCGACGAAGAGAATCGCGTTCTGCTTCGCCGCGTCGTTGATCTGCACGACCTGCCCCGGCGCGAGCGTGAACGACGGCTGCGCGCCGCTGATGGCGCCGGTGAGCGGGTCGACGAACGTGAGGCGGACGGTGACGGGCGCGGCGTCGGGAGCGCCGGCGTCGTCGATGCCGACGTTTTCGATGCCGACGTTCGACACGATCCCGCCGCCCGCCCGCACGATCGACGTCAGCGCGTGCGCGCCGTTCGTCGTCAGCGCCGGCGCGCGATAGGCGATGCCGTACGTGGCCTTCCCGTCCGGCGCGAAGCTGTAGACGCGCGCCACGGCCGTCGCCTCCGTCCCCTTCGTGAACGACGGGTTCGTGAACGTCAAGAGCAGCGTGCCGAAGCTGTCGCCGTTGCCGGGCGGGAGGAGCCCGGCGTCGGCGAGCGTTTTCAGGAAGTCGTCGAGGTGGAGGTTGTCGAGCGGCGCGAGCGTGCCGAGCAGGCCGCTGCGCGGCGCGGAGCCGTCGGCGGGGACGTACTCGAACTCGACGTCGGTCGATTGCGTCGAGTTGTTCGTGACGTCGAGCGCCGTGAAGAACGCAGTCGCGCCGTGCACGCGCCCGACGATCGGCAAGTCGACGGAGAAGCCGCCCGCCGCGTTGCCGGCCACCTGCCGGTGCACCGGATGCGCGAGCGTGGAGAGGACCAGCGAGAAGAGGATCGCGTTCATGGCCGTCTCCTCACAACGACTTCAGGTACTCGACGAGGTCGTTCTTCTCCGCGGCGCTGAGCCCGAGCGAGAACGTCGCGTTGTAGTGATCGACGACGTCGGCGAGCGTGGCGAAGCGGCCGTCGTGGTAGAAGCCGCCCTTCGCGTGCGCGAAGAGGCCGTGCAGCGGCGTCGTGCGGTACTTCTTGTCGGGCGAGCGGTTGGCCTGGAAGTCGTCGATGCCGATCTCCGAGCCGCTGTGCATGTTCCAGCCGGCGTCGGTCAAGAGCGGCTCGGCGTGGCACGACGAGCACTGCGCCTTCCCGGAGAAGAGCGCGTCGCCGCGCGCCGCTGCTGCCGTGTCGAAGCTGCCGGCAGGCGGCTTCGGTGCCGGAATGGAGAGCTGGTAGAAGTGCAGCGGGCCGAGCTTCGGCGTGATCAGGTCGGGCTCATTGCGCACGCGGTCGAAGTGCGCCTTCGCCGCAACGGGGAACTGCACCGGATCCGCGAGACGCGAATCGTTGAAGTTGCCTTTGCCGTGCATCTCCAGGTTCGCCACGAAGGCGTTCCAGTAGGGGACCGAGCCCCAGCCGGTGTACGTGTGGAGGTTCACGCCCGCCAGTCCGAACGCCGGCGGAATCAGCGTCGCGGCGGACTTGCCGTCGGGGCGGAAGGCCTTGCCGTCGAGGAAGAGCTCCGCGTCGAATTTGCCCGGCCCCCAACTCGCCAGCACCTTGCGCGTGGTGGCGTCGTCGACGCCGAGGAGCTGGTCGACGGCGGAGAGATCGGGAGAGAGATTGACGATCGCGCCGACGTTGAGGTCGCGGTTCGGCCAGCCGTCGAGGCGATGGCCGATGCCCGGCGCGAACGCGTCGTCGACGGTCGAGTGGCAGAGCGCGCACTGGATGCCGATCGACGTCAGCTTCCCTTCCGGCGAGAAATGTCCGGTTACGCCCACGACCGCGTTGAGCTGCAGCAGCGCCGCGGTCGTGGCCGGATCGTCGAGGTTGACCGTGCCGTTCTTCACGCCGGCGACGACCGCGGGCGGCAGCGCGTCCATGTCGACCTTCAAGCCGACAGCGAGCGCCGTCTTCGGCGAGACCTTGGCGACGCCCTCGTGGAGCTTGAGCGTGTCGCTCCAGAACGCTTCGTCGCCGAACGTGTCGTAGCGGAAGATCTGCCGGCCGTCGGCGAGGAGCTTCTGGTTGTTCGAGGTGATGACGCGGTCGAACGTGGCGCCGGGAGCGTTTCCGCGCGGGCCGGCGACGGCGTCGTCCGGCACGACGTTGCCTCCATAAATGGCGAGAGCGGCGGCGAGAAGGAGGGCGAGGGCGAGAACCAACGCTGCATTTCTCATGGCGCCAGCCAATGTATGGCCGTCGACATGATTATGCAAGTGACAACTTTGAAAAGACTGTGAAGATAAAGCTTAGTTCGTCATCCTGGCGTACGCCGCGCTCAGCATCGTCACGCGCTTCACATAGTTTCGGGTCTCCGCGAAGGGGATCGACTCAAGGAACTCGTCCATCGGCTTCGCCGGTGCGGCGCGCCGCCACTTCAGCACGTTCCCCTGCCCGGCGTTGTACGAGGCGACGGCCAGCTCGATCTTGCCGCCGAGGAGATCGACGAGGTAGCGGAAGTGCATCGTGCCGAGCTCGATGTTGACCTCGGGGTTCGTCAACTGCGAAACGTCGAAGCGGCGGAAGACGCGCGCGCCGAGCTCCTTCCCCGTCGCCGGCATGAGCTGCATCAGGCCGAGCGCGCCCGCGCTCGACTTCGTGCGTGGGTTGTAGAAGCTCTCCTGGTGAATGAGGCCCATGACCAGGTGCGGGTCGAGGCCGTTCTTCTTCGCGTATTTGCGGATGGCACCTTCGTACTTGATCGGGTAGTACATCTTCAGAAAATACGGCGGCACGGAATCCTGCTCGACCGTGGCGAGCTGCGGGAACGCGCTGCGCAGCGCGCGCATCATCGACAGCGTATCGCCGCTGTAGTTGTAGAGCTCCGCCATGAGCGCGTCGGCGAAGGGCTGGTTCTTGCGCGAGCGGTTGGCGAGGATTTCGGCGCGCGCGTCGCGGGCATCGGCGAGCGCGGTGAGCTCGTAGGCGAGGCGCAGCTCGCGCGGCATGTTCTGCTCGGCGATGTCGCGCCAGTCCGGCCGGTTCATGGTCAGCGGGTTGCTCGTCGCCTCGGCGTGCGGCGCGCCGCGCTGCTCGGCGAATTTCGCGTAGACGTCGTCGTACGGCGCCGACGCCAGCGTGCGATAGATCGCGCCCGCTTCTTCTTTCTTGCCGAGGCGCTCGAGCGAGCGGGCGATCCAGTAGGCCGACTGGCGCTTCACGTTCGGGTTGCGGTAGTGGTCGCGGATGAACGTGAGCTGCTCGACCGCGCCGTTCAAGTCGCCGCGTGCGTACGCCGCCCATGCCTTGTCCCAGAAATGCTGCAGCGATGCCTCCTGCGACGCGTCGAGCTTGGCCAGCTGCGGGATGAGCTCGCGCAGGTAGTCGTCCTGATTCTTCGCCTCCGCCGCGGCCATGAGCGCGGTCAGGACCTGGATGCGCACGTCGTCGGCGAGCGGCAGCGGCAGGAGGTCCTTGAGACGGCGGACGTAGAGCGCGTCGTACGACTCCTTCTTCGCTTTCTTCGCCAGATCGACGAGCTGCACGGTCTTCTTCACCTTGCGCGTGACGGTCTTCTTCTTCACCTTCACTTTCTGCCGCACGGTGATGACTTTGTTGACCATCGGATTGATCGACGCCGCCAAGGTGCGGTAGTTCCTCGCGGCGAAGTAGAGCGCCGGAATGGAGACGCGGTACGGTCCGCCGGTGAGCGGCTCGAGGAGTTTGTTCGAGTCTTCGAAGCGCCGCAGTTGCTGCAGGGCCAGACCTTTGTTGAGCTGCACAGGCAGCCGCAGGTCGGCGGGGACGCCGAGCTCCTCCATGAAGGTGATCTCGTCGAGGCAGTTCTGCCCGTCGCCGTCGCGGAGGAAGCTGACGGCGCGCTCGAGCCGCTCGCGCGGCGTGAGCTTGATCGGACGGTCGGCGGCGAGCGACGTGAGCGACTGCACGACCGCCACGGCATCGCCCGCCGGCGCCGCCGCCGGATTCTTGATGGCGACGTTACGCGCGGCGAAGAGGACCGCGGAGACGTCGCCCATGGCCATGGCCGCGTCCATCGCGGTCATGCGCGCCTTCGCGGCGTTGTCGGACGACGCCGAGTCCGACGCCAGCACGGCCGCGGTGTTGAATGCATTCCGATCATCGCCCGCCTCGGCGTAGAGCGACGTCAGCGCGAAGCCGGCGTCGTCGCGGTAGACGCCTTTCGGATCGCGCACCCAAAGCTGCGCGAGCGTCGCACGCGCTTGCGGGGCATTCTTTGCCATCTGCAGCGCCTGCCCGAGGAGCCAGAGGCGGTACTCCTCGACGGCCCGCTTGCCGAAGGTGAAGGAGGCGAGCTTCGCGGCGGCATCCGCGCCTTTCTTGTCGTTGAGCGCATCGAGACCGGCGGTGAAGGCCGTGCGCAGCTTCTCGAGGTCCGGCGGCGCCTCGGGCTTTGGCCGCACGGCGACCTCGGGCGCCTCTTTTTTGTGGCAGCCCGCCAGCACGAGAACAACCGCGACGATGAGGCAGCTACGACGCACGGGGATGTGGAGTGCGCGGGCCATGCCCGCGCTCGGACAGCGGCGGCATGGCCGCCGCACTCCACATCACAGCCCGAGCGATCCGGCGTCGCCGTCGGCGAGGATCCGCACCAGCTCGTCGTAGAAGTAATTCGACGACTTACGCACGTCCTCGCCGATGCGCTCGTCGTACATCTGCCGGCTGCGGTCGATGTCTTCCTTCAGCCGCTCGTAGATGTCCTTGTTCTTCCGCCCCTGCTCGACCTTCGACTCGTTGTACAGCTTGATCTCGGAAACGAGCAGGCGGGCGAAGCGGCGGGCCTCGTCGTGTTTCTTGGCGTCTTCGTTTTGCGCGCCGCCGAGCGCCCCGCCGCGCTGCAGCCCTGCCGGCGGCACGTACTGCGTCGTTGTCCGCTCCTCGTGCTGCACCGCCGCCGGGGGTGGCGGTGGCGGTGGCGCAGGCGTGGGGCGCTGCGTCGCGG
>DATDFB010000053.1:0-8581 GCA_036522835.1 Thermoanaerobaculia bacterium | reverse complement strand
GGGGGTGAGGGCGGGGGCGGTCACGAGGGTGGGGGCAACCAGTAATCATTGTGGAGAGCGGCGGCCATGCCGTCGCTCTCCGTTTGCGGTTCTCTGCTTGCGGCCTCGATTGCTCGCTCTTGCGGCGTTGCTGACGCTGACGACCTTAACGGTGGCTGCCAACACCTGCACAGTTTTCCGACACCGCCGGCTCATCGCCTTCGCTGCCGGCTCCAGCCCGATCAAGACCGTCACGGCGCCGCAGATCCCGACGGATCACAGGCCCCGTCGTGCTCGACGGCGCCACGCAGCCCGGCTTCGCCCGCACGCTGATCGTTGAGATGGACAACACACGCTCTACGTCGTCGTCGCCTATCTCGATGTCAGCCCCGGCGGTGAGAAATTGTCTTTCCGGGCCCTCCTATAGAGCAGGAGGGTCCGATGGCTAATTGCGACAACATCCAGTTCTGGCGTCCGCTCGCGGCGGGAAGTAAGGTTGTGCTCAAGGCGGCTGGCACCGAAGCCCTTTTCAACGTTATTGCGAAGGTAGAGAACGGCACCAGCGAAATCTGGCGTCACGACCAGATCATGTCTGGGAAATCAAAGCAGATCAACGCCAACGAGGAATTCACCTTCACCATCGCGGTGCACGTGTTCAACGATCCCGACACTAGCATGGGCCAGTCGGTGAACCTCAAGGCACATGTCGAGCTTCCTGGCGGAGCGACAGACCCGAATTTCAACTGTTCCTGGGATTTCCTGCACGCCGGTCAGTTCATGGTCCTGATCTTTGCCAACAATAAGTGAGGCCGACATGAGATACTCACTGTCGCTTCTCTTCTGCACGTTCTTGCTCGTTCCGGTCGCTCACGGAGAGGAACATTGTCAGCCTACAGACAGCCTCCTCAAGTGCATGCATCGCTTCGTGCCGGCGCTGCCGAGTGACGACGCGAAACAGCAGCAGGACGCGGCGGCGCAGACTGCCTCCAATATGCAGAAAGACCTGTCTACGGCGAATACCGGCATCAGCAGCCTGGCCTCGCCCTCGCAGTCTTCGCTGAAAGACTTTCTCAGTCTCCTTTCCGCGTTCGCGGAGAAGGGAACGGGCCAAGACAACGCCACTCCGATCACGCTTGACTACAACATCCCCATTCACCTCGTCGGCGACGAGCAGCGGCTCAAGTTACAAACGGTTCTGGCGAAGCCGAGCCTCTCGACGGATCTGACGTCGCGGCTAACCGGCAACGACACCGCGGTCTCGACGCTGAAGGACTCGCTGTCGTACGCCGACGACGTGATCCTCAGCGCCACGCTCAGTCCATCATCGGAACGGTTTGGCCGCAGCATCGTGCCCCACCGGCAGTTGTTTCAGGACATTCTGGTTCCTCTGTTCCAAACGAACAGGGCTGCCAATAGGGCGGTGAATAATTTCGCGGCGGCGTTGAATATTTCCAGCGCGAATGACAGAGCGAATAAACCGCTGAACGAAATCGTCACTGACCCCATGGAGCTAGCCAAGACGCTGGCCGACCTGGAAGCGAGTGCACGAGCTTCCGCGTTGAGCGACGCCAACACCTTTGCCAAGAACTTCGGCATTCTTCTCAACAACCAGCCGCAGTTCTACGGCTCTGCTCTCTATCATTCGCGAAAGAACATCGCTGGCGCCAACGAGCACTCGGCAAAGCTCACTTACGAAATCGGACGGCATAATCTCAATGAGTTCTTCGGGCAGCACCGCAGTTGCGGGCCGGGCATGAAGACTATTGACGCGGGAGACTGCGCGAAGGCGTTGAATGACTTCGTCACTTCCACCGACGCAGCGAATGCCAAAGACCGCGTCTCCTTCGCCGTCGAATACAGCCGCAGCGATTCGACCGTCGTCACGCTTCCAGACCTCTCGGTCGATTACACTGTTGGCGCCGGGCACAAATTCGTCTACTCCGTCGCTTACGGCCGTCCGCTCTCCTCGGATTCGGCGAAGGACGATCGCCTCGACATCACCATCAACTACGAGGACACGAAACTTGCGCACGCGACCGATAACGTCAGTTTGGGAGTGATCCGGCCGTTGGATGCCACAACCACGACGCCCCCGCCGCGCGACCGCTTCGTCGGCTCGATCACCTACACCTACAAGTACAATACCAAGATGTCATTCCCTATCTCCCTCGTCTACGCCAATCACGCCAGCTTCTTTCCGGGCGACGTCACGCGGAAGCTCAACGCCCACTTCGGCCTCGTCTACAAGCTTCCCAGCGGCAAGTAGCGACATGTGGAGTGCGGCGGCCATGCCCCCGCTCTCCACAATCGTGATAAACATGCGCCCCCATGAAACGCGCATGCTTTTTTACCTTTCTTCTCGCCTCCGTAGCCGCCGAACCCGGGTCCCCGAGGGAAGGCCATTGATGTCAAGCGGCCGACGTGGCGGCCGCACCTTTTCGGTAGTCTGGTCTTGCAGAGCATGATCGCTACAATCCCTGGCGCGGTCTGCCGGCTGAAGCCGGGTACCACGGGGCGGCCCGCAGTCGAAGTTCCTATAGACATCAACGCTGAACGATTCCTGGCGAACCGGCAAAGCTGGCGCCTGGTGCTTCAACTTACATCACCAGAAGCGGTGTGCTTGAGATTCTTGCCGCACGTTCGTGTGAGTGCGACACTGGAAAACACACATCGTGACAACGAGCCAAGTCGGCAAGATCGAGTGGGTCCACGTGCTCCGCGCCGCTCTCGCCTGGGCGGTTGTCTACGCCATCGGCGCGGCGATCGGCCTCTACGTGTTTCTTGCTCGCGAACTCATGCATGCGCTCGCCGCACTCGGTCATCCCGTCGAGCCGCGTGCATCCGAGTTGGCGCGTGTATCTGTCTTTGGAATGATCTTCATCCTAGGCTTGGGTGTCGCGAGCTCCTGGCTGTATGCCGTGGTGCGCGTGTGCTATGGCACACGGTCACGCACAGCATTGCGCAGCGGTCTTTTCATCTGGGCACTTTGTGTCGCGGCGCCGGTCAGCCATCTCGTCGTATTTCGAATCATCTCCGTTCGGTTTGCTGCGCTTGATCTATTGGGGGAATGCCTACTAATTCTGGTGGCCAGCGTCGTCGGCTCGAGGACGTACGAATGGTCAGTCCGTTCACGGCCGCCCAACTCTCCGTAGCACCCGACGCGCGGCCGTGCGCTGGCCCGCCGCTTCCGCGGCTCTCCCAGCGCGGCGCGTTGCGTCGCGCCACCCGCGCGCAAAGGCCGCGCGCGGGTGAACGGGGAGAACGATGGCGCACACGTGGGCAACGAGCCCGACACCGGCAAGATCCGCCTCTCGCGCAAGCCCCTCCTCCCGCCCCCGCCGGGAGGGTGGGGGCCAGTAATGTGGAGTGCGGCGGCCATGCCGCCGCTGTGAGAGCGCCGGCATGGCCGGCGCACTCCACATCTCCTTCGTGATAAACATGCGCCCCCATGAAACGCGCATGCTTTTTTGCCTTTCTTCTCGCCTCCGTAGCCGCCTTCGCCGCCGCCCCCGACCCCTCCCTCCTCAAAAACATGAAGTGGCGCGAGGTCGGGCCGTATCGCGGCGGGCGCTCCTCCGCGGTTGAGGGCATCGCCGGCCAGCCGAACGTCTACTACTTCGGCTCCTCGGGGGGCGGCGTGTGGAAAACCACCGACGGCGGGCAGAGCTGGAAGCCCGTCTCCGACGGCTTCTTCGGCGGCTCCGTCGGCGCCGTCGCCGTCGCCCCCTCCGATCCCGCCGTCGTCTACGCCGGCCTCGGCGAGGAGACCATTCGCGGCAACGTCACCCACGGCGACGGCATGTGGAAGTCGACGGACGCCGGCAAGAGCTGGACGAAGATCGGCCTCGACGACACGCGCCACATCGGCCGCGTGCGCGTACATCCCACGAATCCCGACCTCGTCTACGTCGCCGCCATGGGCCACGCCTTCGGCCCCAGCGACCAGCGCGGCGTCTACCGCAGCCGGGACGGCGGCAAGACGTGGGACCGCGTCCTCTTCATCAACAAGGACGTCGGCGCCGTCGACCTCATCCTCGATCCGGGCAACCCGCGCACCCTCTACGCGAGCACCTGGCGCTTCCGCCGTACGCCGTACTCCTTCGAGAGCGGCGGCGACGGCTGCGCGCTCTGGAAGTCGACCGACGGCGGCGACTCCTGGAAGGAGCTCTCCCGCAACAAAGGCATGCCGAAGGGCACCCTCGGCATCATCGGCATCACCGTCTCGCCGTCGAATCCGCAGAATCTCTACGCCATCGTCGAGGCGAAGGACGGCGGCGTCTTCCGCTCGCGCGACGGCGGCGACACCTGGACCAAGACCACGAGCAGCGCCGATCTTCGCCAGCGCGCCTGGTACTACACCCGCATCTACGCCGATCCAAAAGACGAAGACGCCGTCTACGTCGTCAACGTCAACTTCCACAAGTCGAAGGACGGCGGCAAGACGTGGTCGCAGATCCGCCCGCCGCACGGCGACAACCACGACCTCTGGATCGCGCCGAACGATCCCGGCCGCATGATCGAGGCGAACGACGGCGGCGCCACCGTGTCGACCGACGGCGGCGAGACCTGGAGCACGGTCGACAACCAGCCCACCGCGCAGGTCTACCGCATCTCCACCGACAGCGACTTCCCCTACCGCATCCTCGGCGCGCAGCAGGACAACAGCGCCTTCCGCATCCGCGCCAACGGCAGCGGCTTCGAGCCGACCGCCGGCGGCGAGAGCGGCTACATCGTCGCCGACCCGGCGAACCCCGACGTCGTCTACGGCGGCTCGTACAACGGCCTTCTCGTCGTCATCAACCACCGCACCCAGCAGGCCCGCGACGTCAATCCGTGGCCGGACAACCCGATGGGGTGGGGCGCGGCCGACATCAAGGAGCGCTTCCAGTGGAATTACCCGCTGCTCTTCTCGCCGCATGATCCGAAGAAGCTCTACGCCGCGTCGCAGCACCTCTTTGAGTCGACCAACGGCGGCGCGTCGTGGACGCGGATCAGCCCCGACCTCACGCGCAACGACAAAGCGAAGCAAGGCTCCTCGGGCGGCCCGATCACGAAGGACAACACCTCGGTCGAGTACTACGACACGATCTTCGCCGTGGCCGAGTCGCCGCTCGAGCCGGGCGTGATCTGGACCGGCAGCGACGATGGTCTCGTGCAGATCACGCGCGACGGCGGCAAGACGTGGACGAACGTCACGCCGCCGAAGTCGATCATGCCCGAGTGGATCATGATCAACGCCATCGACGCCTCGCCGCTCGACAAAGGCGCCGCCTACGTCGCCGCGACGGCGTACAAGTCCGACGACTTCCGCCCGTACCTCTACAAGACCAACGACTACGGCAAGACGTGGACGAAGATCGTCGACGGCATCGCCGCCGACCACTTCACCCGCGTCGTCCGCGCCGATCCGAAGAAGCGCGGGCTCCTCTTCGCGGGCACGGAGCGGATGACCTACGTCTCGTACGACGACGGCGCGCACTGGCAGTCGCTGCAGGGGAAGATGCCGGTCACGCCGGTGACCGACATCCTCGTGCGCGACGACTCGCTCATCGCCGCGACGAACGGCCGCGGCATCTGGATGCTCGACGACATCGCCCCGCTGCGCGAGCTGACGCCGGAGATCGCCGCGCAGCCGGTGCATCTCTTCACGCCGACCGTGGCCTGGCGCGTCGAGGGCATCGGCGGCTTTGGCGGCGGCGGGCGTCGCCGCGCCGCGGCCATGCCGGTCGGCGCGATCGTCGACTTCACGCTGCACGATCAGAAACCCGGCACGAAGGTCGACCTCGCATTTCTCGGCGGCGACGGCAAGGTCATCCGCGAATACAAAGGCACCGTGCAGGCCGAGCCGGTGAAGCCGGCGGAGCTCAAGGCCGGCACGCCGCCTCCGCCGCCGGCGAAGGAAGATGTGAAGTCCGAAGGGGCGGAGGCGGAGAAGCAACCGACCGGCGAGGACGCCGAAAAGAAAGAGGACGAGGACAAGCTCACCGACATCGCCAACGGTCACAACCGCTACGTCTGGGACCTCCGCGCCGCGCCGGCGAAGAAGTTCGAAGGAATGATCCTCTGGGGCGGCAGCACCGACGGGCCGCGCATCACACCGGGGACGTACAGCGCGCGTCTGACGGTCGGCGACGGGCCGGCGATGACCGTGCCGTTCGAGGTGCGCGAAGACCCGCGCGTCACCGCGACGCCGGCCGATCTCCGCGCCCAGTACGACTTCCTCCTCGGCATCCGCGACAAACTGTCGGAGACGAACGAGGCCATCACGCGGATTCGCGACGTGCGCCGCCAGTTGAGTGACGTGAAGAAGCGCGCCGGCAAGGACGCAAAGGATCTCGTCACGGCGGCGAACGATCTCGACAAGAAGATGACCGCGGTCGAAGAGGCGCTGTATCAGACGAAGAACAAGAGCTCGCAGGACCCGCTGAACTATCCGGTGCGCCTGAACAATAAGCTCGCCGCCGTCGGCGACTCCGCGGAGCTCGGCGCGTGGGCGCCGACCGCGCAGGACGTCGCCGTGCGCGACGAGGTCGTGCGCCAGATCGACGAGCAGCTCGCGAAGCTGAAGGCGATCTGGGCGACCGACCTGCCGGCGTTCAACAAGCTCGCCGCAGCGGTTCCGGCCGTGAAGTGAACGTAGCGCCGGCGTCCGCGCCGGCCGGCTCGCAGGCGTCCCCGCCTGCGGCGTGGGGGCGGCGGGGACGCCGCCCTGCCGGGCGCCGAGACGGCGGCGCTACATCAACAAGCTCGCCGCAGCGGTTCCGGCCGTGAAGTAGCGTAGTCGAGGTACCGCCGCACCGCGCCGAGGAGCGTCTCGGCGCGGTCGTGCGGATGGCGCTCGAGGTAGTAGCAGTCGCCGGCGATGCCGTAGCGGTGCGGAACGCCGTCGATCATCACGGTGCGCGGGTCGCGCAGAATCACGATGTTGTGGCCGTTCAGTTCCATGCCTGGTAGTGAGAGCTACGGCCCAAACGTTTCAGCGGATTTGCACTTCAGGAGCGCGTACACTGGATTTGTGGCTGACGTCTTCATCAGCTATAGCCATGAGGACAGCGCCGTTGCCGAAAGAATCGACAGCGAGATCCGGCGCGACACGGCCCTGAGCGTCTGGAGAGACGTTCGCGTCGCTGTCGGAACGAGGTTCGAAGGAACCATCCAGGAGGAGTTGCGGCGCGCCCGCGTTTGCCTTGTGCTGATGAGTCGCGCCTCGCTGGCATCCGAGTATTGTCAAAACGAAGTCGGTTTCGCGGAAGCCAGCGGCATGCCGATTCTTCCCGTGCGCCTTGACGACTGCAGTCCTTCCGGTTTCCTGGCCACGCGAAGTTATATCGATTTCAGCAGATCGCAGGGATTCGCTGCGAGCGATTCATGTCCGCACCGGCTCACCGATGTTCTTCGCGAAGCAGTTGCGGCGCGGATGCAAAACGATCTCCGCCGCGATTACATCGAAATCTATCGTTACCTGTTGTCACGCATAGGCGGTGAGCGGGCGATGCGCGTTTTTGCCGCAACGGTGGCGCGGCCACCGCAGTTCGCCGGCCGCGATCCGTGCGCGGCTAAGAAACAGCTTGTGGGGCGCAGGACCGCGCGAAAATTCTGTGAAGACACCATCGGCTTCCTGGAACGTGGCGGTGTTTGTCATGACCTTCTGCCAGTCCAGACGTACATCGAGTACTTACCGGCCTGGCTGTTTCGCGGTGTCGATCTGGACCGGAAAAGCGGCCCACGGTTTTCGCTGCTACCCGACGTCATCCTCGTTTGCCCCGCTTTCTTCCATGATGACGCCGTCATCGACGCATCAGCGGTCGTCCCTGTAGCGCGCGATTCCGACACTCCATCGCATCGCGAAATCCAGCTTCCGGTTGATATCGAATACCGTTCCGTTCGTCTCGATCTCGACTGCGAAGATCTCCATGCATTCGTGCTCTCGAAAGGCATTTATCGTGTCGGTCAGGTCCGCGGGCAGCACTTCTTTCGCCTCACACTGACGAACTACCTGAGCATTCAGTCCGCGCGCCTTCGTCTTTTCACCGGCAATCGCGATGTCGATAGCTGTCTGCCAGCCGCGGATACTCTTCAGCTCACCTATCTTCGTTTCTCGCGAGATGGTTCCGTTGAGCTCCTGCTGTTCAATGATCAAAAGGGGATCGCCGTTGTCTCCTCGATCGACGTGGTCGTTCACGAGGTGACGCCCATACTTACACCGACTCATTGGCTCACTCGTTGCCCCGGCGCGCCTTTGAGAGAGTACCGATATACCGTCAAACTAAAGCCAGCAGTCGGGCGCGTCAGCGTCACGAGCGATCAATTCAAGTACGGTCCGGGCGACGTTGATCACTTCAAAATTGACCTCGGGAGCGATCCGCATGGTTATCACTACACATTCAACATCGAAGTGAGCTGGTATGACGTGCGGAATGGCGTGATGCATATATTGGCGACGCCGCACGAAACGGTCGCCTTTCCCCTCTACACGGACTGAAGGGTTACCCACCGCCCGTCCGTCCGCGCCGACTGGCGCGCCGCGTCGAGCACCTTCTGCTGCGCCAGGCCGTCGGCGAACGTGGCCGCGGGGGCGAGCGCGCCGCGGTCGCCGCCGTCG
>DATDFB010000052.1:0-8808 GCA_036522835.1 Thermoanaerobaculia bacterium | reverse complement strand
GTCCCCGGTGAGGTAGTAGCCCGGGTGCTTCTGCAGATACGACTTCTCGTAGCCGGCGTCGTTGTGCCACAGCGTCGGCAGGCAGCCGGGCGGCATCGGCAGCCTGATGGCGATGGAGCCGATCTGGCCGGCCGGCATCTCCTGGTTCTCCTCGCTGAGCACGCGCACGTCGTAGCCGGGCACGGCTTTCGTCGGCGAGCCCGGCTTCACCGGCAGCATGCCGAGGCCGACGCAGTTCGCGGCGATCGGCCAACCGGACTCGGTCTGCCACCAGTGATCGATCACCGGCACGCCGAGCTTCTGTTGCGCCCACAGCAGCGTGTCGGGATCGCAGCGCTCGCCGGCGAGGAAGAGAGTGCGGAAGCGGCTCAGGTCGTACTTCTTGATGTAGCCGCCGTTCGGATCGTCGCGCTTGATGGCGCGGAACGCCGTCGGCGCGGTGAAGAGCACCGACACATTGTGCTGCGCGATGACGCGCCAGAAGGCGCCCGGATCGGGCGTGCCGACCGGCTTGCCCTCATAAAGAACGGTCGTGCAGCCGTGGATGAGCGGGCCGTAGACGATGTAGGAGTGCCCGACCACCCAGCCGATGTCCGAGGCGGACCAATACACCTCGCCGGGCGCGACGCCGTAGACGTTCTTCATGCTCCACTCGAGCGCGACGAGATGCCCGCCGTTGTCGCGCATCACCCCTTTCGGATGGCCGGTCGTGCCCGAGGTGTAGAGGATGTAGAGCGGATCGGTGGCCGCGACCGGGACGCAGCCGGCCGGCTTCGCGTCGCGCATGACGTCGTTCCAATCGACGTCGCGCGCGCCGAGCGCGCACGGCTGCTGCGGGCGCTGCAGGATGACGCAGCGCTCCGGCTTCGACGGCGAGAGCGCGATGGCCTCGTCGAGCATCGGCTTGTAGGCGACGACGCGGCCGGGCTCGAGGCCGCACGAGGCGGAGACGATCGCCTTCGGCTTGGCGTCGGCGATGCGTTTGGCCAGCTCCGGCGCGGCGAAGCCGCCGAAGACGACGGAGTGGATCGCGCCGATGCGCGCGCAGGCGAGCATGGCCATGACCGCCTCCGGCACCATCGGCATGTAGATGATGACGCGGTCGCCCTTTTCGACGCCGAGCGCGGCGAGCGCGCCGGCGAAGCGCGCGGTCTCGTCGCGCAGCTCGCCGTAGGTGTACGTGCGCGTGGTGCCGGCGAGCGGGCTGTCGTAGATCAGCGCGGCCTGCGTGCCGCGTCCGCCGTCGGCGTGGCGGTCGAGGGCGTTGTAGCAGGTATTCGTGATCCCGCCGGCGAACCAGCGCGCGAAGTTCTCGCGCGAGGTGTCGAGCACGCGGTCCCACTTCTTGTACCAGTGAATGTCTCGCGCGGCATCGCCCCAGAAGCCGGCGGGGTCGTCGATCGAACGGGCGTATTCGCGTTCGTATCGCTCGGACATGAGGGGTCGATTCTAAGGTAGGGACGAGTGGCGCCCCTCACCCGGCCGAAGGCCGGGTGAGGGGCGCCGTCGCGGAAACTAAACGGGACGCGCTTCTTCGGCCTCGCGCCAGATCTCGGTGCGATGGCTTTCGTTCAGCACGAACGTGCCGACGAGGAACGTCATCAGGGCGATGCCGATCGGCCACCAGAGGCCGGAGAGGTTGTTCTTGGTCTCGGCCACGAGGAATGCGCCGATCAGCGGCACCGTGCCGCCGAACCAGCCGTTGCCGAGGTGGTACGGCAGCGAGAACGACGTGTAGCGGATCTTGGCCGGGAACGCTTCGATAAGGAACGCCGCGATGGGGCCGTACACCATCGTCACGTAGATCACCTGGATGAAGACCAGGAGCGTCAGCACCAGCATGTTCGGGTTCTTCGGGTCGGGCGTGGAGGCCATCATGGCCTTGTAGATGGGAATGTAGGTGATGGCGGCGATGATGTTGCCGGCCATCATGATCTTCAGGCGGCCGATCTTGTCGGAGAGCGACCCGAAGACGGTGAAGAACGGCATGCCGATGAGCACCGCGACGGCCACGATGATCGACGACGGAACGACGTCGATCTTCATGATGCTCTGCATGAAGGAGAGCGCGTAGAACTGGCCGGTATACCAGACCACGCCCTGTCCGGCGGTGGCGCCGAGGAGCACGAGCAGAACGATCTTGAAGTTGGCCCAGTTGCCGAACGCTTCCTTGAGCGGGGCGATGGAGGTCTTCCCCTGGCTCTTGAGCGCGGCGTAGAGCGGGGACTCGGCGAGCTTCATGCGGATGTAGAACGACATGGCCACGAGGATGATCGACAGCAGGAAGGGGATGCGCCAGCCCCAGGCCTTGAAGTCCTCCGCCGTCATCATCTTCTTCACGCCGAGAACGACGAGCAGCGAGACGAAGAGGCCGAGCGTGGCCGTGATCTGGATGAAGCTCGTGTAGAAGCCGCGCTTGTTGTCGGGGACGTGCTCGGCGACGTAGACCGCCGCGCCGCCGTACTCACCGCCGAGGGCGAGGCCCTGCAAGAGGCGCAGAACCAGAACGAGCAGCGGCGCCAGCAGGCCGATGGTGGCGTACGTCGGCAGACATCCGAGGAGGAAGGTCGAGAGGCCCATGATCGACAGCGTGACCATGAACGCGTACTTGCGGCCGATCAGATCGCCGATGCGCCCGAAGACGATGGCCCCGAACGGCCGGACGATGAAGCCGGTCGCGAAGAGCGCCCAATACTTGATCAGATCCCAGGTCGGATCCTTGCCGGGGAAGAGCAGCGCCGACATGACGGTCGCCAAACTTCCGAAGATGTAGAAGTCGTACCACTCGATCATCGTGCCGAGACTCGAGGCGAAGATGATTCGCTTGATCGGGTACTCGGCGCGCCCTGCCGTCGATCCAACAGCGCTACCAGGCATCGGGATGTCCGTCATGGTTGCTCCTCTCCTTTCAACGCTAGTAGTAGAAGAACTGCATCTGGATCGTGTACTCGTTCGTACTGTTGCCGACGCGCGGCGCGACGTGCGAGTAGGCACCTTTGATGTTGAAGTTGTGCCCGTTCGGATACCAGGTCAGACCGGCTTGCC
The DNA here is from genome assembly GCA_036522835.1 of Thermoanaerobaculia bacterium. Lineage (GTDB taxonomy): Bacteria > Acidobacteriota > Thermoanaerobaculia > Gp7-AA8 > Gp7-AA8 > DATDFB01. Next base: position 5,763 of record DATDFB010000052.1, on the reverse strand, counting down.
AGCGGTTGTTGTCGTTCGGGTCGTTCGCCGCGAGTTTGAAGTCCTGATGCTCGTAGCGAATCCAGGGCATGACCTTGGGGGATGCCAGATAGTACCCGACCTGCGCGGTGTAGTCATCCTGCTCCGGCAGCGGCGTGGCGAAGAAGCCCGCGCCGCCGTCGAAGCGGAGCACGGTGAGCTCGCCGTTGAGCGCGTTCTTCGCCGCGTTCGGCAGGGAGATGAAGCCGTCGACCGACCAGGCCTTGTATTCATTCTGGCGATCCGCGCCCACGCCGACGGCGAGCACTTTCTTGTTTCCCAGGTAGACGCCCGGGTACGTGTAGCCGGCCTCGGTGTCCCAGAAGTTGTACTGCAGGCGCCCGGTGGTGCGGAACGCGTTGCGCGAGCCGTTGCGGCGGAAGCCCTGGAAGACGCCCGCGCGATACTCGAGCCGGTTGTTCATGAAGTAGCCCTTGGCCAGGAAGCCGGTGTCGCGGCCGACCGACGACTGCGTCGGGGCGCTCTCGCTGAAGGAGTAGGAGCCGTAGTCGAGCGACAGCAGCGACGCGGCGCTCTCCAGGCAGTTGCGGCAGAGCGGCGGCAGCATCAGGCCGGCGTCGATGATGAGCGAGTTGTTCGTGGCGCCGAGGGCTTTCCACTCCAGGAAGACGTCCTGGGTGATGAAGCCCGAGCCGAGGGCCTTCGGCGCCTTGCCGAGGTTCGGATTGTCGGTCTCGAAGAAGAACGAGATCGTGGGCGAAATCTGACCCCCGACCAGGAAGCGGAAGCGGCGGAGGAAGAGGTTGTTCGCGTATCCCTGCGGATCGGTGGCGATCTCCGCGGAGTCCGCCCACGCCTGGATCAGCGTTCCGAATTTGATGTTGATGTTGTCGTTGACCTTGATGGCGGCTTGCCCATTGGCGAGGGTGGGGATGAGAAGACAAATCAAGACAGCGAGGAGAGACAGGACCCGTCTGGACCGTTCAATCATGACAACTCCCTTTCTCTTATCGATTTGTGGCATGCGAAAAGGGAAGACGCCACGCGGGCCGCATGGCGGCAGCTTGGAGCCGGAGGGTGGAGACAGGACGAGCGAGGCGGGCTAACCGGCCGGCGTTGCAACGTTGGACGTACCGAGGCGTTGGCCATCAGAGTCCCGGAAACCGCACAGACGGAAAGAAGAATGGAGTTGTTGGTTGAACGGTAGACGAGTTCGGTATGAAAAGCTAGCATCCGGAGATGCCCGACAAGACGACCTCTGTCGCGGTCACGCGCATTGCCGCGCCGCAGGACGACCGCGCCGAGGATGTCGTGGCCATCGAGGAGCCGCTGGAGATCCGCGCCGCCTGGACGGCGGGCGGCGAGCCGCGCGAGAAGAACATCTCCGTGACGATGCGGACGCCGGGCGACGACTTCGACCTGGCGGTGGGGTTCCTCTTCACCGAGGGGCTTTTGCAAGGCGGCGGCGACGTCGAGTCGGTGCGGCACTGGGGGTCGCCGAACATCGTCCGCGTGGCTCTCGCCCCGCACGCGCGCATCGACACCTCGAAGCTCGACCGGCACTTTTACACGACGTCGAGCTGCGGCGTCTGCGGGAAGACGTCGATCGAGGCGCTGCGCGTCGTCACCGCTCCCCTCCCCCCGCGCGATCCGATCGACCGCGCGGTCATCCACCGCCTCCCCGCCCAGCTCCACGAGGCGCAGCCGGCCTTCCGCGCCACCGGCTCGGTGCACGGCGCGGCAATCTTCGACCGCGCCGGGACGATCCTGCGCGTGCGCGAGGACGTCGGCCGCCACAACGCCGTCGACAAGGCGATCGGCTCGTTCGTGCGCGAGAGCGCCACGCCGCTTCCGGAGGCGATCCTGGCGGTGAGCAGCCGCGCCAGCTTCGAGATCGTGCAGAAGGCGATCATGGCCGGCATCCCGACGGTGGCCGCCGTCGGCGGGCCGTCGTCGCTGGCCATCGAGCTGGCGCGCGAGCTCGGCGTGACGTTGCTGGGGTTCGTGAGGGATGGGAGGTTCAATGTGTATTCGGGGGAGGTGGGGTAGGTTCTTAGGTTCTTAGGTTCTTAGGTTCTTAGGTTTTCGTCATCGCGACAACTTAAGAACCTAACAACTTAAGAACTTAAGAACCTAAGAACCTTCTACGGCCGCTCCGTCGCACTCTTCTCCCCCGCCCCCGGCAATGCCGGAAACTCGCCGCCTTGCTCTTCCGCCGCCAGCAACGCCTCCACGCTCGCGTAGCGATACACCACCGCCGCCTTGTTGATCGGAAGGCCGCCGGTGTCGGCGGTCGGGCCGTAGGTCGAGTAGAGCGGTTTGCCGAGCAACCGTAAATACACGGTCAGTTGCGCGCGGTGATGCGCGGAGTGCGTGAGGCGGCGGAGCAGGATCCACGACTTCGTCCGCGGCACGTCGAAGAACGCCGCAATCTCGTCGAACCACCCCTCCGGCTTGGCGCGGAGCTGCGCGAGGCGCGCGGCCGTGGCCGCGGCGTAGTGGCGGAGGAAGTCGAGCCGCCTCTCGCTGGCCGGCAGCGGCGGCAGGTCGATCGAGATGCCGAGCATGTTCGTCATCCAGAGGTGCTCGCTCATGCACTGGTGGACCATCTGCTCGTGCGGCGTCCGCGCGAGCGGCGCAGGGCGGAATTCCATTTCGTCGTCCGCGAACTGCGACCAGACCGAGAGCGTCTTGATACGCTCCGTTTCGTACGTGTCGATGAGGAAGGCGTATGGCATGATCACTCCATGCTGACCAACGCGGTGGTTCGTTCGATGGAGCGCGTGCCGGTGCGGACGCGCGAGAGCAACGTTACGCGCTCCGCCTGGCGGATGGAAGTGGACTGCGACGAAGGCGCGGGCGGGATCACGCTCCTCGACGACAACGTCTACCGCGGCGACGGCTTCTTTCTCGGATTCTCGCAGGAGGAGCTCGCCGCGGCCTGGGGCGAGGCGCAGAAGAAGCCGGACGAGGAGCCGCCGTTCGAGCTCATGCAGTTGGGGTGAGCCCGAGCTCCGCGCGCAGCTCGCCGACGTTGCGCTCGAGCAGCGCCTCTTCGAAGACGCGCGAGTAGAGATTGTGCGTCCGCCGCCCGCGCGCGAAGGCACGCGCCACGCGCCGCGGCGCGAGGACCGCGCCGATCAACATCCCGCCGATATTGAGGAGCCACGCCGCGACGTAGCCGCGGCATCCGGAGGCGAGCTCCCACGCGGCGATCTCCGCCTCGCCGCGCCACGACGTGTCGTACTCCGCCAGCACGTGATGCAGATCGTGCAGCCGCACGGCGCGCACGCGCGCGGCCATGTTGGGGAACGCCGGCAGCCATCGCCCGCCGAGCTTCACCTTCACCCACGCGTCGCCGTACCCGCCGTCGGAAGCGAAGCCGGAGCGCGCGAAGTAGTCGGCGCGGGCGGCGCGCAAGGTCAGGGCGGCGTCGTACACGACTCGCTCATAGGCACAGCGGCCCGCACGGCGTCGGATCGCCGAGGCGCACCGTCCACGGGCCGACCGTCTTGTCGCCGCTCTTCGCGGTGATCGTCAGCGTGTCTCCTTGCACGACGCCGGAAAAGTGCGCGGGGGGCGGGTTGATGGGCGACGGCCCGCCGACGGTGAGCGTCCCGTCGACTTCGAAGCGCCCGTCGCCGCCGACCGACGGCAGCGGGAATGATCCCTTGAAGCAACCGGCCGTGACCTGAACGGTCGTATTCGTGACGGTCACGCAGATGCCGCTCGCCGCCCAGCGGCCGGGCGCGAGCGTCGCCGGCAGCGCCACCGCCGCGGGCGTCACGGTCGGCGTGATGGTCGTGACCTGCTGCGTGGTGTTGTTCGTGATGGAGACGAAGGCCCAGATCAGCGACGACGCCGCCGTGGCCTGCACGCGGATGCGCGGGCGCACGCCTTCGACCGGGATCTGTGCGTAGCCCGATTGCAGCGCCAGCGTCCGCGAGCCGACGATCTCGCCGGTGTCGTCGTCGCGGAAGGTCAGCGCGACGTTCGCGTCGTTCGTGCCGTAGCCGTAGACGCGCAGCAGCGCGCGGTAGCGCGCGTCGGCCGGCACGGCCAGTAGCACGATTGAGCGCCGGAACTGCGTCTCCGGCACGACCGGCACCTCGGCGCCCCAACTGTCGGCGTCGCGCGTCGTGTCGTGCACGCGCACGTTCGCGGTCATGTTGTCGGCCAGCCGCTTCGGCACGTCGATGTACGTCCCGGCGCTTCCCGGCGGCGGGGTCAGCGTCACGATCGACGTCGCCAGCGGCGGCACCTTCGAGCCGTTGATCGGCAGCGCCTCGGCGTTCTCGTTGTGCACCACGAGCTCGCTCACCCAATTCGTGCCGCCGGAGCCGGCTGCGTTGATCGCTACCGGGACGAGGAAGCGCACCATGTCGGACGGCGACGGATCCTGATACGCGTAGGCGGACGGCAGCGTGATCGCCGGCGTCACCGGCACGTTGACCTGCACGTCGACGCGCCCGGCGCCGTGCGGCGGCGCGACGACGACGATCTCCGTCGCGCTGTTCTCGACGATCGTGGCGAAGGCGTCGCCGAACTTCACGAAGACGCCGCAGGTGACGGACGGACAGGCCAGCGGCGCGCCGATGAGATTCTCGCCGTGGATGTGCACGATCTCGCCGCCGCGCGTGAGGCCTTGGGCCGGCGTGATGCTGGAGATCGCCGCCGGCTCGGCGAGCGCGGCGGTGGCAACGAGCGCGAGAACGGCTGCTACAACGAAGGCCTTGCTGCTTCGAGAATTGCCCATTCGTCCTCCGTGAGGCTGCCTGCAGCAACCGGATAATATACGGAACGATTCTCCCGTTCGTGGGCGGCCAGGCGGCGGTCGAGATTCTCGAGATACCCGAGGAGCTCCGAGGGCTGCGCTTTGCTCTCGCGGCCGCGGGCGATGAAGTTCGTCAGCTCGCGGAGCTGTATGTACTCGAGGCGCAGCTCGCGGCGCGGATCGCGGCCGGGGATGGACGCGCGCGTCACGGCCGGGATCAGCGCCTGCTCCTCCGCCTCGGTCCAGCGGCGGAGATGCCCTTCGAAGTCATCGAGGGCGACATCGAGCGCGGTCTTGTCGTTGCGCCGCATCGCTCCGGCGACGTCGTTGAAGCGGTCGCGCAGCGCGCGCTGGCCGTCGAGCAGCCATTCGACGGAGCGTGTCACACCCCGGCCAGCCCCGGCTCGATGCGCGTGTAGCCTTCGTCGATGGCCCAGAGGTCCATCGACAGCGACACGACGTCGTCGATCTCCGCGATCGGCCGGGCGTCCTGCGTCAGATCGATCGACTTGACGTAGCGGCCGCAGGTGTCGCAGGCCTCGATGCGCACGGTGGGATGCGCATCGCTGCGGAAGACCGGCAGGTTGTCCGGCTTCTCCTCCGCGCACGAGGGGCACATGGCGCGGTTGAAGTTCCACTCCAATCCGCACAGCGCACAGTGCAGCATGCGCAGCCCGGCCTCGGCGTCCGGAATCGCGCGCCGCGTGCTCACGATCGGCGCGCCGCCGCAGTACGGGCAGTGCCCGGGGTTGTGCAGCCGGTCGATCGCCGCGCCGCGCGCGCGCAGCGTTTCGACGAACGGGCGGAGGATGGCGCGGGAGAGGTAGTCGTACTCGCCGTTCCAGTAGGTCATGAGACGCGCGCGGGCCGTGTCGGGATCGTCGTCGAGGCGGATCAGGGCTTGTTCGACGAGTTTTTCGGGGCCTTTTTCCGCGATCGTGCGGAGGAAAGGCTCGACGAGTGGCAGGAGGTGATCGAATTCGAGGGGCGCACGCCGTGCGCCCCTACCG
>DATDFB010000051.1:0-35904 GCA_036522835.1 Thermoanaerobaculia bacterium | reverse complement strand
GAGGTCGGCGGCAAGGTGCACTTCAAGGACATCGTCGAAGGCGAGAACGTCCGCGAAGAGACCGACCGCGTGACCGGCCTGACGCAGATGGTCATCGTCGAGTCGACCACGGCGGAGAAGCGCACGCCGACCGTCACGGTCAAGACGAAGAAGGGGGAGGAGAAGCGCTACCTGCTCCCGACCGGCGCGCACCTCATGGTCACGAACGGCCAGGAGGTCTACCCCGGCGACATCATCGCCAAGATCCCCCGCGCCACGACGAAGACGAAGGACATCACCGGCGGTCTCCCCCGCGTGGTCGAGCTCTTCGAAGCGCGCCACCCGCGCGAGAAGGCGGTCATCTCCGAGGTCGACGGCACGGTGCATCACGGGCCGGTGGTCAAGGGCCTCCGCCGCGTGATCATCGAGACCGACGAGGGCACGCGCCACGAGTACAGCGTCCCGCGCTCCGTGCACGTGAACGTGCAGGAGGGCGAGCGCGTGCGCGCCGGCGATCCGCTGATCGACGGCCCGATCGACCCGCACGACGTGCTGGCGGTGCTCGGCATCAAGGAGCTGCAGCGCTACCTGGTGGACAAGATCCAGGAGGTGTATCGCTCGCAGTCGGTGCAGATCAACGACAAGCACATCGAGGTGATCTGCCGCCAGATGCTCCGTTCGGTGCGCGTGACGCGCGTCGGCGACACCGATTTCCTCGTCGACGAGCAGGTCGATCGCTTCCGCTTCATGGAGGAGAACGAGAAGGTGATGAACCGCGGCGGCGAGCCCGCCGACGGAACGCCGCTGCTGCTCGGCATCACCAAGGCATCGCTGTCCACCGATTCGTTCATCTCCGCCGCGTCATTCCAGGAGACCACGCGCGTGCTGACCGAAGCGGCCATCGCCGGCCGCGTCGACTACCTGCGCGGCCTCAAGGAGAACGTGATCGTCGGCCGCCTCATCCCCGCCGGCACCGGCATGCCGACCTATCGCGATGTCTACCTGGAGAAGGAAGAGGTGCCGGTCCAACAGCCGACCCTCGAAGACCTCCTCCGCCCGGAGACGGACGAGGAGGGGGAGGAAGCGCTGACGATGGCGGATTTTGACGAGGAGCAGTGAGGGGTTCTTAGGTTCTTAGTTCTTTTAGTTCTTGGTTTGTCGGGCGGCTCGCGAGGGCCGCCCGATTTTTGTAGCGCCGGCGTCCTCGCCGGCCGGCCCGGCGGCGTCCCGCCGCCACTCGGCGATTCGACGATTTGACGTATCTCCGCGCGGCCGGATCGTCGTCTGCGTCGTGAGCGGCTCACCCTATGTCAAGCGGCTGGAGCTCACGGCCGGCAAGATCCGGCTGGTCGAAGATCGAGATGTCGAGCCGTTCGCCAAACTGTGGAGCTGGCGGACGTTGTTGGTTGCCGGTTCTTAGTTCTTGGTTTGACGGGCGGCTCGCGAGGGCCGCACGATCTGCATCAGGGCCACGGATTCAGGAAGGCAACGTCTGTTCGCGCAATGTCGCGAACGTTTCTTGTGACGAGCGTCAGGCCTTTGATTTTTGCTGTCGCCGCGATCAGGCCGTCGACGGCGGGTAGAGGATTCGGCACGCTCAGACGCCCCCATTCCTCCGCGACTTCGAGATCGATCTCGATGATCCGATCGCGGTAATGGCTGGTCACGAGCGATAGCCATTTTTCGAGCGACGCGGCGAACCCGGCATCGCGCCGTCGAGCTTTCTCGATACCCTTTCGTATCTCGCCGATCGTCAGAATGCTGATGAAAACATCATCTTGATTAATGCTCGACCACCATTCTGCGACCGAAGCATTGCAGCGTGTGCCTTTTCGAATTTCCGAGAGTACGTTCGTGTCGACGAGATACTTCACAAATCAATATCTCGGCCAACGTCGTTCTGCCGTTCGAAATCATCGTCAACGCCGTCGTAAGGCATGTCCTCGATGAGTTTTTTCAGCGACGGCCGGTTTGGCTTGGACTTCAGGGCTTCGCGGAGAATCTCGCGATGCTCTTCTTCAGCCGAGCGGTCGTTGCGGGCAGCGCGCATCTTGAGTTCCCGCACCAGCGCCTCGTCGATGTTCCGGACAATTAGTTGCGCCATCGGATCCTCGCTTGATAGCAATGATATCACCAGGGCCCTCGCATTTTATTTCCGTCCTTGTGTGCCTGGCCCGGCACTCCACCTCGGCTCGGGGCATGGCGCCATAACATCGCCGGGCGTACCGATCTACACTCCGCTCATGTACGCCGCTTTTCTTCTCTCCGCCCTGATCATCCGCGCGCCGCGCATCATCGACGGCCGCGGCCACCTGCTTCGCAATGCGGCGGTCGTGGTTGACGGCGGAAAGATCGTCCGCATCGACGAGCATCCCGCGCGCGCGGACGTCGACCTTCGCGACGCCACGCTCATGCCGGGCGGCGTCGACACGCACGTGCACATCGGCTGGCACTTCGACGCCTCCGGCAAGTCGGAGCCGGGCGGGGCGGAGAGCAGGGAGCCGCCGGCGGAGGCGGCGCTGTATGCGGCGGAAAACGCCTACCGCACGCTCCTCGGCGGTATCACCACCGTGCAATCGCTCGGTGCGCCGGTCGACAAGCCGCTGCGCGACGCGATCGGGCGCGGCGTGCTGCCGGGGCCGCAAATCCTCACGGCCATCACGCCGATCTTCGACGACAAGCTCACGGTCGAGCAGTTGCGCGCGCACGTGAACCGCGTCGCCGACGAGGGGGCGGACGTGGTGAAGGTCTTCGCCTCGCAGAGCATCCGCACGGGCGGCGGGCCGACGATGTCGCAGGAACAGATGGACGCGATCTGCGGCGAGGCCAAGAAGCGCGGCCTCCGCGTCGCCGTGCACGCGCACGGGGTCGAGAGTGTCGTTCGCGCGGTCAACGCGGGCTGCACTTCCGTCGAGCATGGAGCGCTCATCGATCAAGCCACGCTCGACCTCATGGCCGCGCACGGAACGTACTTCGATCCGAACACCGATCTCATCTTCCGCAACTACTTCGAGAACAAGCCGCGCTTCCTCGGCACGCCGGGCTACACCGAGGAGGGCTTCGCGGCGATGGAGAAAGCCGTGCCGCGCGTGCTCGACGTCTTCAAGAAGGCGCTGCGCACGCCGCATCTGAAGGTCGTCTTCGGCACCGACGCCGTGGCCGGCGCGCACGGCCGCAACTTTCAGGAGCTCGAGTACCGCGTGCGCGCCGGCGGGCAGGACCCGATGAGCGCGATCACGTCCGCGACCTCGCTCGCCGCCGAGTCCCTCGGACTCGGCGACCGCACCGGCACGCTCGCTCCCGGCTACGACGCGGACCTGATCGCCGTCGCGGGCAACCCGCTCGAAGACATCGGCGCGTTGGAGCGCGTCGTGTTCGTCATGAAAGGCGGGAAGGTCATCACTTCGCCGCGCTGAACACGCGCTCGAATTCTCCCCGCCGGCTCCGGCTCAGCTTCACCTGCGAGCCGTCGCTCAAGACGAGCATCGAGTCGCCGTGGAACATCGGGTGGATCTCGCGGACGCGGGCGAGGTTCACGATGGCGGAGCGATGCACGCGAAAGAACACCTCGGGGTCGAGGCTCTTTTCGAGCTCGGCGAGCGGTTCGCGCAGGAGGTAGGCGTGGCCGCCGGCGTGGATGGAGGCGTAGTAGTCGGCGGCTTCGATCCAGTCGATGTCGGGGGCGTTCACGACGACGATGCGCTCGCGCACGCGCACCAGAAACCGGTGGCGGTAGCCGCCGGCGCTCTTCGGCGGCGGCGCGGCGGCGCGCTCCTTGGCGCGGGCCAGCGTGCGCGCGAAGCGGGCGTCGTCGAACGGTTTGAGGAGGTAGTCGAGCGCCTGCACCTCGAACGCCTTGATGGCGAAGGCGTCGTAGGCAGTGACGAAGACGACGGCGGGGACGGCCTGCTCGCCGATGCGGCCCAAGAGGTCGAAGCCGTCGATCTCAGGCATCTGCACGTCGAGGAACATGATGTGCGGCCGGGTGCGGGCGACGAGCGCCGCCGCGTCGACGCCGCTGCATTCGCCGACGATCTCGACCTCTTCGTCGCGCTCGAGCAGCACGCGGATCGACTCGCGCGCCAGCGGCTCGTCGTCGACGATCAGCGCGCGGAAGGTCACGGCAGCTCCGACCAGGGGATGCGCAGCGAGGCCACGACGCCGTCGTCCGACTGCCGCAGCGAGAATGCCTGGTCGTCGCCGTAGAGCTGGCGCAGGCGCTCGCGCGTGTTGCGCAGGCCGATGCCGCGCGCGTCGCCGCCGGCGAGCGAGCCGGTGTTGCCGATGTCCACGCGCAGGCAGCCGTTCTCGCGGAACGCTTTGACGGAGACCGAGCCGCCGGCGGCGGAGCGGGCGATGCCGTGGCGGATGGCGTTCTCCGCGAGCGGCTGCAGGATCAGCGTCGGGACCGCGGCCGCGCGCGCGTTCGCGTCGACGTCGATCGTGTAGGTCATGCGGTCGGCGAAGCGGACGCGCTGGATGTCGAGGTAGCGGCGCAGCATCTCCGTCTCCGCCTCGACCGTGACGCACTGGCTTCCTTCGTGGTCGAGCGTGTAGCGGAGGATGTCGCTCAAGCCGGCGATCATCGTCACGGCCTCGTCGTTCTTGCGCGTGCGCACCAGCGAGGCCACGGCGTTGAGCGTGTTGAAGAGGAAGTGCGGCTGCAGTTGCAGCTCCAGCGCGTGCAGGCGGGCGTCGGTGAGCGAGGCCTGGAGCTGCGAGGAGCGCGTGTAGTACTCGATGGCCTGCAGCGCGCCGGCGACGGCGGCGTAGATGATCAGCTCCGCCGGCAGCCGGTAGAAGAAATTCGCGGCCACGCGGATCTGCGCCCACGTCGGATTCATCCGGTCGTACGGACGCATCGCCAGCGTGAGGAAGATCCAATAGGCGCTGTGGATGATGCCGAAGACGCACGCGGCGAGGGTGTGAATCAGGAGATTGCGCCGGTTGGCGGGGATGATCGGGAAGCGCCGCGTCAGCCACAGGATCGCCGCGGTGAACGCGTACCAGCCGCCCCAGATCAGGATGAAGTGCCCTAGGAGCAGGGGCACGTAGTGGCCGTGATGGATCATGCTGATCCAGACCTGCGTGCCGGCGATGAGGCCGAAGCCGAGCCAGAAGAGGGCCGCGCCGATCCAGAACCGCCGCGTGAACATGGCGGTTAGTTTGACGCAGTCGCGGCGATTGCGCGACTCGTTGCAGCGAACTGCGGCCTCCGTGCAGCGAGGTGGATGCGGCGCAGAAAGTCGGCCACGCGCGCGACGTCGGCCTCGTTGTTGGCGATGCCGAAGGAGACGCGCACGGCGCCGACGGCATGTCCGGTGCAGGCTGCGAAGCGCTGCACGCTGAAGTCGTCGCCGAGAATGTCGAGGCAGAGGCCGGCGCGGCGCAGGCCGAAGGCGAGCTCCGAGGCGCCGGGGTTGCAGAAGCAGCCGCCGCGCAGCGAGATGTTCTCGCGGCGCGCGCTCTCCTCGACTTCCCAGTAGGGCACGCCGTCGATGTTGAGCGTGGTGCGGCCGTACATCGTGGCGAAGTCGCGGACCTCGTCGACGAACATCGATGTCAGGCGATCGACGTGCGCGGCGATGCGGGCCATGCCGATCTCGTTCAACAGTGCGAAGCCCGCCGGCAGCGCGGCGATGCCGAGGAAGTTCGGCGTGCCGTCTTCGAAGGCGTCGTGGCCGGGGCGGAGGCGGTGGCGGTCGGCGTCGACGGAGGCGTAGAGCACCGTGCCGCCGGCGAACCACGGCCGCCTCAGTTTTGCCAGTGCGTCGCGGCGCGCGATCAGCGCGCCGACGCCCGTCGGGTAGCCGAAGAGCTTGTAGAACGAGATCGCGACGAAGTCGGCGTTGCAATCGCGGAGGCTGAGCGTGTGGCTCGGCGCGTACGCGGCGGCGTCAAGGAGGACGTCGAGGCCGCGCTCGTGGGCGGCGTCGACGAGATTCAGCGGGTATTGGTTTCCTGAGAAGTTGGATTGGGCGGGGAAGGAGAAGAGACCTTTCGAGAGCGGCGGCACGCCGCCGCACTCCAGATTGAGGTAGTGAATTGGGGCGCCGGCTCGCCTGGCGTATTCGCGGATGCCGTTCACGGAGTTGTGGTTGTCGATCGACAGCACGCAGGCGCGCTCGCCGTCGAACGGATAGCTCTCCGCGACGAGCTTGATGGCCGCGGTGGTGTTCGCGGTGAAGACGACCTCGTGCGTCGTGCGGTCGGCGCCGAAGAACTGCAGGACGAGGTCGCGGGCACGCTCGATCGCCTCCGTCGTCGCGCGCGATGCCGGCGACTCGGAGTGCGGATTGCCGAAGATCTCGCCGGCCAGCAGCGCCTGCTGCGCGCGGAGCTGCGACGCGCCGTAGAGCGCGCTGCCGGTGTAGTCGGCGTACGTGTGGCGCTGCTCATCGAGCCGCGAGAACTCGCGCCGGCGCAGCTCGGCGAACGTCAGCATCCGTGCCGCCGCAGGGGAGCGAAGTAGATCGTTGTGGGCGTCGGATGCTGCGTCTTCACGACCTCATTCGTCCACGCCTCGATGCCGCCGCGGAGCACGTAGTCGCGGCCGCCGGCGCGGACGGTGATCGTCCCGTCGCCCGGCCGGTTCTCGGAGCGCGGGATGTGCGTGAGCGCGAATTCGTTCGCGGCACGCGCATCGACGATCTGCAGTCCCGGCTTCTTCGCCACGATCCACGCCGCGAGCTCGCGCGGCTCGACGGTGTGCGTGCGGTACGGGCTGCCGGCGAGCGCGGTGGCCAGGGCAACAGCGATGAGAATCGGCTTGCGGACCACGATCGCGAACGCCAGAACGATGATGCCGACGATGACGGCGTACGGCACGTGCAGGAGCTGCGGCACGGTCCACGCGCCGAACGCGGTTGTCGAATAGAAGGACGAGAAGGCGAGGCCGGCAACGACGATGCCGGCGAACATGCCGGCCATGACGGCGGCGCCGTCGCCGCGCCCGCTCGCCGCGGCGACGCACGACGTGCCGGGGCAGAGGCCGGCGACGAGGAATCCGGCGCCGAAGATCGCGCCGCCGGCGAGCTGCGGGAGGAGGAACGTCTCGGGGACGAAGATGCCCTCGAGGTCGATCACGCCGAACCGGGCCAGCCAGAACGCGCCGGTCATGGCCACGACGATGGCGGTGAACATCACCTTCATGACAGTGAAGTCGGCGAGGTAGAACTGCCCGGCGAGCTTTGGCGCGGTGCCGAGGCCGGCGCGCTCGAGCGTGAAGCCGAAGGCGATGCCGATGACGAGCGCGAAGGTCAGCGCCATGCCCACCTCATCGCCGGCGCGAGCGCGAAACCGACGGCGAACGCCGCGAGCATGAACGCCCAACTGCCGACGCTCAAGAGAGCGCCGCCGCTCAACGCCAGGCCGCTCGTGCAGCCGCGGGCGAGCGCCGCGCCGACGCCCATGGCCATTCCGCCGCCGAACGCGCAGACGAGCCGCGCGCGCACGCCGATGCGCGGACCACGCTCGACGGTGCGGTGCAGCCGGCCGGCCAGCGCCGCCGACAAGAATCCGCCGGCGATGACGCCGGCGATCTCCGCGACGAGCCATGCGTCCGCCGCGAGGTAGCGTTCGAAGTACGGATTCGACGGCGCGACGCGCGCGGCGATCCAGGCGAACGCGCCCGATGCGCCGAGGCCGCGGCCGGCCACGGCGAAGGACGCCAGGAGCACGAGGCCGAGCGCGGTGCCGGCCACGTACGGGTTCGCATAACGAGGGGGCAGGGCGCAGGGAACAGGGGACAGGTGGTTGCCTTGCAGCCGCACCGGTTGTTGGCGTTGGCCGACGGTCGTGCCGCCGCGAGACCACCACCTGCGCCCCGCCCCCTGCGCTCTGCGCTCTGAAGTCATCACTTTTTCTCCGCGGGGTTCTCGACCGGGTAGCCGTCGTGCCGCGACCAGTCTTCGAACGAGCCGTCGTAGAGCAGCACCGGATGGCCGAGCGAGCGCGCGGCGAAGAGCATCGCCGTCGCCTGCTGGCCGATGTGGCAGTAGCCGACGATGGTGTCGTTCGGCTTCACGCCCGCCTTGGCAAAGAGCGCGGCGAGGTCGTCGCTCGAGCGCACGTAATTCTTGTCGTTGACGAGCTGCGTGAACGGGAAGCTGTGCGCGCCGGCGATGTGGCCGGTGCGGTGCTTGCCGGCGTGGCCGCCGCCGCTCTCGTTTCCGTCGTAGAAGATGGCGTCGCGGCCGTCGACGATGGAGAAGCCGGGCGTGTTGAGGTGGCTCTTCACGTACTCGGCGTCGACGACGAGCGGCTTGAGCTTGAGCGGCGAGAGCGATCCTTTCTTCACCGCGGGGACGGCGTTCGTCGTCTCGCCGCCCGCGTCGATCCACGCCGGCATGCCGCCGTCGAGGAGGCTGGCGTGCGCGCCGAGGCCGGCGTAGTCGAGGGTGAAGATGATGCGCGTCGACGGGGAGATCCAGTCTTTGCCGTAGTAGACGACGACGTGCGACGCGTCGGAGATGCCGAGCGCCTCGAAATCCTTCTTCAGCTCCTCGGCCGGCGGCATCTCCAGCATCAGCCCCTTGCCGGTGTGGTCGGAGACGGAGATGTCTTTGAGCGACGCGTAGACCGCGCCAGGGATGTGCTTGGCGTCGTACTCCGCCTTGTCGCCGACGTGGAGGAGGACGAGGTTCGGGTCGCTCAGGTGCGCGCGCAGCCAGGCGGCGCTCACGAGCATCGAGTCGCGCGGCGACGCGGCCAGCGCCGGCAGCGCGAAGAGGAGCAGGAGGAGAACCGTCACGTGTTTTCGCATGCGCGGATGATCGGTCCGCGCGGCGGCGGCGGCCTGTCACATGCAGCGAACTGCGCCGGCGGTGCAGCGAAACGCGCCGATTATCATTGGCGGATGCGAGATCACGAGGCCATCGACCGTCGCAGCCTGCAGATGGCGCGGCGGATCGTGGCGAAGGTCGATGCCGATCCGCGGCACCTCGAGCACGCCCGAAACGTCTGCGCCCGCTGGGTCGCTCTCGGCAACGTTCCGGCGCGCGAGTGGTCGGAGATCCTGCGCCGGCCGTGGCCGGAGATTCGCGCGATCCTGCTCGACGACTCCGAGGAATCGCGGCGGCTGCGCCAAAACGATCCGTTCTGCGGGATCCTGACGCCGCGCGAGCGGTGGGAGATCTATCGTGAAGCGCGATGAGCTGGAACACGTGCTGCGCGCGGCGGGAGCGATCACAGGGCGGTCGACGTGGGTGATCGTCGGAAGCCAGGCGATTCTGGGCGCGCTGCCGGACGCGCCGGGCGACCTTCTCGTTTCACAGGAAGTCGACCTCTATGCGCCCGGCGACGAGACGGCGAGCGATCTCGTCGACGGCTCGATCGGTGAGAAGTCGCCCTTCCACGAGACGTTCGGCTACTACGGACACGGCGTCGGACCGGAGACGGCCATCCTGCCGTCGCGCTGGCGCGAGCGCGCGGCCGTCGTCGAGTCGCCGGCCACCGGCGGCGTCAAAGGGATTTGTCCCGATCCGACAGATCTTGCGATCAGTAAACTCGCGGCATGGCGGGACAAGGACCGCGAGTTCGTCGACGCGCTTCTGCGGCACCGCATCGTCGACGCCGTCGAGATTCGCCGGCGGCTCGGCGAGCTGGAGCCGGAGATGGCGGCGCGCATCGATCAGCGTTTGCGCGGCATCGCGTCGACTTCGTGAACCGCCGAATATTCTCCCCTCCCATCCGTCTTCCGCTCGGATGGAAATGACGCTCGAGCAGGACCGCAGGATCTCCGAGACCGTCGCGCGCGAGCGGTCGCGGCTGCGGAATTTCATCCGCTCGCGCGTGCCCGACGCGCAGGACGCCGAGGACATTCTGCAGGATGTTCTCGCGGAGCTCGTGGAGGCGGTGCGGGGGATGGTGCCGCTCGCGGAGGAGTCGGGGTGGCTCTTTCGCGTGGCCAAGAACCGCATCATCGATCTCTTTCGCAAGAAGAAGCCGCAGCCGCTGAGCGAGAGCGAGTGGCTCTCCATCGAGGAGCTGTTGCCGTCGCCCGACGGCGGGCCGGAGGCGGCGTACGCGCGCGGGGTGCTGCTCGACGAGCTCGACGCCGCGCTCGACGAGCTGCCGGCGGAGCAGCGCGACGCCTTCGTCGCGCACGAGCTGCAAGGCAAGAGCTTCAAGGAGCTGGCGGCGGAGAGCGGCGTGCCGCTCAACACCCTGCTGACGCGCAAGCACGCCGCCGTCCTCCATCTGCGCAAACGACTGCAATCCATTGACGAGGAGCTCGGAACATGAGACGACCTTTCAAATTCATCGGCATCGCCGCCGCCGCCATCGTCGGCATCGGCGTCTTCGGTTGGGTGGTGGAGCTGTTGTGGAACGGCGTGGTCGCGCCGGCCACCAACTGGCACGCACTCACGTACTGGCAGGCCCTCGGCCTTTTGATCCTCTCGAAGATCCTCTTCGGCGGATTTCGAGGCGGGCCGGGGCGGCACTATCGGCGGCGGATGTTCGAGCGGTGGGAGCAGATGTCGCCGGAGGAGCGGGAGAAGTTTCGGGAAGGGATGCGCTCTCGCTGCGGCTACGGTCATGCCGCGCCGCCGCCCGCGCAATGATTCCCTCGGCCTCGGCGACGACGCGCTCGCGCAGCGCGTCCGGCTCGACGACGTCGGCGCGCGCGCCGAGGCCGAGGACGACGAAGAGCGCCTCGTCCTCGTTCTCGAAGCGGGCCTGGAACATCGTCCAATCGCCGTCGCGGTCCTGCTCGCTCCAGTTCAGACGCCAGCGCCGCACCCACGCCGCGGCGTTCGCGTCGAGGCGCACCGTCGCGCTGAAGCGCGGGCGGTTCTCGCGGAAGTCATCCGTCGACGACTTCCAATGCGCGGCAAGATCGAAGTCCGGCGGCCGCTCGCACGCGACCTCGAGCACGGCGGCCTCCTCGATGCGCGACACGCGATAGGTGCGGAAGCCCTCAACAGTGTTGGCGACGAGATACCAGGCGCTCCCCTTCGCCACCAGGCCGAGGGGATCGACGACGCGCTCCGCCGCGGCCTCGGCGCCGGCGCGGCGGTACAGCATCGACAGCTTGCGGTCGCGCGAGACCGCGTCCTGCACGATCGGCAGCATGGCCAGATTCTCGGACGTGCCGCGCCAGCCGGCGGTGTCGACGTACAGCCGCTGCCGGATCGACGCCGCGCGCTCGCGCAACGCTGTGGGAAGGGAGGCGGTGAGCTTGCGCAGCGCGCGCTCGGCCGCGCCGGCGAGGAGGCCGTCGCCGACGACGCGCGGCTGCGCCATCAGGAGGCCGAGGAGCTCGGCCTCGTCGAGCGCGGGGACCTGCGTGCGCCATCCTTCGTCGAGCTGCCATCCGCCGCGCGCGCCGCGCAGCGCGAACACCGGGACGCCGGCCATGCTCAGCGCCTCCATGTCGCGGTGCACCGTGCGCAGCGAGACCTCCAGGCGCTGCGACATCTCCCGGCCGGTCATGCGGCCGTGCGCCTGCAGGAGGAGAAGGGCAGAAAGGAGGCGATCGGCTTTCATGACAGCGGCGGCATGGCCGCCGCACTCCATATATCGCCTCAATTATGACGACGGTTGACATATATCGCTCCCTATCCTGAGCAGACGGAGGACAGCACCATGACTCTGACCGAATTCTTTCTCGCCGAGTTGGAGCGCGAAGGGCCGCGCACGCGCGCCGCGCTGGCGCAGGTTCCGGAAGGGAAATTCGACTGGAAGCCGCACCCGAAGTCGATGGCGCTGGGCTACTTAGCGGCGCTCGTGGCGGTGCTGCCGTCGTGGATCGTCAACACCGTGAAGCAGGACGAGCTGGACATCATGCCGCCGGGCGGGAAGCCGTACACGATGCCGGAGTGGACGACGACGGGCGAGCTTTTGAACGTGTTCGAAACGTCCTTTGCCGCCGCCCGCGAGGCCCTGCAGGGCACCAATGACGAGCACCTCATGAAGCCGTGGCGCTTCCTCGTCGGCGGGCGCGTCATGGCCGAGGATCCGCGGCACGTCGTGCTGCGCGACACGGTCATGAATCACCTCGCGCATCACCGCGGGCAGCTCACCGTCTATCTGCGCCTCAACGAGAAGACGGTGCCGGCGATCTACGGGCCGTCGGCCGACGAGAGGCCGTTCTAATGGCACGGGTGTCATCCAGAGCCGCGCAGACGGCGAAGGATCCCCAGCCGACGTGCAGGGGGTTCCTCGCCGTCGATGCGGCTCGGAATGACACGCTAGTGCCCTTTCTTCTTCGCTTCGATCTGCGGGAGCAGGATCGACTCGACGTAGTGCCAGCCGGGGCGGAGCTCGAGGGCGCGGCGGGCGAGCGTCTCCGCGGCCGCGACGTCGCCGGTGCCGAGGTCGTTCCACGCCAGCGTCATTACCGCTTCGGGCAGGCCCCAGTCGGGATCCGCGGATGCCGTATGCGTGTCCGGCCGCCGCGTCAGCGTCTCCATGAGCTGCATCGCCTTCGGCTTGTCGCGGAACTGCAGCGCGATCGCGTACGACCACAGCACGCGCGGGTTGTCGGGCTCGAGCTCCTTCGCCCGCGTGTGGTGCGCGATCAGGGCCTTCTGGTGCGCCTCCTTGTTCGCCGGATCGGCGGTCCAGAGCCAGCCGTGCAGCCAGGCCACGAGCGTGTGCGCGTCGGCGAACGCCTCGCGCGCCGCGAGCGCGGCCTCGAATTCCGCGAGTGCAGCGGCGCGGTCGGCGGCCGGATCGAGTTTGAGGTTCACGTCGTTGACGGCGCGCTGCCACAAGGCGTAGCCGGCCCAGTAGTGCGCGAGCGCGGCCTGCGCCGGATCGGCGGCGGCGATGGCGCGCGCGTCGCGCGCCGCATCGGACAGCGCCTGCAGGTCGGCGGTGTAGCCGGCGCGCATGGCGCGCGCCTTCACGTCGACGAGCGTGGCGGGGCGGGGGGCGGCGGTGCAGAAGAGCAGAATGAAGAGCAGGCCAAGCGGTGCGTTTCTCATGGCGCGGCATGCTGCGCGCGCCGCGCGCGAACCGCCAACGACTATTCGGCGAATCAGCGCAATGCGTCGGCGAACGGGCGTTCCGCACTTGCGGCACGGCGTATTCTCGGACCGCGAATGAAAAAGACCCTCGCATTGATCGCTGCATGGTTGCCGTTCGTCGGGCTGTGGCAGCTCTTCGCCATGCAGATGGGGGCGACGTTCTGGAAGGCCCTTCCGCACTCGCTCTACGCCATCGGCACCGCCGCGATCCTCGGACTGGCCGTGACGCGGCTCTGCTCGAGAGTACCGCTGCAGCTCCGCCCGTCGTTCTACGCGATCCACTTCGGCGGCGCGGCCGTGTACGCCGCGACGTGGGCGTTCGGCATGTGGGCCTTCGAAAGATGGACCTTCGATCAGCCGCCGCGGAACAGCTTCGTCGTCGGCTGGCTCGTGGAAGGCGTCTGGATCTACGCGATCATCGCCGGCACCTCGTACGCGTTCCAGATGCAGCGGCGCGCGCTGGAGATCGAGAAGAGCCTCGCCGTGACGCGGCTCGACGCGCTGCGCAGCCGCCTCCACCCGCACTTCCTCTTCAACGCGCTGCACACCGTCGGCGCGCTCGTGCGGCATGATCCGGCCGAGGCGGAGGGGGCGGTGGAGAAGCTCGGCGACATGCTCCGCTACACGCTGCGCGACGGCGATGCCGACGCCGTCTCGTTCTCCGAGGAGTGGGAGTTCACGCGGCGGTACCTCGAGTTCGAGCAGCTCCGCTACGGCGAGCGCCTGCGCGTGAAGGCCGACATCGATCCGCAGTCGCTGCAATGCAGCGCGCCGCTCTTCGCGCTGCAGACGCTCGTCGAGAACGCCGTGCATCACTCCATCGAGACGCGCGCCGAGGGGGGGACGATCGAGGTGAGCGCGCGGGTCGCGGGGGAAGGGCTCGAAATCACGGTTCGGGATGACGGCGCCCCTCACCCGGCCTTCGGCCACCCTCTCCCCGTGGGACGGGGAGAGGGATCTGGGCTGAGGACCCTGCGCGAGCGGTTGCAGACGGTTTACGGAACGACGTTGGACGTACGAAACGACAACGGATTCGAGGTCTCGTTCACCATCCCATGCGAGTAGTCATTGCCGACGACGAGCCGCTGGCGCGGCGCACGCTGCGCGAGCATCTCCGCGCGGTCGACTCCGTCGACGTGGTCGAGGAGTGCGGCGACGGCCTGGCCACCATCCGCGCCGTCGACCTCCTCCAGCCCGACCTCCTCTTCCTCGACATCCGCATGCCCGGCGCCTCGGGCATCGCCGTCGCCGAGCAGATCGTCCACCGCCCCTACATCATCTTCACCACCGCGTACGACCGCTACGCCGTCACGGCGTTCGAGATCGGCGCGCTCGACTATCTCTTAAAGCCGTTCGGCCGCGAGCGCGTGCACGCCGTGCTGGCGCGGGCGCGCACGGCCATCGAGCACGGCATGCCGGCCATCGCCGCGCGGGCGAGCGTCCTCACCGCGTCGAAACCGCTTTCCCACGTTTTTGTCAAGGAGCGCGGCCGCATGCTGGCCGTGCCGCTCGACCGCGTGGAACGGTTGGAAGCATGTGACGACTATGTGGCGTTGTACGTCGAAAGCCGCCGGCATTTGCTTCACGCGCGGCTGCAAGATCTCGTGGCGCGGCTCGAACCTTCGCGGTTCGTTCGCGTACACCGGTCCCACGTCGTGAACCTCGGATTCGTGACTGCAGTGGAGCCGCGCGATGGCTCGCGATTGACCATCGTTCTGTCCAGCGGCGCGCGCGTTCCGGCCAGCCGGGCGGGCGCGGCGCAAATCAAGGACGCCAAATTATGATTTCCAGCATGGAAGACGGCATTCGGACGACGGACGACGAGCTCCACGAGGCGCGCCATCTGATTGCCGACGGCCAGCCCGCGCTCGCCCTCCCGATCCTCGCCCGTCTGGCGGCGTTCAAGCCCGACGATGAAGAGATCTTCGAAGCGTGGCTGATCGCGCACCTCGACCTGGGGCGTCATCAGAAGGTCCTCGAGATCGTCGATGCCGCGATCGCGCGCGGCGGCCGTCGGGCCATGCTCGAGTTCTGGAAATCCGTTGCGTATGACTATCAGAACGAGCCGGAGCGCGCCGAGGCATGCGCGCGCGCGGCGCTCGACGCCGAGCCGGCATATACCGCGGCGATTGAACTGCTGAGCGGCCTCCTGGAGAATCAGGATCGCCATGCAGAGGCGCTCGAGCTCTGCCAGCGCGCCTGCGCGGAGGACGACGACAACCCGGAGCTGGCGGAGCGGACGATCGAGCTCGCGGCTCGGATGGAGTTACCTGACTTGGTCGTCGACTCCGCCCGCGCGTATCTGAAGCGTTTCGGGAAGGACGCCGACGTCCTTGCGCTCCTCGGCCAGGCCTACATGGACCGTGAGGAATATCGAAAAGCCGACCGGGCCTTTCGCGACGCGGCAGCGCTCGAGCCGCATGTGACCGACCACCATTTCAACGTCGTGATGGTGGCGATCTGGGTGGGAGACGAGGCGGCCGCGGAGTCGTATCTCGCCAAGCTCGCCAGGCGCGATCAGGCGATGGCCGACGCCGTGGAGGCAGCCGTCGACGAGGTTCTCGCTGCGATGGACGAAAAGGATCAAAACGAATGACGAAACGAATGCTCCTCATGCTCGCCGCCGTGGTCGTGTTCATCGCGCTCGTGGGCGGATTCAAATTCATGCAGATCAAGAAGGCGATGTCGCAGGCCTGGACCGCGCCGCCCGAGGCCGTGACCACGGTGGTCGCGAAGTCGGAGCCGTGGGAGACCACGCTCAACGCCATCGGCACCGTCGAAGCCGTGCAGGGCGTGACCGTCAGCGCCGACTTGCCGGGTGTCGTCAGCGAGATCGACTTCGATTCGGGCCATTCCGTGAACAAGGGCGACGTCCTGGTGCGCCTCGACACGAAGCAGGAGCGCGCGCAGCTCGCCGCGGCCGAGGCAGCGGTGACGTGGGCGAAAGTCTCCTACGACCGCGCCAAGGACATGGCCGCGAAGGGCATCAGCGCGCGGGAAGCATTCGACAAGGCGGACGCCGACTACAAGCAGGCGGTCGCGCACGTCGGGGAGATCAAGGCCACGATCGAGCGCAAGATCGTCCGCGCGCCGTTCTCCGGCGTCCTCGGCATCCGCCAGATCAACCTCGGCCAGTACCTCGCCGGCGGCGCGCCGATCGTGACGCTGCAGTCGCTCCGCCCGGTGTACGTGAACTTCAACGTCCCGCAGCAGGAGATCGGCAAGTTCGCCACCGGGTCGCACATCGAGGTGACGTCCGATGCTCTCGGCGGCGCGACCGAAGGGGGGACGGTGAAGGCCTTCGAGTCCGTCGTCGACGAGGGCACGCGCAACGTGCGCGTGCAGGCGATCTTCGACAACGCCAACGGCAAGCTCCGCCCCGGCATGTTCGTGGAGACGCGGCTGGCCCGCGGCGGCGCGGCGAACGTCGTCGCCCTCCCGGCCTCGGCCATCAGCTACGCGCCGTTCGGCGACTCCGTTTACATCGTCGAGGACGTGAAGGACCCGAAGACGGGCAAGAGCTATCGCGGCGTACGCCAGCAGTTCGTGAAACTGGCCGGCAGCCGCGGCGACCAGGTCGGCGTCGTCAGCGGGGTGAAGCCGGGCGAGGAGGTCGTCACCTCCGGCGTCTTCAAGCTGCGGCCGGGGGCCGCCGTCGTCGTCAACAACACCATCCAACCTGCCAACAGCGCGAAGCCGCGGCCGGAAGACAGTTAATGTGGAGTGCGGCGGCCATGCCGCCGCTCTCGAAGAACGACAAGACAGCGGCGGCATGGCCGCCGCACTCCAGACTATGAAATTCACCGATCTATTCATCCGCCGCCCCGTTCTCGCCATGGTCGTCAACCTGGTGATCTTGATCGCCGGGCTGCAGGCCGTGAAATCGCTCTCCGTCCGGCAATTTCCGCGCAGCGACATGGCCAACGTGGTCGTGTCGACGGTCTACGTCGGCGCGAACGCCGACCTCGTGCGCGGCTTCATCACCGCGCCGCTGGAGCGCTCCATCGCCGGCGCCGACGGCATTGACTACCTGGAGTCGTCGAGCAAGCAGGGCATCAGCACGATCACCGCGCACCTCAAGCTGAACTTCGACACGAACGCGGCGCTGACGCAGATCCAGTCGAAGGTGGCGCAGGTGCGCAATCAGCTTCCGCCCGAGGCGGAGGCGCCGGTCATCGACCTGCAGACCGCGGACGCGCAGATTGCCGCGGCCTACCTAGGCTTCTCGTCGAAAGACCTCGACCAGAACCAGATCACCGACTACCTCGTGCGCGTCGTGCAGCCGAAGCTCTCCGCCATCAGCGGCGTGCAGAAGGCGCAGATCTTCGGCGACCGCACCTTCGCCATGCGCGTCTGGCTCAAGCCGGACCGGATGGCGGCGCTCGGCATTTCCCCCTCGCAGGTGAGCAACGCCCTGGCGGCGAACAACTACCTCGCCGCGCTCGGCAGCACCAAGGGGACGATGACCTCGGTCAACCTCGTGGCCAACACAAACCTGGAGACGGCCGACGAGTTCAAGAAGCTCGTGGTGAAGGAAGAGAACGGCACGGTGGTGCGCCTCGGCGACATCGCCGACGTCGTTCTCGGCGCCGAGAACTACGACGCGGAAGTGCGCTTCAACGGCGAGACCGCCGTCTTCATCGGCATCTACGTGCTCCCCACGGCGAACACCCTCGACGTCATGCAGCGCGTGCGCGCGGCCATGCCGGAGATCCAGGCCCAGCTCCCGGCCGGCATGAAAGTCGGCATTCCCTACGATTCGTCGGCCTACATCCAGGACGCCATCCGGGAAGTGCTCAAGACCCTGGCCGAGACGCTGGTCATCGTCGTCATCATCATCTTCCTTTTCCTCGGCTCCGTGCGCGGCGTGATCATCCCGGTCGTGGCCATCCCCATCTCGCTCATCGGCGCGGTGATGCTGATGCTGGCCTTCGGCTTCACCATCAACCTGCTCACCCTGCTGGCCGTCGTCTTGTCGGTCGGTCTCGTCGTCGACGACGCCATCGTCATGGTGGAGAACATCGAGCGGCACTTACACATGGGCAAGTCGCCGTTCCAGGCCGCCATCGACGCGGCGCGCGAGCTCGTCGCGCCGATCATCGCCATGACCATCACCCTGGCCGCGGTGTACACGCCGGTGGCGCTGCAGGGAGGATTGACCGGCTCGCTCTTCCGCGAGTTCGCGTTCACACTGGCCGGGGCGGTGCTGATCTCCGGCGTGGTGGCCCTGACGCTGTCGCCGATGATGGGCTCGAAGCTCCTGCGCGCCGGCGACACGGAGAAGGGCTTCGCCGGCTGGATCAATCACCGCTTCGACGCCTTGCGCAACCGCTACGTGCGCGGCCTCACGGGCACGCTGAACTATAGGCCGGTGGTGCTGACGCTGTGGGTCATCGTCGTGCTGCTGATCTTCCCCTTCTACATGTTCTCGCAGAAGGAGCTGGCGCCCACCGAGGACCAGAGCTTCTTCTTCTGTTTCATTCAGGGGCCGGCCAACGCCACCATCGACCAGATGAAGCTCTTCGCCAACGAGGTCGACAAGGCCTACCTCTCGCTGCCGGAGACGCAGGGGACGTTCCAGGTGGTCTTCCCCGGCGCCGGCTTCGGCGGCATGGTGGCCAAGCCGTTCAACGAGCGGCGTCGCGGCATCCAGCAGCTTCTAGTGGACGCGACGGCGAAGACGAACAAGATCAGCGGCATCCGCGCCATCCAGATCATCCCGCCGTCGCTGCCGGGCGGCGGGGAAGGGTTTCCGGTGGAGCTGGTGATCGTGTCGTCGGAGGAGCCGGCGCGCATCGCCGAGTTCGCGAATCAGTTGATGGCGAAGGCCTTCACCAGCGGCAAGTTCATGTTCGCCGACACCGATCTCAAGTTCGACCAGCCGCAGGCGCGCGTGGTGTTCAACCGCGACAAGCTGCGCGCGCAGGGCGTCGATCTGGCCCAGGCGGGGCGCGACCTTTCGGTGCTGATGGGCGGCAATTTCGTGAACCGCTTCAGCATCCAGGGCCGCAGCTACAAGGTCATCCCGCAGGTCAAGCGCACGGAGCGCCTGACGCCCGACCAGCTCTCGCAGATGTACGTGACCGGCGCGGGCGGGAAGCTCGTGCCGTTGTCGACGTTCGCCACGCTGGACACGTCGACGGAGCCGCGCGAGCTGAAGCGCTTCCAGCAGCTCAACGCGGTGCGCGTGCAGGGGGCCATTCCTCCCGGCGTGTCGCTCGACTCGGCGCTCAAGTATCTCGAGGACGAGGCGCACAAGATCCTGCCGCGCGGCTACACGCTCGACTACGCCGGCGAGTCGCGCCAGCTCCGCACGGAGGGCTCGAAGTTCCTCGGCGTGTTTCTGCTGTCGGCGATCCTGATCTACCTCGTGCTGGCGGCGCAGTTCGAGAGCTTCCGCGATCCGTTCATCATCCTGGCGGGCTCGGTGCCGCTGGCGCTTTCGGGCTCGCTGCTCTTCTCGTTCCTGGGTCTTACGTCGATCAACATCTACAGTCAGGTCGGCCTGATCACGCTCGTGGGCCTCATCGCGCGCAACGGCATCCTGATCGTGCAGTTCGCCAACGAGCTGCAGGAGGAAGGGCGCGACAAGCTGCACGCGGTGATCGAGGCCGCCGGCACGCGGTTGCGGCCGGTCCTCATGACGACCGCGGCAACGGTCATGGGCCATCTGCCGCTGGTCTTCGCCCGCGGCCCCGGCGCCGGCGCGCGCAACTCGATCGGCATCATGCTCGTGACGGGGATGATCATCGGCACGTGCTTCACGCTCTTCGTCGTGCCGTCGATTTACGTGCTGGTGGCGCGGACGCGCTCGAAGCCGATCGCGGTGCCGGAGACGGAGGAGGTGGGGGAGTTCGAGGCGGCGGCGGTGTAGGGCTAGTCTTCGAAGATCTCGGAGAGGGGGAGACGCCAGCCGGGGACGATGTCGTCGACGGCGATCGTGTCGGCGACGTCGATGGTCTCGCCAGGGCGGTGGATGCGTACGCCGCGGCGCGGCGGATCGACGACGATGACGGCTCGTGTGCCGTAACGCAGCCAATCGGAGGCCTTCTTTTCGACTTCGCTGTAGCTGTCGCCGGGTGAGACGACTTCGATCGCCAGATCCGGCGGGCCTTCAAAGTACTTGTGCGTGGTGACGACCCGTTCGGCGCGAACGAATGCGACATCCGGTCCCAAGACGGTGTCGGGATTGCGCTCGAGGCGAAATCCGACGTCGCCCGTGACGACCTTTCCTAGCCCACGTTTTTTCACATACGCACGCAAACTCGATCCGATTTCCGACTCGACGTCGCCATGTTGAAAGCCGGTGGGCGACATTGTTTTGCGTAGCTCCCCGCGCACGAGCTCGTATCCGTTCCCGTCGTTGGGAAGCCGATAGAGCTCGTCCGCTGTCATCAGCGATGTGACGGTCATGAGCTCCTATCCTACGCCTGATTCATGCCATCAATGCCGCGCCGCCCGCCGCCGCGGCGGGGGCAGCTCCAGCCGCAAGTCCACCGTCCCGATCCCGCGCGTGGCCGTGTTGAACGGCTTCGTCGTGCCGCGGGCCAGGCCGGAGGTGTACGGCAGCACCTTCGTCTCTTCGCCGCGCGCGGCGAAGTAGTCGAAGACGGCCAGCTCGTCGTCGTTGAGCAGGCGGTCGCGGCTGATCACCACCGTGGCGACGCGGAACGACTTCTGCGCCTGCGCCGCGTCGGGCGTGCGGGGGCCGTTCGCGGCGACGACGTCGGCAATCGTGATCGGCGACGCCGGCACGGTGCAGTCGACGCAGCCGGTGCCTGAGATCACGATTCCCGGCGCAACCGCGGAGGCGGGGATGAAGCCCATGAGGTAAAGATCGAAGTCGCTGAACTCCTGCGTGACCGTCGACAGCACGACGTGCGCGGTCGCCGGCGTGACCATCGTGATCGTGTAGGGGAAGTCGCCTCCGGCGCCGCTGCCGGGGATGCTCAGGCCCATGATGCCGCGGGCCATGGTCGACGGCGGCCAGTGCGGTGAGCCGGTCGCGAGACTGGCGTTCTTCAGGAAGTTGATCCACTGGTGCCCGAGCTCGTGCGAGAACGCGCTCTCGCCGCAGTCGTAGAGCGTGTCGATCGGAAAGACCGTCACGCCCTTCAGCTTCGCCGCGCTGCCGTATGCGGCGCCGTTGTCCGTCATCGTCGCGCCGATGCCGCTGACGAAGTTGCGCACCATGAAGTGGTAGCGGTTCGCCGGCCAGCTCGGCAGCGCGAAGACGACCTGCACGAAGTCGAAGTCGTCGTGGTAGTACGTGTAAAACTGCTGCACGGCACTCTGCACGTCGCTCGAGGTGAGATTCGAGCGATAGAGATTGAGAATGCGCGTCGTCGAGCGCGCGGCGTTGTCGATCTGGCGGATCTTCGGCGCGGGAACGCTGCCGTCGACGACGTGGATGAAGCTGTTGAACGACGCCACCGTCGTGCCGCCGCTGCCGAGAAGGCGGACGAAGCCGACGAAGTTGTGATTGACGTCCGTCGCGTCGTAGCCCGCCAGGAGCTGCGCCGCCGGCACGCTCCCGCCCCACCGCCCCGGCGCGGTCGGCGCGAGGTTGAGCGAGCCGCCGCCGGCATAATCGAGCCGCACGCCCGTGACCGTGCCGTTGACGGCGAGCTCGATCGTCGCCGGCGCCGTGCGGTCGGCGCGGATCGCCGAGGGGTCGTACTTGATCCAGGTGATCGTCTGCGCGTGCGCGGCCGACGCGACGAAGAGAAGGCACAGCAGGCGTTTCATGATCTGCCTGCGCGGTACAGCACGCCGCAGACCGCCACGACGAGCACGATGCCGATCGCCGTCGCCGTCGCGCCGGTCACGAACGTGAACCCCTTCGCGGCGAAGTGGACGCTGGCGAGCGTTGCCTTCAGTCCCGCGAACTTCGTCCCGCCGGCGATGAGAAACGCGATGGCCACGCCGGCCAGCCCTTCGCCGGCGATCATGCCGCTGGCGGCGAGCACGCCGGGGTCGCTTTCGCGCTTCTCGTTCGCGTCGCGGCGCGCCTCCACGATTCGCCGCACCACGCCGCCGGCGAAGACCGGCGCGAGCGTCGACAGCGGCAGGTAGATCCCGACCGCGAACGAGAGCCCCGGCAACCCCGCGAGAAGCGCGCAAATCGCCAGTCCCGCGCCGGTGCCGACGAGCGGCCACGGCAGCGAGCCGGCCAGCACGCCCTCGATCACCGTCTTCATCAGCGTCGCCTGCGGCGCGGGGAGCTCGGGCGAGCCGAACGTGAACGCGCGCCCCAGGAGCAGCACCGTGCCGGCGATCGCCCAGCAGGCGAACGCGGCGCCGAGGAATTGGCCGAACTGCTGGCGGGCGGGCGTGGCGCCGACGAGCCAGCCGGTCTTGAGATCTTGCGAGATGTCGCCCGCCTTCGACGCGGCGATGCAGACCACCGTGCCGACGGTGAGAATCGCCGCGCGCGCCGACGGATCGTTCCAGCCGAGGAGCACGAAAACGACCGAAACGCCGAGCAGCGTCACCAGCGTCATCGCCGAGGTGGGATTCGACGACACGCCGATCAGGCCGACGATGCGTGAGGAGACGACGACGAAGCAGACACCGAAGATCGCCACGCCGATCGCAGCGATGAGGCGCGGCGCGAAGCCCATGTTGCCGGCGAAGAGGCCCGGGACGGCGACGAGCGTGACGACGACGGCGAGCGGCACGACGGCCACGACCCACGCCGGGACGTCGCGGTCGGTGCGCTCGCCCAAACCCATCGACGTGCCGCCGGCGCGCACGCCGCGCGCCACCGCGGCGAAGGAGCTCCACATCGTCGGCAGCGCGCGGGCCACCGCGACGAGTCCCGCTGCCGCCACCGCGCCGGCGCCGATGAAGCGGACGTGCTTCGACCAGATCTGCCCCGCCGTCAATGCGGCCACCGGGCCGCTCGAGTAGACCGCGATGAGCGGCGTCAGCACGATCGCGGAGATGAGGGACCCCGAGACCATGATCGCCGACTGCCGGTACCCGAGGATGTAGCCGACGGCAAGGAGCGCCGGCGCGATCTCCAGCGCGACTTCCGCTTTCGGCAGCACCGGCAGCGTTGCCGTGAGCGCCGACGGAATCAGCACGAATGCGCCGAGGGCGATCTTCACTGCAGCGCCGACCGCGAGGCCGATGAAGATCCACCGCCCGCCCGCCGCCGCGGTCGTCGTCGCCCGCAGCACTTCCGCGCACGCCGTCCCCTCGGGATACGGAAGCTCGTCGGCGGAGCGGACGATGAGCAGCCGCCGCAGCGGCACCATCGCGGCGATGCCGAGGAAGCCGCCCAGGAGCGCGAGGATCGAGACCTGCCAGAACGGCGGCGCCATCGACCACATGAAGAGCGCGGGGATGGTGAAGATCGTGCCGGTGGCGAGCGAGGAGCTCGCCGATCCGATCGTTTGCGAAAGGTTCGCTTCGAGCAGAACTTCGCGCTGCCGCAGCACGCGAAAAAGTGCGACGGTGAGGACCGCAATCGGGATCGACGTCGAGACAGTGAGGCCGACGCGCAGGCCGAGGTAGGCGTTGGCCATGCCGAAGAGAAGGCCGAAGACGATGCCGGCAGCGACCGCGCGGACGGTGAGCTCGGCGACAGGGTCGGCGCGCGGGGCTGCGGCGCTCATGAATGGTGCGGATGGTATCAGGGCGCAAGGCGCAGATGATGGTCTTGTGGCGGCACTCGCGCCGTCAGCAGGGCAACCTGCCTGCGCCCCGCCCCTGCGCCCTGCCCCTATCGCGTATCCTTCACGAATGGCCCACAACCTCCGCCGCGACCTCGGCTTGGTCGAGTCGTATGCCGCTCTCCTCGGCATGCTGATCGGCGCCGGTATCTTCAAGGTCACCGGCGTGGCGTGGGAGCTGACGGGGCCGAGCGTCATCCTCGGGTACTTGGTCCTCGCGCCGGCCATTCTGGCCACCTCCGTCGCGTACGCCGTCTTCGTCTCCACGCCGCTCGGGAAAGAGCCGGGAGGCGAGTACGCGCACATCTCGCGCACCTTCGGCGGCTACGGCCTGGCCTTCGTTGGCGCGTGGCTCAAAGTCATCTCCTACATCGGCGCGCTGGCGTACCTGTCGCGCGCGTGCGGCGACTACGTGCGGCAGCTGTTCGGCCGCGGCGACGCCATGTTCATCGCCGCCGGCTGCCTCGTCTTCTTCTATGCCATTCACATCGCCGGCGTACGCTGGTTCGGCCGCCTGCAGGTCTGGATGTGCATCGTCCTCGGCATCTCCATCGCGGTCCTCGTCGGGCCGGGACTCTTCGCGATTCGCATGGACAACTACCACCCGTTCTTCACCGGCGGGATCAAAGGCTTTGCAAGCGCGCTCCCGCCGCTCTTCTTCGCCTACGCCGGATTCGAGGCGCTGGCGCAGACGGCGGGCGAAGTCAAAGAGAGCACCTCGCGCCTGCCGCGCGTCTTCCTGCGCGGCATCGTGGCCACGACGATCATCTATCTATTGATGTCGGCCGTCGCGCTCGGTGTCCTGCCGGCGGCGAAGCTGCGCGTGTCGGACGCGCCGATGGCCGACGCGGCGGCGCTGTACCTGCCGATGGGGGCGGCCATGCTCGTGACGATCGGCGCGATCATGGCGCTGACGACGTCGGTGAACGCGACGATGCTCGTGCCGTCGCGCGTGGCCATCATGCTCGCGGACGACGGGCTGGCGCCGCGCTGGCTCGGGCGCGTGTCGCCGCGCACGGGGACGCCGATCGTCGGACTGACCCTCACGTTTCTCGCGGCGCTCGTCCTCCTTCTCAGCGGCAAGATCTCGCTCGCGTTGAACATCGCCGTGTTTGCGCTCGTCGCCCTCTACTTCCTCCACAGCATCGCCTTGTTGCGCATCCCGAAGGCGCTGTCCGCCCAGGTGACGGTGCGGATTCCGCGGTGGCTGCAGCTTGTCTCGGCGTGGCTGTCGATCGCGGCGATGGGGATGCTCATCGTACTGCAGTTGCGCGACCGCGACCTCATCATCCTCGTCGCGGTGTGGGCGGCGATCGGCGTCGTGCTCTACGTCTCAGGCCGGATAGCGCACCGCGGGGCTGCCGGCCGGATGGAAAACGCCGAGGAGACGTAGCTCGCCGCTGCCGGTGTTCTCGACGCAGTGCCTCGTCGTGCGCGGCAGGAACGCGCAGGCGCCGCGCGCGAGCGGCGCGTCGGGCTCGCCGGCCTTGTGCATGATGCCGGTGCCGTCGAGGATGCAGAGCACTTCCTCGTAGAGGTGAAAGTGGTCGGGCGCGCGGCCGGGAGGGATGGAGCCGACGAACATCGTCGTCTCGCCCTGAATGAGCTCGCGGTACCAGCGGTCGCCGGTGCGCTCGACCGGCTGATCTTCGAGCCGCACGATCCGGGTGTCATTCCGAGCGGAGCGAGGAACCCCCCGCGGCTGTGACACCGGGCACGTCGACAAGACGATCGTCATCGCGCCGCGCAGATCGAGCGAAGCGCCGGGCGGCACGTGGATCGCGGTGTCGCGCTCGACGGCGATGCCGTTCGCGGTGCCGCTGCCGTCGAAGACGTAGAGGAGCTGCTCGACCGTGTCGTCGTGCAGCTCGAGCGACGAGACCGCGCCGATCGACAGCGACGGCGGCCCTTCGAACTTGCGCTCCATGCGTGCGATTATGTCGCACGGCAATGGCGCAAAACGACGGTATCCGTGCCCGCAACCAGGACTTCATCCGCTACGAAGGGGTGGCCAAGCGGCAGAGCTATCACCTCGCGGAGACGCCGGACGACGAGCAGTTCGACGACGAGTTCGTGGTTCGCACCTGCGACATGCGCTCGCCCACCTTCGCGCAAGACCTCGGCGAGGCATTGCGCGAGATTGGCTTCGCCATTCTCGACGGGCACGGTGTCGATCCCGCTTTGTACGATGCCGCCGAGGCGCGCATCGAGAACATCTTCACGCGTCTCACGCTCGACGAGAAGATGCGCTTCCGCGCGCAGCGGCACGGCTCCGTGAATCAGGGCTACTTCCCGATCCGAGAGACGAGCAACATGCATCCCGATCTCGTGGAGGGGTGGGTGTTCTGCCGGCGCGCATTCGAGCGTCCGGAGGAGTTTTGGCCGAGCGCCGACGACACGAACGTCTTCGAGCCGATCGTGCGCGCGCATGAGGCGTTGATCCTGCCGGTCATGCAAGCCCTCCTCGCCTACCTCGGCTGCGATCCGCATCTCTACGACCGCCAGCTCACCGGCACGAACTTCGGCCTCCGCCTCAACTACTACCCGCCGATGTCCGACGACGACGACGCTTCCGGCGCCGCGCGCCTCCTCGGCCACGAAGACGTCGACATGTTCACGTTCCTCCCCGCGCCGCGCGCCGAGGGGCTGCAGGTGCTGAACCGGCGGAACATGAAGTGGGTGCGCCTCACGCCGCCGCGCGGCACCATCATCCTCAATACGGGCGACTACATGCAGCGCATCAGCAACGACGTCTTCCCCTCGACCACGCACCGCGTCAGCAAGCCGCGCGACGCGGCGCAGCGCCGGCAGCCGCGCGTCTCGCTGCCGATGGCCGTCTACGTCTGGGAAGAGGAGACGCTTGAAGTCCTCCCGTGCTGCGGCACGCCGAAGTACGCGCCGGTGAAGGCCATCGAGTTCCACACGGGGATCACGAGCAAGTTCTACGGCGACGACTACGCGGTGAAGGCGTGAGCGACGCGCTGCTCCGCTTCCGCGGCCGTTTTCCCATTCTCGAGAAGACCAAGTACCTCGTCTCCCACTCCCTTGGCGCGATGCCCGAGGCGGCCCGCGACGCGCTTGCCGAGTACGCCGGCCTCTGGGCCACGCGCGGCGTGCGGGCGTGGGGCGACAAGTGGTGGATGATGTCGATCGAAATCGGCGACGTCATCGCGCCGCTGATCGGCGCGCCGCGCGGCTCCGTCGTGATGCTCCCCAATGTCACGACGGCCGAGGCGGTCGTGCTCTCGTCGTTCGACTACGGCGGCGCGCGCAACAAAGTCGTCACCGTCGACGGCGAGTTCCCCTCCGTCCGCTACATCTATGACCGCCTGGCCCAGCGCCTCGGCGCCGAGGTCATCACCATCCCGCACGACCACAGCGGCCTCGGGTTCGATCTCGATCGATTGCTGAGCGCCATCGACGAGCGGACGCAGCTCGTACCGCTCGCCCACGTCCTCTTCGAGTCGTCGTTCATGGTCGACGTCGAGGCCGTGGCGAAACGCTGCCGCGACGTCGGCGCGACGCTGGTGCTCGACGTCTTCCAAAGCGCCGGCATCGCTCCGATCGACGTGCAGGCGTGGGACGTGCCGATCGCCGTCGGCGGCGTCCTGAAGTGGCTCTGCGGCGGCCCCGGCGGCACGTTTCTCTACGTCGATCCCGCGTTGCGGCCGACGCTCGAGCCCAGCTTCACCGGATGGATGGCGCACGCGAATCCATTCGGCTTCGAGCCGCCGCCGATGCGCTTCCGCGACGATGCGCTGCGCTTCGCCCTCGGCACGCCGCCGATTCCTGCGCTGTACGCCGCGCGCGAGGGGCCGAAGATCATCGCCGAGGCGGACCTGGCCGAGGTGCGCAAGAAGTCGCTGCGGCAGACGCAGCGCATCATCGACCACTGCGACCGCCGCGGCATCGAGCTCCGCACGCCGCGCGAGCCGCACCGCCGCGGCGGCTCGATCTCCATGCTCATCCCGCACGGCCGCGAAGTTGCGCTCGAGCTCAACGCCGAGGACATCGTCTGCGACTTCCGCCCGCACAACGGCGTGCGCTTCTCGCCGCACTTCTACACGACGGACGAGGAGATCGACGCGGCATTCGACGTCGTCGACGACATCCTGCGCACCGAACGGTGGAAGCGGCAGGAGGCGCGGCAGACGATCGTCACGTGATGCGCCTCGACGAGGCCATGCCGCGCTGGCAGTTCCGCGAAATGCATGCGATTCACGTCGACGCGGAGCCGCAGCGCATCTACGAGGCCATCCGCGCCGTGCGTGCGGACGAGATCGCGTTCTTTCGCGCGCTGACCTGGATCCGCCGCGGCGGCCGCAGGCTGCCCGAGGGGATCCTCAATGCCGGGAAGACGAAGCCGATCCTCGACGTCGCCACGCAGACCACCTTCCGCTATCTCGCCGACGAGCCGCCGCGCGAGATCGTCGTCGGCACGCACATCGCCCGCGGCGTCGACGCCGCCATGAACTTCCTCATCGCCCCGGAGGCGCGCGGCTGCCGCGTCACCACAGAGACGCGCGTCTTCGCCGCCGACGCCAAAGCGAAGCGCAGATTCGCACTCTATTGGTTTGTCATTCGCCCCGGCAGCGGCATCATCCGGCGCATGTGGCTGCGGGCCGTGAAACGCCGCGCCGAAGCGTGATATATCCTCCGCCGCATGCCGCACAGATACCCGCAGGAAACCGTCCTTCGCGACGGCCGCAAGGTCCTCCTCCGCCCCTTCGCCGAGCGCGATACCGAGGAACTGTACGCATTCTTTCAGCGCCTGCCGCTCGACTATCGGCGCTTCGCGTGGGACCCGATCGACAGCCATGCTCTGATCGAGAGCTGGGGCCGCAACATCGACTACGCCAAGGTCTTCCCGCTGCTCGCGCTCGACGGCCACCGCATCATCGCCGACTGCACGCTGCACCGCCGTGAGGGAGGGCCGCTGCGCCTCGTCGGCCGCGTCAAGTGGATGATCGATCCGGCCTACCGCGGCGTCGGCCTCGGCACGATGCTCGTCAATCAGTTCATCGACATCGGCCGCGAGAACGGCCTCCGCCATTTGAGCTGCATGCTGATCTCCGACCTCGAGGCCGACGCCGTCAAGACCCTGCAGGAGCTCGGCTTCGAGTCGTACGTCGTCCGCGGGTATGGGACCGATCCCGACGGCAATCAGCACGACATGACCAAGCTGGTCCTGAAGTTGTAGGAGCTCATCGCATCATGACCGCCATCGCCACCGATCTCTCCGCCCCCGCCGCGCGCCGCGGCGAGAACCCGCTGAAGCTCAAGCGCGTCCATCACGTCGAATTTTGGGCCGGCAACGCCAAGCAGTCCGCGTTCTTCTACCGCAACGCCTTCGGCTTCTCGCAGATCGCCTACTCCGGCCTCGAGACCGGCAACCGCGACACCGCCTCCTATGTGCTGGGGCAGGGGAAAGTCCGCTTCGTCGTCACGTCGCCGCTGCGCGACGGCCATCCCGCCGCCGAGCACATCCGCAAGCATGGCGACGGCGTGATCGACATCGCCCTTCTCGTCGACGACGCCGACTTCGCCTTCAACGAAGCCGTGCGCCGCGGCGCGAAGCCCGCCGTCGAGCCGCACGACGTCCGCGACGACTTCGGCAGCGTTCGCCGCGCCGCCATCCACACGTACGGCGACACGCTTCACTCCTTCATTTCCACCCATGACTATCGCGGCCCGTTTTTGCCCGGCTATCAGCCCGCCGAGGTGCAGGGCGACAGCGCGGGACTTCTCGTCGTCGACCACATCGTCGGCAACGTCGAGCTCGGGAAGATGAACGAGTGGGCCGAGTTCTATTCGAAGGTGATGGGCTTCACGCGCTACATCACCTTCGACGACAAGGACATCTCCACCGAGTACTCCGCGCTGATGTCGATCGTCATGTCGGACGAGAACCGCGTGGTGAAGTTCCCGATCAACGAGCCGGCGCCCGGCCGCAAGAAGAGCCAGATCGACGAATACCTCGAGTGGTACGGCGGCCCCGGCGTGCAGCACGTGGCGCTGCTCTGCGGCGACATCATCGAGTCCGTCACGCGTCTCAAGGCGAACGGCGTGGAGTTCCTGTCGATCCCCGACTCGTACTACGAAGAGCTGCCGAAGCGCGTCGGCGAGATCGAGGAGTCGATGGACCAGATCCGCGCGCTCGACATCCTCATCGACAAAGACGACGAAGGCTACCTCCTGCAGCTCTTCACCAAGCCGCTCGAGGACCG
The DNA here is from genome assembly GCA_036522835.1 of Thermoanaerobaculia bacterium. Taxonomy (GTDB): domain Bacteria; phylum Acidobacteriota; class Thermoanaerobaculia; order Gp7-AA8; family Gp7-AA8; genus DATDFB01. The sequence continues at coordinate 6,045 of DATDFB010000051.1, read as the reverse complement.
CCCCACGCTCTTTTTCGAGATCATCCAGCGCAAAGGCTCGCGCGGCTTCGGCAAGGGGAACTTCAAGGCCCTCTTCGAATCGATCGAGCACGAACAGGAGCGGCGCGGCAACCTGTGATGTGGAGTGCGGCGGCCATGCCGCCGCTGTCCAGACGCACATGTACCAATCCGGTTTCGGCAACGACTTCGCCACGGAAGCGATTCACGGCATCTTGCCCGTCGGCCAAAACTCGCCTCAAAAAGTCGCTCGCGGGCTCTACGCCGAGCAACTGAGTGGCACGCCGTTCACCGCCGCGCGCCCGCACAATCGCCGAAGCTGGCTCTATCGCATTCGCCCGTCCGTCCTTCACGAGCCCTACGCGCCCTACGCCGATGCGCGCCTCCGCTGCGACTACGCCGACACGCCCCCAAACCAATTGCGCTGGGATCCTTTCCCCATCCCGAGTGAGCCGATCGACTTCGTCGACGGCCTGATCACCATCTGCGGCAACGGCGATTCGCTGATGCACAGCGGCATGGCCACGCACGTCTACGTCGCCACGCGCTCGATGGAGCACCGCTTCTTCTACGACGCCGACGGCGAGCTCCTCATCGTCCCGCAGCAGGGGAGGCTCTCCATCGCCTCGGAGCTCGGCACGATCGACGTCGAGCCGGGCGAGATCGCCGTCATCCAGCGCGGCATCAAATTCCGCGTCGCCCTTCCCGACGGCGCCGCGCGCGGCTACGTCTGCGAGAACTACGGCGCCTTGTTTCGTTTGCCGGACCTTGGCCTCATCGGCGCGAACGGCCTCGCCCATTCGCGCGACTTCCTCACCCCTGTCGCCGCGTTCGAGGACGTCGAGGGCGACTTCGAGCTCGTCGCCAAATTCGCCGGCCGCCTCTGGCGCGCGCGCATCGATCACTCGCCGCTCGACGTCGTCGCCTGGCACGGCAACTACGCGCCGTACAAGTACGACCTCCGCCGTTTCAACGCCGTCAACACCGTCTCCTTCGACCATCCCGATCCGTCGATCTTCACCGTGCTGACGTCGCCGTCCGTGGTCCCCGGCACCGCGAACGCCGACTTCGTCATCTTCCCGCCGCGCTGGATGGTTGCCGAGCACACCTTCCGTCCGCCCTACTTCCACCGCAACATCATGAGCGAGTACATGGGGCTGATCTTCGGCGTGTACGATGCGAAGTCCGAGGGCTTCGTGCCGGGCGGGGCGAGCCTGCACAACTGCATGTCGGGGCACGGGCCCGACGCCGCCACGTTCGCGCAGGCGAGCGACGCCCAGCTCGAGCCGCGCTACCTCGGCGACACGCTTGCATTCATGTTCGAGACGCAATTCATCCTCCGCCCGACGAAGTTCGCGCTCGAATGCGAGCAGTTGCAGCGGGACTACTGGAAATGCTGGCAAGGTCTCTCCAAACACTTCTCGCGCACCTGATCGACTACGCGGGCCTCTTCCCGCCCGCGGCGCTGTCGATGGAGCAGGCGCTCGGGAATTACGCGCGCTACCGCGAAGGCGAGCACGCCTGGATGCTCGGCCGCTTCGTCGTTCCCGCCGCGCGCGCGCCGGAGGTGCCTTCCGATGTGCCGGCGAGTGTGATCGGCGTCGATGAAGTGAAAGCGGAGACGGAGGAGGATGTTCATCGCATCGGCCAAGAGGCTGGCGATCGCACGGTCTACGTCGAGATCGCCGACCTCGATCTGCTCGAGCACATCGCCGTGCACGAGAATCTGCGCGCCAAGATCCGCACCGGCGGCCTGACCCCCGACGCCTTCCCCTCTTCCGCCGACATCGCCAACTTCATGCGCGCCTGCGCGCGTCACGGCGTCGCCTTCAAGGCCACCGCGGGACTGCATCATCCCGTCCGCTGCGTCCGCCCGCTGACGTATGAGTCGAATGCGCCGACAGGCACGATGCACGGCTTCGTCAACGTCTTCATGGCCGCCGCGCTCCTGCCGCGCGCCGAGGCCGTCCTCGACGATGGCGACGCGCAGGCGTTCGCGTTCGACGACGACGCCGCCTCGTGGCGCGGCCACGCCGTGCTGACCTCCGATTTGGCGCGGCTGCGCGGCGAATTCGCGATTTCCTTCGGCTCCTGCTCATTCGAAGAGCCCGTCAACGACCTGAAGGAGCTCGGATGGCTCACATGAAAAAGACCCCTCTCCCCGCTGCGCGGGGAGAGGGTGGCGCGAAGCGCCGGGTGAGGGGCGCCCTCGCATGAAATCGTGGATCGAATCCGCCAACGACGTCCGCGGGGATTTTCCCCTCGAGAATCTCCCCCTGGGCGTCTTCCGCTCCGGCCGGCGCGCGCGGATCGGCACTGCCATCGGCGACCGCGTCCTCGACCTCGCCGCGCTGCACGAGGAAGGGCTGATCGCCGAGGACGCCGTGCTGCAGCCGGCGCTCAATGCGCTCATGGCCAAGGGCCCGAGCGCCGCGCGCGCGCTGCGCGAGCGCCTCACCGAGCTCCTACGCGACGGCGCGCCCGACCGCTACCGCGTCACCAAGCACCTCCTCCCGCGCCGCGACACGGAGATGCTTTTGCCGTGCGCGATCGGCGACTACACCGACTTCTACGCCTCCATCCACCACGCCACGAACGTCGGCTCGATGTTCCGTCCCGACAACCCGCTGCTGCCGAACTACAAGTGGATTCCGGTCGGCTATCACGGCCGCGCGTCGTCGATCGTCGTTAGCGGCACGCCGGTGCGGCGGCCGCGCGGGCAAGTCGTCGGCGAAGGGCCGCCGCCGTCGTTCGCGCCGTCGCGCCGCCTCGATTACGAGATGGAGATCGGCGCGTTCATCGGTCCAGGCAACGACCTCGGCGTATCGATCCCGATCGCCGACGCGCGCGCACACATCTTCGGCTACTGCATCGTCAACGACTGGTCCGCGCGCGACATCCAAACGTGGGAGTACCAGCCGCTCGGCCCATTCCTGGCCAAGAGCTTTGCCACGTCCATCTCGCCGTGGGTCGTGACCGCCGAAGCCCTCGAGCCCTTCCGCGTTGCGCCGCCGCCGCGCGGCGACGGCGATCCGCCGCCGCTCGAGCACCTCGACGAACCCGGCGCCGGCGCGCTCGACGTCACCGTCGATGTCCTCCTCTCGTCGGCCAAGATGCGCGAGCAGCGCATCGATCCCGTCCGCCTCAGCCGCGGCAACCTCCGCAACATGTACTGGACCTTCGGTCAGATGGTCGCGCACCACACATCGAACGGGTGCAACTTGCGGCCGGGCGATCTCCTCGCCAGCGGCACGATCTCCGGCGAGTCGAAGTCGTCGCGCGGGTCGCTGCTCGAGCTCACCTGGCGCGGCACCGAGCGCGCCACCCTGCCGACGGGGGAGGAGCGCACCTTCCTCGAGGACGGCGACGAAGTCATCATGCGCGCCTACTGCGTGCGCGAGGAACTGCGGATCGGCTTCGGCGAATGCCGGGGCATCGTCTCAGCGCCGCTCGATGTGGCGCAGTAGCGACAGCAGCAGCGACGCCTCGCGCGTCGAGAGCTTCGCCCGCGCGGCGAGCGCCTGCAGCTCCGCGCACATACGGTCCGGGCTTTTGTCGCCGAAGTAGCCCACTTCATTGAAAAGCGCCCGCGCGTGCGCATGGAGGTGCTGAATCAGCTGATGCGGCGCCGGATCCTTTTCTCCCGGTTTCGCGCGGAGGCCGCGGCCGAGCTCATAGCAGAAAATCGCCACCGACTGCGCCAGATTCATCGTCGGGAACTCCGGCCAGGTCGGAATCGACGCCGTGCGCTGGCACAGCGCGATCTCGCGTCCTGAGAGCCCCCACCGCTCCCGCCCGAAGACGAGGCCGAGGCGATGCTCGTCGCCGAGCGTTTCCGCCGCCAGCTCCGCCACCTCATGCGGCGTGAGCTGCTCGAGCACATTGCGCTCGCGCACGGCAGTCGTGGCGACGGTGAGGTGGCAGTCGGCGAGCGCCTCATCCAGCGTCGCCACGCGTGTCGCGGACAGCACAACGTCGTTCGCCCCCACCGCCCACCAGGACGAAACGTCGTCCGTCCGCTCCTCGCCGGCGCCGGCGATCCAGAGGTCGGTGAAGCCGAAATTCTTCATCGCCCGCGCGGCGGCGCCGACGTTGCCGGCCTCGCGCGGCTCTACGAGAACGATTCTGACGCGCATAGTTTCCGTCCGACTCTACACGGAGTAGATCCTTGTCTTCATCCGGACTCCGAGGGAAGCTAGGTTGCTATGACGCAGCCGCCGAAACTTCTCGACCGCCTCCGCGATGCCATCCGCTCCCGCCACTACAGCCCCCGAACCGAGGAAGCGTATTTGATGTGGGCGAAGCGCTTCATTCTGTTTCACAACAAGCGCCATCCCTCGTCAATGGGCGCCGACGAGGTCAATGCCTTCCTGAGCAGCCTGGCCATTGACGACCACGTCGCCGCATCGACGCAAAATCAAGCGCTCAATGCGCTGCTGTTTCTATACCGCCACGTTCTGCAGGACCCGCTGCCGTGGCTGCAGGACGTCATCCGCGCGCGCCGGCCGATGCACTTGCCGGTCGTATTGACGCCCGAAGAAGTGCGCATCGTCATCGAGCGCATGCGCGGCCCGTCGCGTCTGGTCGCGCAGCTCCTGTACGGTTCCGGTCTGCGCCTGATGGAAGCCTTGATGCTGCGCGTCAAAGACGTCGACTTCTCCCGCAAACAGCTCATGGTGCGCGACACGAAAGGAAAGCGCGACCGCGCCACGATGCTCTCGGAGGTGGCGATCGCGCCGCTGCGCCGCCATCTCGAGACCGTCCGCGAGTTGCACAATGACGACCTCGCGGCCGGCTTCGGTGCCGTCGCCCTTCCCGACGCCCTCGCGCGAAAAATCCCCGGCGCCCCGAAAGATTGGGGCTGGCAGTGGGTCTTCCCCGCCACCTCCCGCTACAAAGAAACGGGGACCGGCACGGAGCGCCGCCACCACCTCCACGAAACGGTCATCCAGCGCGCCGTCCGCACCGCCACCCTGCAGTCCGGCCTCGCCAAGCGAGTGACCTGCCACACCTTCCGCCACACCTTCGCCACCCACCTCCTCGAGCGCGGCCACGACATCCGCACGATCCAGGAGCTCCTCGGCCACCGCGACGTCGCCACGACGATGATCTACACCCACGTCCTCCGCCTAGGCGCAAGAGGCGTTCGCAGCCCCCTCGACCCGCTCTGACACCGCCCCGCCGTGCTACACAGCCCGCCCGCCCCGCCCGCCCGTCGCATAGCAACGTCCTAGCCGTACTACACAGCCGCGAACAACTTCCATATCCCACTACCGGACAACGCCTCTACACCAGAGCTGGTGTGCGAGAGCCATCAACTGCCCGCCACCGCGGTCATGCCCGGAAGGCAGACCGCTACGCACGAGGCAGAATTACGATAAATGACATGGTGTGAGCGTTTGCGGCTGGGATGCCGGCCCCCTCGACATGGCAGAGTTGAGGCCGATGGTTGTGCCTTTGGCAGGCTAAGGATTGTTAGCCCGACCGACGCCATCGCTGAGAATCACGAAAACGAATGAAGTCTCGGCTACGCGAAGGAACTGCGTGCAACGGTGCAGCGAGCAAGAGTGTCTGCTCGTCGACCCCGCCTTCAACATACAACAATACACCGAAGACCTGCAACGAAGCACTCGAGCATACCGCCGAGCCGGGTCTTTCCTCGGATGCAGCGTAATCTCCGAGAGATCGCATAAGTAATCGGCGGTCGCAGCCGCTCACGGCAGAATTAGTGGCGAATTTGCTTCCGTTACAGTCTTGACAGATCTCCGTTGGAAGCGATCCCGTTCCCTTGGAAGGAATCCCGTTCCCTTGGAAGGAATCCCGTTCCGTTGGAAGGAATCCCGTTCCGTTGGAAGGAATCCCGTTCCGTTGGAAGGAATCCCGTTCCGTTGGAAGAAATCCAGCTCCGTTGCCAGAAATCTAGCTCCGTTGTCAGAGATCTAGCTCAGTTGGAAGCAGCACGCTTACCTTCGAAACAGATACTTCATCGTTTGGAAACATTCCCGCTCCATCGGAGCAAAATTACCTCCATCAGAAGCGTGCCGCTTG
>DATDFB010000050.1:0-41856 GCA_036522835.1 Thermoanaerobaculia bacterium | reverse complement strand
GCCGAATCGCCCCGAAGGACATTTCTGGCTCGCTGCCAACATGGGCGCACTCGCCGAATCGTACGGCGTGCGTCAGGGCCTCAAGTACCGCGGTCCGATCAAGAACGAGCTCGAAACGGTTCTGCGGATCGACCCGACGTTCGAGCACGGCTCTGCCGATCGCGCGCTCGGCCGCTGGTACTTCAAGGTGCCGCGGCTCTTCGGCGGCAGCAATGCGAAATCAGAGGAGCATCTGAAAGCGTCGCTCCGATACGATCCCGACGGAACCGCCTCGCATTTCTTTCTCGCGGAGCTGTATCTCGACGAAGGTCGCAAGGCGGACGCGCGCGGCGAGTTGCAGAAGGTGATCGACGCGCGGGGTTATCCGGAATGGAAGCCCGAGGATGACGAATTCAGGCAGCGAGCGCGGACGTTGTTCGCAACGATCTAGGATGGCGCTTCAGGGCCGCCCGGTCGCGATCAAGACCGCCTACGATTGATAGTTGTAGAAACCCCGTCCGGATTTTCTGCCCAGACGTCCCGCCAGCACCATCCGTTTGAGCAGCGGCGGCGGCGCGTATGCCGGCTCGCGGAACTCCTCGAACATGATGTTGGCGATGTAATACGTGGTGTCGAGGCCGACGAAGTCGAGCAGCGTGAACGGTCCCATCGGATAGCCGCAGCCGAGCTGCATGGCCTTGTCGATGTCCTCGATCGAGCCGACGCCTTCCTCGTAAGCGCGAATGGCGTCGAGGAGATACGGCACCAGGAGGCGGTTGACGATGAAGCCGGAGTTGTCGCGGCAGGCCACCGGCTCCTTGCCGAGGGACTTCGCAAACGCGAAGGCGCTGTCGAACGTCTCGTCCGAGGTGAGGATCGTGCGCACGACCTCGACGAGCTTCATCATCGGCACGGGATTGAAGAAGTGCAGGCCGACGAATTGCTTCGGCCGGGCCGTGGCCATCGACAGCTCGGTGATCGTGAGCGACGACGTGTTCGAGGCGAAGAACGCCTCCGGCTTCACGATCTTGTCGAGCTGCGCGTAGGTCTCGCGCTTGAGCGCGGCGTTCTCGATGATCGCTTCGATGACGACGTCGCAGCCGGCGAGGTCGTCGAGCGACGTGGTACCTTTCATGCGCCCGACGCAGGCGTCGCGGTCGGCGGCGCTCATCGTGCCTTTGTCGACGAAGCGGCCGAGGGACTTCTCGATGCCTTTGAAGCCTTTGTCGAGGTACTGCTGCTCGACTTCGCGCACGACGACGTCGTAGCCGGCCTGCGCGCATGTCTGGGCGATGCCGGAGCCCATCAGGCCGCAGCCGAGGACGCCGACTTTCTTGATCGTTGCCATGGTAGAGGTGCTCCTTTCGAAAACCGCGCGGGATTGTATGCTGCGCCGCGTGAAGCAGCGACTGCGCCCGCAAGTGATTCTCCTCGGCGTGGTCTCGCTGCTGAACGACTCGGCCAGCGAGATGATCTATCCGCTGCTGCCGGTGTTCCTGACCACGACCTTGGGCGCCACGCCGCTGATCGTCGGGATCATCGAAGGAACGGCGGATGCGCTGGCCTCGGTGCTGAAGCTCGCCGCCGGTGCGATGTCGGACCGGATGCCGCGGCGGAAGCCGCTGATCGTTTGCGGGTACCTCTTGGCGGCTCTGTCGCGCGGTTGGATCGCCGTGGCCTCGCGATGGCCCTCGGTGCTGGCAGCGCGCCTCATGGACCGCACGGGGAAGGGCATCCGCTCCGCGCCGCGCGACGCGATGATCGCGGATGTGACACCCGAGGAGAGCCGCGGGAAGGCGTTTGGATTCCACCGCGCGCTCGATCACACCGGGGCGGTGGTGGGGCCGCTGCTGGCGCTGCTGTTCCTCGACGCGCTGAAGCTTCCTCTCCGCACCATCTTCCTCATCGCCGTGATCCCCGGCGCCATCGCGGTGGTGTTGTTGCTGGCGTTCCTGGTGGAGGACAGGCGCTCGCGCCTGTCCCCCGATGCCACAGGGGGGACAGGCAAGAGTGCCTGTCCCCCACGGTTTTGGGTGGCCTTGTCGGCGATCTCGCTTTTTTCGTTGGCGAATTCGAGCGACGTCTATCTCATCCTGCAGGCCCACGCAGCGGGGGTGTCGACGGCGATGCTGCCCGCGCTCTGGGGCGCGCACCATGTGATCAAGGCGCTGTTCTCCACCTCCGCCGGCTCGCGCTCGGATACGTCGGGCCGGAAGAAGCTCCTCGTCGCCGGGTGGCTTTCGTACGCGATCATCTATTTCATCTTTCCGTTCGCGCACAACACGGCGTTTTTCTTCGCGCTTTTCGTCGCGTATGCGGTGCCGTTCACCCTGAGCGAAGGGGCGGAGCGCGCCTGGATCAGCGACCTCGTGCCGGCGGAGATCCGCGGCAAGTCGTTCGGCATCTACTACCTCGCCAGCGGCCTCTTCGTCCTCGCCGGCACGGCGCTCTTCGGCGGCCTGTACGAGCGCGTGTCGCCGCGCGCGGCGTTCCACACCGGCGCGGCCCTGGCCATCGCCGCGGCGATCGCCGTCATCGCAGGTAGCGGCAAAACAAATCCGCGACCGAGCGCACGATGAGGCCGCGCTCGCGCAGCGCCACCGCGCGCGGGTGGGAGCTCGTGCAGGCGATGGCGGCGAACAATCCGCTCGACTGCAAGCGCTCCAGCGCATCGCCCGGCAGCTCGCCGTGCGTGGCAATGGCGACCAGCTTCCCGGCGCCGGCGTCGCGGTAGGCACGCGCCGCGTTGAGGAGCGAACCGCCGGTGCGGATCATGTCGTCGTAGATCACCACGGTCTCGCCGCCCAACCGCGTGCTCACCGCCGTGACTTCCGTCTCCTCCGGACCGCGCCGGCGCTTGTAGACGAAGGCGGCGGGGACGCCCAGGGCGTTGGCGAGCGACTCCACCCACTTGGCGCGGCCGGCGTCGGTCGAGCCGACGACGAACGAGGCGCCGCCGAGCTCGCGCGCCAGCTCGTGAATCACCGGCGCGCCGGAGACGTGCACCGGGTGGAGGCTCCCCTCGAAGTAGTGCGGGATGCCTTCGCTGTGCAGGTCGAGCAGGAGGATCTGATTGCCGAGCTTCGCGTCGGGGATCGACGAGAAGATGCGCGCCCGGTTTTTCGCCGTCACGGCCTCGCCGGCGTGCGCGGCGCGGTCCATGGTGGCGTAGCCGTACCACGGCACGATGAGAGTGAGCGTCGAGGCGCCGTTCTCCACGACGGCGCAGGCAAGGTCGTAGAGCTCGAGCATGGCCGCGTCGGAGATGGTGCCGCCGACGGCGATGACGTCGCGTTCGAAGACGTCCGTGGCGACGCGCAGGTAATGCTCGCCGTCGGGAAAAACGCTGCGCTCGACGACGCCGCGCTCGAACGCGCCCGCGCGCAGGAGGTCGTCGGCGAAGTAGTCGTAGTCGGCGATGGAGAAGATGAGGTTCATGGCGGTGCGGTTCTTAGGTTCTTGAGTTCTTAGGTTCTTAGGTTCTTAGGTTCTTAGGTTTGTACAACTTAAGAACCTAAGAACCTAAGAACCTAAGAACCCCGCGCCTCCAGGATCAACCGAGTCTTCAACTCATACAACCGCTCCTCCAGCCCCACCGGATACTGATGCGGATTGACGAAGCGCTTCACGCCGTCGTGAAAGCGGGCGAGCTGCGCGGCGCGGCGGGCGCGGATCTCCTCGATCGACGGGAGCGCGTAGACGCAACGGCCTTGGCGGAAGACCGGCACGAGGAGGTCCTCGTGCGGCGCGTCGTCGGCGACGGTGCGGCGGCGCGTGAGATCGAGCGGATCGACGATCGTCCGCGTCGGCTCCGGCGTCAGCTCGTCGAGGATCATGTCGGCGTCGGGGAAGCGCCGCACCTGCAAGAGGCCCGGCGTCGACGTCTTCACGGCCTGCTCGGATATCTTCACGCGGTACTCCCACGCGCCGCCATGCGGCTTGAGCGCGGTGAGCTTGTACACGCCGCCGAGGGCGGGCTGGTCGAAGGCCGTGATCATCCTCGTGCCGACGCCCCAGACGTCGATGCGCGCGCCCTGCTCTTTTAAGCTCGCGATGACGTGCTCGTCGAGGTCGTTGCTGGCGGCGATCGCGGCCTTCGGGAAGCCGCCCTCGTCGAGCATCCGCCGCGCCTCTTTCGAGAGGTACGCGAGATCGCCGGAGTCGAGCCGGATGCCGATCAGCTCGTGCCCCTGCGCGCGCAACTGCCGTCCCACTTCGATCGCGTGCGCGACGCCCTGCATGGTGTCGTAGGTGTCGACGAGGAGCAGGACGTTGTTCGGCATGACCTCGGCGTATTTCGCGAACGCCTCCCGCTCGGAGTCGAACGACATGACCCAACTGTGCGCGTGCGTTCCCTTCACCGGGATCGCGTATTTCGCGCCGGCCAGAACATTCGACGTCGACGCGCAGCCGCCGATGTACGCGGCGCGGCTCGCGGCCAAACCGCCGTCGATCCCTTGCGCGCGGCGCAGGCCGAAGTCGATGACGGGATCGCCCTTGGCCGCCCAGACGACGCGCGCCGCCTTCGTGGCGATGAGGGTCTGGAAATTGACGATGTTGAGGAGCGCAGTCTCGACGAGCTGCGCCTGCAGGATGGGCCCGCGCACGCGCAGGAGGGGCTCGTGCGGGAAGACGACGGTCCCCTCGGGCACCGCGTCGACGTCGCAGGCGAAGCGCATGTCGCGGAGGTACTCGAGAAAATCATCCGGAAAGAGACGGCCGCCGTCGTTGCCTTTTTGTCCGGCGAGATATCCGAGGTCGTCGTCGCTGAAGCGGAAGTGGTCGAGATATTCGATGGCCGTCTCGAGTCCGGCGGCGACGGTGTAGCCGCCGTCGAACGGGTTCTCGCGAAAAACGTGGTGGAAGACGGCCTCGTCGCGCTCCTTGCCGGCCCGGAAGTAGCCGTAGGCCATGGTGAGCTCGTAGAGGTCCGTCAGCAGTGCGAGCGAGAGCACGAAACGCACGGTGCCTCAGGCGCGTCATAATTGCAACGTGCGAAAGTCGGGCTTGTTTACCGCGCTCCTCCTCGGGCTTGCGGTCGCCGCCGCGGCGGCGGACAACGCGCCGGTCTTCACCCGCAGCGGGATGGAAGAGGCGGCGCTGCCGTGGCGCTACGTCGACAGCCCGATCCACCCGGTCGACGCGCGGCGCGTGCGCTGGCACGCCGGCTGGGTCGAGCTCAAGACGCCGATCGGCCCCGTCCGTCTGTTCTATCTGCCGCTCATGCCGCCGCTGCCCGGATCGTTCGGGTCGCGCAACTGGCAGGGCATTCCGAACGCGTTCGATCTGACGAATATGACCATCCCGCCGCGGCCGCCGAAAGAGGAAGAGCCGAAGACGGCGATCGAGATCAAGAAAGAGGAGTGATGCCGACGACCGCGTCGCCGGCCGAGATCCGCGCCGAGTTCGACGCGATGGCGCCGCTGATGCCCGACCGCCTCGGGCCCGCCGAGGAATGGCTGCTCGGCCAACTGCCGCGCGGCGGCGGAACGGCGCTAGAGGTCGGCTGCGGGATCGGCACGATGGCGCGGCGGCTGGCTTCGTCGTTCGAGCGCGTGATCGCGATCGACTTTTCGCCGGCAATGATCGCCGAGGCGAAGCGGCGGGCGCCGTCGATCGACTTCGTCTGCGCCGATCTCTTCGATTGGCTGCGCGATCGCCCCGACGCCTACGACTGCATCGTCAGCATCGCGACGCTGCACCACGTCGACCTGGGCGATGCGCTGCGCGCGATGGCGCGGTCGCTCAAGCCGGGCGGACGCCTCTTGGTGCTCGACGTGATGCACCGCACGAACCCGATCGTCAACGCCGCCGCGCTCGTGGCCGGCTTCCGCCTCACCGGCTGGAAGCTGCGCCGCGCGTTCTGGCGCCACGGCCGCAACGAGCGCTACCTGACGATCGATGAAGCGACGCGCACGGCGTCCGCGGCGCTGCCCGGGGCGCGCGTGCGCGAGCATCTGCTGTGGCGGTATTCGATCGTGTGGGACAGGCCCGCGGGTTACGCCGTTTCCATCATCTCCGCGGGGATGTCGAAGTTCGACCAGACGTTCTGCACGTCGTCGTGATCGTCGAGCGCTTCGAGGAGCTTCATCACCTGCTTCGATTTGTTCTCGTCGAGGCTGACGTAGTTCGCCGGGATCATGCCGAGCTTCGCCTCGATCGTGGCGATCTTGTTGTTCTCCAGCGCCTGGCGCACGGCTTCGAAGCTCTCCGGCGAGGTGTAGATCTCGAAGGCGTCGGGGTCGTCGGACTGCAGGTCGTCGGCGCCGGCCTCGATGGCGATCTCCATCAGCTTGTCCTCGTCCGCGGCGCTCTTCTCCACGGCGAAGTAGCCTTTGCGCTCGAACTGGAACTTGACCGAGCCGGGCGTGCCGAGGTTGCCGCCGTTTTTCTCGAAGGCATGCCGGATCTCGGGGGTGGTGCGGTTGCCATTGTCGGTCAGGGCCTCGACGATGATGGCCACGCCGCCGGGACCGTAGCCCTCGTAGGTAACCTCTTCGTAGGCGGCGCCTTCGAGCTCGCCGGTACCGCGCTTGATGGCGCGCTCGATGTTGTCCTTCGGCATGTTGTTCGCCTTCGCCTCGGCGACGGCGGCGCGCAGGCGCGGGTTGGCGTCGGGATCACCGCCGCCGAGGCGCGCGGCGATGGTCATTTCCTTGATGATGCGGGTAAAGACTTTGCCGCGCTTTGCGTCGGCTGCACCCTTTTTGTGCTTGATGGTGCTCCATTTACTGTGGCCTGACATGGGAGGCTGCTCCTAACGTTGATGGGGGCGCGATTATAGTCAAATGAGTCTGGACTTCCCACTCCGCGCGATCTTCGACGACGGCGAGTGCGTCGTGATGGCCTCGGCCGAGGAGTTGATGGCGACGTTCGAGACAATCGACTCGACCGACGCGCGGGCGGGCGTGTGGATCCGCGACGCCAGGGATCGGACCGTGCGCTTGCGGATGCGGGGCGGGTGGGTGGAGGTGCTGGAGGTTTAGCGGAAGACGTCGGTCAAAGGCATTCGCCAACCAGGAATGATGTCTTCGACCGCGAGGGTGTCGGTGACATCCTCGGTTCCATGCGGGCGATGAACGATCACAATGTTCCTGCGAGGATTGACCACGACGACCGCACGCGTACCCGCTTGGAGCCATTCCGCCGTTTTGTCGGCGACTTCCGTGTACCTGTCGTTTGGCGAGATCACTTCAACGGCGAGGTCCGGCGGACCATCGAAGAAATGATCCGTCATCACCGCGCGCTCCTGCCGGATGAATCCCACATCGGGCACGCGGACGGTATCCGGATTTCGTGCGATCCAATAGCCGCCGTCCGCACCCGTCACCTCTCCGAGGTTTCGCGGCTCGACATACGCCAACAACCTGCCGAGAATCCTGCCCGCAATGATGCTGTGGCGATTGCCTGCCGCTGTCATCGTTCGCAACTCCCCGCGGACGAGCTCGTAACGGTGATACCCGTCGTCGGGCATCCGCAGGAGCTCGTCCGCGGTCATGAGCGTCGTCACGGTCATATTCGTATGGTACGCCTAACCCGTGCCTACTGCGCAAATTTCACCGGTAAGTTCATCTCTTTCAGTAAATTATGCGCGCCGTCGACCGCATCCATCACCCACAACATGTACACCGCGTCGACGTGAATCGACCGCGTGATGGCCGGGTCGAAGATGAAGTCGTTGCCGAGCGACTCGTACGTGCCGTCGAACAGCAGGCCGCAGAGCTCACCTTTCGCATTGAGTGTCGGCGAGCCGGAGTTGCCGCCGGTCGTGTCGACGTCGGAGAGAAAGTCGACCGGCACGGCGCCGAGCTGCGGGTCGACGTAGCCCGCCGTCTTGTTCGCGCGCAGCGCGTCGAGCTCCGCCTTCGGCGCGTCGAACTCGCCGCTCCCGGTGTTCTTCTGCACCACGCCCGCGACCGTCGTCTGCGGCGTGTAAGCCACGCCGTCGCGCGGGGCGTAGCCCTTCACCGTCCCGAACGTGATGCGCAGCGTCGAGTTGGCGTCGGGATACAGCCGCCCGCCGGTCATCGTGCGCAGCGCCTCGAGGTACAGCGGACGGACGCGCGTCATCGCCCCGGCGAGCTCCTTCTCCCGCTCCTCGCTCTCGAGCGCCAGCGGCGAGAGCGCCGCCGCGAGCTCGAGCATCGAGTCCTTGCGCGCCGCCAACTGCGCGGTCGACTCGCCCTGCATGGCCTTCCGCTCCTTGAGATCGGCGATCTTCGTATTCGCGTAGAGCTGATCGAGCAACGGCTCGACGCCGCCGGCCTTGGCGATGGCGTCGTCGAGGGCCTTGATGCGCTGGTCGGACGGGAGCTTCTGCGATTCATTGAGGAAATAGCGCAGCCCGGCGCGGTCGGACTTCGGCTCGATCGACTTCTGCGCCCGCGTCACCCCCTCGGCGATGCGCGGCCAATCGCGCTGCTGGAAGCCGGCCTCGCGATCGATGTCGGCCTTCGGCCGCTCGAGGCTCAAGCGATAGAGCGTCACCGCCTGCGCCAGCATCGGCGACGAGCGAAGGACCCACGTGTGGACGGTGTCGCGCTGCCGCGTTGCCGCCGCCTTCGCCTGCAAGGCGTTGAGCTGGTCGAGCGCGCCGGCGTATTTCTTTGCCTCGGCCGGATGCGCGGCGATCCACGAATTCAGATCGGCCTCGCGCTTCTGCCGCTGCGCCACGATGTGGAACTTGTCGAAGCCGGTCAGCGAGCCGGTGTAGTTCTTCAGCGTGTTCTCCATCCCCTTGATGCGGCTCGCATTCGCGATCTCGACGTTGCGGTCGTTCTTCCCCATCTCGTGGAGGATGTTGCTGAGGTCCGTCGCGTAGCGGACGAACGTCGGGAACGAATACTCCTGCATCGACGTCACCTCGGCCGCGGTGCGGTAGCGGAACGTACGGCCGGGATAGCCGGCCACGAGGACGAAGTCGCCCGGGTTGATGCCCTCGTTCGAGACCTTGAGGATGTGCGCGGGGCGATACGGAACGTTGTCCTTCGAGTAGTCGGCCGGCTTGCCGTCCTTGCCGACGTAGGCGCGAAGATACGACCAGTCGCCGGTGTGGCGCGGCCACATCCAGTTGTCGGTCTCGCCGCCGAAGTTGCCGATGCCGAGGGCGGGGGCGTAGACGAGGCGGACGTCGCGGATCTCCATCTGCGTCGTGCGGATGTACGACGCGCCTTCATAGAACGAGGCCACGCGGCAGCGCACGCCGCCGGGCTTCTCGCACTCGGCGACGAGCTCCTTGATGTTCTTGTCGATGGCCTTGTCGCGGTCGATGTCGGAGAGCGTCGCGGCGAGGCTGCCGGTCACGCGCGGCGTGACGTCCTCGATGAGCGTCGTGACGAAGACGCGCGAGCCGGGGCCGGCGGGCAGCTCCTCGTCCTTCGTCTTGGCCAGGAAGCCGTTGGCGATGAGGTCGCGCTGCGGCGTGGAGTTGAATTGCAGCGCGCCGAAGCCGCAGTGATGGTTGGTGACGATGAGCCCCTCGGGCGATACGAACGACGCGCTGCAGCCGCCGAGCGAGATGACCGCGCCCATGGGGTCGCCGGTGAGGTCGGCGAAGCGCTGCGGGTCGATCTTGAGGCCGAGCTTCCGCAGCTCCGGCGCGAGCTGGGGGATCTGCTGCGGCATCCACATTCCCTCTGCGCCGAAGAGCGGCGCGGCCACGAGGCAGAGCAACAAAGACAGTCGTTTCACGTAAATTCTCCCTTCGGAATGGCGCGAAATGATACTCCGGCGTCTGCCGTATCATTCCCGTGCACCCAAGGAGGAACATCGTGGGCTTTTGGGACAATCTCAAAACCGAGGCGAAGAGCCAGTTCATCGAGATCATCCAGTGGCTCGATGAGTCGAACGACACGCTCGTCTACCGTTTCCCCGTCTACAACCAGGAAATCAAAATGGGCGCGCAGCTCACGGTTCGCGAGAACCAGGTCGCGCTGTTCGTCAACGAGGGCAAGGCCGCCGATCTCTTCACGCCCGGCCGCTACGAGCTGACGACGCAGAACATCCCCATCCTCACCGTGCTGCGCGGCTGGAAGTACGGCTTCTCCTCGCCGTTCAAGGCGGAGATCTACTTCTTCAACACCCGGCTCTTCACCGATCTGAAGTGGGGCACGACGAATCCGGTGATGATGCGCGACAAGGACTTCGGGATGATCCGCCTGCGCGCCTTCGGCACGTACGCGATGAAGATCGGCGACGCGAAGGAGTTTTTCACGACGGTGGTCGGCACGCGCGGGCTGACGGAGACGAACGACATTCTCGGGCAGCTCCGCTCGACGATCATCTCGCGCCTGACGGACGCGATCGCCTCGGCGAACATCGCCGCGCTCGACATGGCCACGCGCTACGACGAGCTCGGACAGGCCGCGCTCGACACGATCGGCCCCGAGTTCGCGAAGTACGGGCTGGAGCTCTCGCGCTTCTTCGTCGAGAACATCTCGCTGCCCGAGGAAGTGGAAGCGGCGATCGATCAGCGGACGAAGCTCGGCGTCTTGGGCGACCGCATGCAGCAGTACACGCAGCTGCAGGTGGCCGACTCGATTCCGGTCGCGGCCGCGAATCCCGGCGGCCTGGCCGGCGCGGGCGCAGGCTTGGGCGCCGGCTTCGCCATCGGCGGCGCGATGGGCAACGCCTTCGGCGGCGGCTTCCAGCAGAGCGGCGGCGCTCCTCCCCCGCCCCCGCCCGGCGGCGGCGGGAGCGCGAGCGCGGCGCCGCGATGGTCGCTGGCGATCGACGGAAAGACGTACGGCCCGTACACGGACGACGCGCTGCGCGCGATGGTGCAGAGCGGACAAGTGGCCGCGACGACGCAGGCCTGGCGCCCCGGCGCGAGCGGGTGGGCGGCGGTTTCGGAGTTCCCGGAGCTCGGATTGAGCTCGCCGCCGCCACCGCCACCCCCACCGCCCAAGTAAGGTTTCCGCACATGCGATCGATCGCTCCCGCCGCCCTTGCGCTTTTCGTCGTGCTGGCCGCGCCATGCGCGATGGCTCAGGAGTTCAGCAAGAACGATCGCAGCCGCGGACACCTCATGCTGCGGAACATCCAGGACGAGGTGCGCAAGAACTATTACGACCCGAAGTTCCACGGAGTCGATCTCGACGCGCGCTTTGCCGCAGCGGACAAGAAGATCGATGAAGCGACCTCGAACGGGCAGGTCTTCGGCATCATCGCCCAGGCCCTGATGGACTTCGACGACTCGCATCTTTTCTTCATGCCGCCGCCGCACGTCAACCGCGTCGAATACGGTTGGCGCTATCAAGCGATCGGCGACAAATGTCTGGTGACCGGCGTCAAGCCCAACAGCGACGCTCAGGCCAAGGGCCTGATGCCCGGCGATGAGATCTTGCGAATCGACGGCTTCGTCCCCACGCGGGAGAATCTGTGGAAGCTCCAATATCTCTACAACGCTCTGCGTCCTCAGGGAGGGATGCGCCTGACGGTCAGGAGTCCCGACGGCAAGGAACGCCAGGTCGACGTCATGGCGCAGGTGATCCAGGGGAAGTGGCGGGTGGATCTGACGGGCGACGCCGGTTTCTGGACTTACGTGCGCGAGCTCGAGAACGAGCATCACCTCCACCGGCACCGGCACGAGGAAGTGGGCGACATCGTGATCTGGAAGATGCCGCGGTTCGACCTGGACAAACAGGAGATCCGCAGAATCATGGGAAAGGTGCGCAAGGCACGCGCGCTGGTGATCGATCTGCGCGGCAATCCCGGCGGCTACGAGGAGACGCTGACGGAGCTCCTCGGCTACTTCTTCGATCACGACCTGGTCATTGCCGAAGCGCACGGCAAGGAGAAGACGAAGCCGATCACGGCGCGGACGCACGGCGATGCGTACAAAGGCGCGGTCGTCGTGCTCATCGACAGCGATTCCGCTTCCTCGGCGGAGCTGTTCGCACGCGTTTTTCAACTCGAAAAGCGAGGGACGGTCGTCGGCGACCGATCGGCCGGCGCGGTGATGGAGGCGATGCAGAAGACGCTGACGCTCGGTGCGGACGTCGTCGTGCCGTATGGATTGAGCATCACCCGCGCGGATCTCACCATGCGCGACGGCAAGAGTCTCGAGCACGCCGGCGTCATCCCCGACGAGCTTCTGCTTCCGACGCCCGCGGATCTGGCCGCAGGCCGCGATTCGGTTCTCATGCGCGCCGCGAAGCTCGCCGGAACGGAGCTGGACGCGCAGAAGGCCGCCGCCCTCTTTCCGATCGAGTGGCGGAAGTGAGGATGGCTAAGTGACGATGCGAAGGTCGAAGCGGAAGGGCTCGGGCTGCGAGAGCTGAATGCGCCCGAAGTCTTCGTGCGCCGGGTTGAGCAAGTAATTCCTCTCGTGCGGGACGATGACGCTCGGAACGGACAGGACGGCTGAGCGTTCCGAGTGGATCCACTCGTCGCCGATCATTTTCAATTCGGGCAGTGGTTTGGGCTCACGCCAATCCGCCGGAAGCTCTTCAATGTCAACGCGCGTCACGAGCGACTCATCGAAGGTGCACGACGCGAGCACAAAGAAATCGAGCAAGTTGCGTTTCTGGGCATTTGCCAAAAACTCCAGCATGGCCAGCGACGTCGTTGCAGAGGTATACACGACCCAGTAACCGGGCGAGTTCCATCGGCCGCCCTTTTTACGCGCACCTTCGCCGCCAAAGGCGTCCTTTGCATATTCCTCGTCAATGAGTCGCCACGCGGTCACCACTATGTATAGACGCCGTATCGGATTCGCTCGATCAAATCTTCGACCTCGCGCGCGCCGAAGTCCGTCCGTGAAAGCTCGAGCGGCGTCGCGCCGCCTAGAGCGCGCGGCTTGCTCACCAGCCATTCCGCCGCTCCAGCGCGGTCTCCGCGGAAGAACGCGAGCACACGGCCAAAAACACGCGCAGCGCGCAAAAGACGGTCGGACTCCTCCGCTGTCAACCGACCTTGCAGCCTTCGCCGCGCCTGCGTACGCGGCGCGATCTGGATCCACTGCAAGAACGCGTCGGGATCGAGCCCTGTGTTCCGTTGCAGATGCTCCAGGGCGCTGTACGGGAGTCCGCGTTCGATACTCGAGATCAGTCGAGACCAACTACGATCTTTCAACCCGAGAAACATCGCGTAGTCGTAAGGGCCCGGTAACTGCCCGGCAGCGGCTCTTGCCATGATGGGCCATTTTACTCGCCACGTGGCAAGAGCGTCAACGGAAGCGGATGAGTTCCCGTCCCGCCGCCACGAGCACTTCCTCCGCCGCCCGCACCCCGTGGTCGAGCGCCTCCTCGAACAACGCCACGCCGCTGAGATCCGCGTTCGCGAAGTGGATGTTGCGCCATGGCTCGCTGGCGCGGCGGCGCAATTGCGAGTTGATGAAGCCGGGGTGGGGGCGGATCATGGCGTGGCCCCAGCGCATCACGTCGAGGCGCTGCGTGAGCGTACGGATCTCGGGGTGAGCGCGCTCCAAATCCGACAGCACGATCTCCGCGCATTGGTCGCGCGTGAGGGACAGCAATCGCGAGCGCGCGGTGCGGGGGTCGTGATCGCACATCGCGTAGTAGTACGTCAGCGTGGTCGGGCCGTAGTCGCGGCCGATCTGGTGCGTGGCCACGACGTAGCCGAGCGCGGGGCTTTCGTAGAGCACGTTGTCCCAGGCGAGCGGAAAGCCGACGGACGCGGGGCGGTCCTTCAACGAAAGATTCGCCACGAGCCAGGAGCCGTACACGAAGTCGTGGACGTCGCGCGGGTAGTCGCGGATGACTCGCGCGGCGATGAATTGCGGGGCGGCGAAGACGACGTGCTTCGCGTGGATGCCGCGGGCGCGGCGGCCGTCGCGGGAAAGGGCGACGACGTCGGCGCCGTTCTCCGCCGGCGCGACGCTGACGACGAGCCAGCCGGTGTCGACTCTTGCGGATTTGCCGAGGTGTGCGACGAGACGGCCGTTCCCCTCGGGCCAGGTGATGAGCGGCTCGCTCTCCTTCCCCGGCTCGGCGACGCGCGAGGCGAAGTAGAAGATGCCGGCCCAGGCGCTCGTGTCGGCGAGGCGCGCGCCGTAGTCGTCGCGGCAGGCGTAATCGACGTACCAGCGCAGCCGCGGCGAGGTCCAGCGATGCGCGTCCATCCACTCCGCCATCGACAGTTTGTCGAGCGCCATTACCTCGGCGTCGTCGGACGCGATCGAAGAAGGGATTACGAACGCGCGGCGGCCGCGCGCGTCGCGCCAGGCCACCCACTTCGCGATCTCCGCTTCGAACTCCTGGTATTGCCGCAGATCGTCGGCGCCCGCGCCGGCGGCGAGGTACAAGCCTTCGTACCAGCGCCCGCGATAGAACACGCGCTCCTCGGGGTCGCGGACGATGAATTGCTCCGCGGCGGCCGGCGGATCCGTGCTTTCGAGCACGCCCATCTCCGACAGCACGCGCGTCAGCGCGCGATCCTCGGGCAGCGGCACGGGGACGTAGTGCGCGCCCCACGGGAAGTTCTTGCCCGATCTTGATGTGCCGCCGGCGACTTCTTCGAGCTCGAGCACGATGACGTCGTGAAAGTCGGCGTGATTGAACCGCCACGCGGCGGCGAGGCCGGCGACGCCGGCGCCGACGATTGCGACGTCGTGATTGGTCCAGTCGGTGGGAACGATGTTCTCGGGCGTGCGCAGGCGGTGGCCGACGGAATCGGATGCGCCCACGATCTCGCCCGGCGGGAGCTCGGGGCGGCGCGAGCGTGGGGAGCAGGCAATGCCGAGGAAGGCGACGAGGAGCTCGCGGCGGTTCAGCATGAGAGCGGCGGCATGGCCGCCGCACTCCAGATCACGACCACTTCTTCCATTCTTCCTCGTAGTAGCGGACGAGCGTCTGGTTGTCGAGGCGGTTGATCTCCACCGGCACCGGGCCGGTGTCGGGCGGCATCACGAACATCGACGCCAGCGACGGCGCGTCGAGCGAGCGCAGCGGCATCGGCAGGCGCGACGGCGTCGGGAACGGCGACAGCCGCGCCAGCGCGAAGCCCCACACGCCGAACGACGGCACGGTCGTCTGGTACGGCCGCACGAACAGCCCCGCCGCCTCCATCGTCCGGATCACGCACCAGTACGAGCGGCGCGCGAAGAGCGGCGAGGTGCACTGCACGGCCACCGCCGCCGTCGGTGCGAGATGCTCGCGCAGCAGCTTGTAGAAGCGCGTCGTGTAGAGCTTTCCGAGGGCGAAGTTGTTCGGGTCGGGGAAATCGATGATCGCGGCGTCGAACGACTCGCGGTTCTCGCCGAGCCAGATCATGGCATCCTCGTTGATCACCCGCACGCGGCGGTCCGAGAACGAGTGGCGATTGAGCTCTGCGAGCGCGGGAAAGGCGCGCGAGAGATTCGTCATCTTCGGATCGAGGTCGACCAGCGTCACCTGCTGCACGCTGGGGTAGCGCAGCACCTCGCGCAGCGCCAGGCCGTCGCCGCCGCCGCAGATCAGCACGCGCCGCGGCGCGCCGGCCAGCGACATGGCCGGGTGCACGAGCGCCTCGTGATAGCGATACTCGTCGGCCGACGAGAACTGCAGGTTGCCATTGAGGAAGAGGTGGAAGCCCGACGCCCCGCGCGTCACGACGATGCGCTGGTACGGCGAGCTCGTGGCGTAGACGATCTCGTCGGCGAACAACTGATCCTCGGCGAGCGACGTCAGCGTCCGCGCCTGCACGAACGCCACGACGAGCACCGCCATCACGATCGCGGCGCGCACGCGCAGCGCGCCAAGCCGCCGCGGGATCAGCGGCGCGAGCAGATACGTGCCGTACAGCCCCACGCAGCCGTTGAGAAAGCCGAAGAGGATCGACGTCCGCACCAGGCCGATGCGCGGCACGAGGAACAACGGGAAGAGCACCGCCGCGAACAGAGAGCCGAGGTAGTCGAAGCTCAGGACGCGGGAGACGAGCTCCTTGAAGTCGAGGTGCTCTTTGAGGATGCGCATCAGGATCGGCAGCTCCAGCCCGACGAGAACGCCGATCACGAAGACGACGAGAAAGAGAAAGAGCTGGAACCACTGCAGCCGGGCGAAGCCGAAGAAGAGCAGCGGCGCGGAGAGGCCGCCGATCAGCGCGACGGCCAGCTCGACTTCGACGAAGCGCGCCGCCAGGTCGCGGTCGAGATAGCGCGACAGCCAGGCGCCGACGCCGAGCGCGGAGAGGTACAGCCCGATGATGAGCGAGAACTGCGTCACGGAGTCGCCGATGACGTAGCTCGCGACGGTGCCGGCCAAAAGCTCGTAGACGAGCCCGCACGCGGCGATGACGAGGACGTTGAGAAAAAGGAGCGGGGTGCGGTTCATCTAACCATGGATCGTCGAGGCGATGATGATCGCCAGCCCGAGCAGGACCGCGCCGACCAGGATCGCCAGGGCCGTGTTCTGATCATCCTCGATCTCCTTGCGCATCGAGAACGGCACGAGCTTGGTGATGATCCAGAAGGCCGCGCCGAAGACGATGATGCCGAACACGGTGTACGCGAGGGTGACCAGGAACGTGTGCAGTGCCGCTTGAGTGATCATCATTTCCCTCCGTGAAATCCGCCGAACCAGAACGAGCGGTAGCCGCCGTGGGCGGCCGAGCGCAGTCCGTGCGGCGCGTATTGCCGATGCGACCGGCCGAGCTCATAGCCCTTCCAGTCGACGAAGCCGTAGCCGAGCACCAGGAGCGTTCCGAGAATCCCGTAGAACCTTCGCATCCGTCACTCCTCGTCGTCGTCGCGCTCGGTACCGAACGCCGTGAAGCCGGCGTCGTTCCAGCGCGCGCTTTCGAATCGCATCCTGCGGAAGCCGAGGAAAATCGCCGGCAGCGTGACCAGCAGCATGGCCAGGAAGAAGTGCGTCCAGCGGAACACCCCCTCCTTCACCGTGATCATCACCGGCGGCGGCGTCGTCTTCTCATCCCACTGCGCCTCCAGGCGCATCGAGTACGTCCCCTTCGGCAGCGCCGCGACGTACGTCTTCTTCGAGCGGCTTCCCTCGCTCCAGTGCCCGTCGTCGTAACCTTCGTAGTACTCGATCGGCAGCTCGAAGCCGTCGACAAGGCCGGTCGCTTCGTTGCCGATGTCGCCGGCGACGTAGACCCACGAGTTCGTGACCTGCGAGTAGCCCTGGATCTCGAGGTTCTTCCCCGCGAGCTGGAACGTCGGCGTGAAGACGACGCGGGTGTTCTTCGCGCTCGGCTCCGTCGGCGGCGGGAGCGTGGAGAAGTCGTAGAGCTGCGAGAAGACTTCGTGCCGCGGCCGCGTCACGGCGAGGAGGATGCCGATGATGAAGACGGCGGCGATGAGCTTGGCCCAGATGTCCGAGACTTTCCCGCCGGTGTACGGCTGGATCATCCCGATCTTCGACGGCCGCGGCAGGCCGGTGACGCCGAAGGCCTGCTCGACTTCGGTCACCGGCATGTAGCGGGCGTGCGACCAGTTGACCTCTTTCGCTTTCTTCGAGCCGCTGACTTCCTTCGCCATCCCCTCGGGCGGCGCGATGTAGTCGACGGCGCGCACGGTCTCGCCGACCTGCACTTTCCAGTAAAACTCCCCCGCGACGAACTCCACCGCCGCCGGCGCGTCCTGATAGATCTTGTAGGTCTTGCCCTGATAGATGACGGTCTTGCCGTTGTCCGTGACGTCGCCCGTGGCGGCGGGCTCGACGAAGCTCCAGTGATCGTCGCTGTCGACGAGCCAGCGGAAGCCGGCGCTCGCGTTGTAGAGGAGGTACTCGGTCCAGTAATACTTGATGTCGAAGGTGACGCTGCGCTGCATGAAGCCGGCGACGACGTAGTCGACGTCCCCGATCTTGCCTTTGCCGCCGAGGGGGACGAGCGGCTTCGGCCCGCGCGCCTTGAGCGCCTCGAGGTATTTCAGGTTCCCCTCGGAGGTGACGTCGTGGACGCCGCCGCAGTTGGGGCAGACGATGCGCTCGGCCTGATCGGGGGCGACGAGGTTCAGCGGCCCGCCGCAGTTCGAGCAGTTGAGCCGCTCGACGCTGACTTTTCTCTCGCGCCGCGGCTCGAGGTTGATGCTGATGCCGAGCTCTTTGAGCGTCGTCTCCTGCCCCTGGAAAAGGAGCGGCGCGTCTTCGCTGTAATCAATGGTGGCGAATTTGCGGCTGGGCCCGGAGAGGTCGGCGTAGTCGTAGGTGTCGCCCGGCATGACGCGCCACGGGATCTCGCCTTCGCCGGAGATGAGCGCGGCGGTGCCGATCTCCTGCACGACGAGCTCGCCGAGGCGGCCGCCGACTTCGATCTGCTCGAAGGTCGGCAATCCCTTCGTCTCGACTTTGAAGGTGATGTAGAACTTCCCCGCGGCCTCGGCCAGCCATCCCCATCGCCCGTCGTCGAACGCGGCGTACCACTCCTCCCACATGCCACCGGCCTGGTGGCGCATCTGCGTGCGGCCGACGAGGCGGAAGCCGACGCCGCGGTAGTTGCCGGGAAGATCGCGGCGCAACGGAGAGCCGGTGTCGATGAGCGCGGCCACTTTGCCGAGGTCTTCGAGACCGCGGTCGGTGCGCGCGACGACGCTGTGGCAGTAGTCGCAGATGACGACGGCGGAGGAGCCGATGGCGAAGGTGATGGGGCCGCCGCACGATGGGCAGTTCGCTACAGCCATGATGATTCCGTGGAGGACAGGCACTCTTGCCTGTCATCGGGCGTGGGGGGACGGGCATGAGTGCCTGTCCTCCCTATTTCTCGCGCCATAACCTCGGTCGCGCCGAGGAGCTCGTGCAGGCGCGCGCGCCACGGCCACTCGGGGCGTGGGCGGCAGCAGTAGAGATTGATGGTGATGACGCCGTGCTCCGGATAGGTGTGGCAGGCGAGGTGCGACTCGCTCAAGATGACGAAGCCGGTGATGCCGCCGGGCTTGGGGAAAACGTGAAATGTGGGCTCGGAGACGGGATGAAGGTCGAGGTCGTTGATGACGGCGTCGAAGAGCGCGCGCAGGATCGCGGGATCCGTCAGCGCATCCGACGAACAGCCCGAGGCGTCGACGAGCCACTCCGCGCCAATTTCCATTTACTGCCGAGATTGTAACTCTGGAGAGCGGCGGCATGGCCGCCGCTCTCCAGATCAAACGCGCCGCAGCACCGCCTCCCCCGCCGCCCGCGTTCCGAGGTTCCCGCCGATGTCCTTCGTCGTCTCCCCCGCCTCGATCGCGGCGACGACCGCACGCTCGATGCGCGCGCATTCGTCGCCGTAGCCGAGGAACTCCAGCATCATCGCGGCGGTGAGGATCGCGCCGATCGGATTCGCGACATCGTGGCCCGCGTACTTCGGGGCGCTGCCGTGGATCGGCTCGAACAGCGACACCTTGCCGGGATGGATGTTGCCGCTGGCGGCCATGCCGAGGCCGCCCTGGAGCGCGGCGCCGAGGTCCGTGACGATGTCGCCGAACATGTTGTTCGTCACGATCACGCCGAACATTTCCGGCGCGCGCACCATCTGCATCGTCAGCGCGTCGACGAACATGTGGAAGTGCTCGATCTCCGGGTAGTCGCGCGCCACCTCCTCGAACGTGCGCAGCCAGAGGTCGCCGCCGAAGCGCATGACGTTGTTCTTGTCCGACATGCAGACCGACTTCCGCTTCGTGCGCCGCGCGTAGTCGAACGCGTAGCGGATGATCCGCTCCACGCCGCGCCGCGTGGAGACGTCCTCCTGCACGGCGATCTCGTCGGCCGTTCCTTTCTTGAAGTTGCCGCCCATGCCGACGTACGCCCCCTCGGTGTTCTCGCGGAAGATGACGAAGTCGATCTCGCGCATCCCTTTGCCTTTCAGCGGCGAGAGGCGCTCGTTCAACAGCTTCACGGGGCGATAGTTGACGTAGAGGTCGAGCTGAAAGCGCATGCCGAGGAGGATGTCGGCGGCGTGCTTCATGTCGGGGACGCGCGGATCGCCGAACGCGCCGAGGTAGACGGCTGCGTAGTTGTTGCGGATGTCGTCCATCGCGCCGGGCGGCATGGAGACGCCGGTGCGGAGGTACTCGTCGGCGCTCCAGTTGAAGCGGGTGAATTCGAGATCGAGGTCGAGCGCTTCGAGGATGCGCATCCCTGCGTCGATGACCTCGGGGCCGATGCCGTCGCCGGGGACGACGGCGATTTTCTTCGTCATGGCGGCGGGGATCATATGCTCAGTTACAGACTCGTATCCGAGTGAAACGCTTCGCGTCCGAACGTCACTACTTACCTGCCAGGTCGTGCATGCGGGCTCTCGTGTACAGCACCGACGCCGGTTTGGTCAGCCGCCTCGTCACGGCGACGCTGCAGGAGCGCAACGCCGAGGTCATCGAAGCGGCCGACGAGCTGGAGCTCCTCGCCCTCGCGCGCGAGGGCGACGTAACGCTGATCGTCATCCAGAGCAATGACGTCGAGCCGATGCTGCCGCTGGCGCGGCGCGTGCGCAATGCCGATCCTGGCGCGGCGCTCTTCGCGGTCGTGCCGGCGTACGACAGCAGTTTCGCCCTCCCGGCGATGCGCGCGGGGATCAACGATTTCCTGACCGGCGCCACCGCGCAGGAGATCGTCGACGCGCTCGACCGCCTGGCGGCCCACGTCGAGCCGCCGCGGCCGGCGCCGCCGGTGCCGCTGCGCTGCGGGGAGCGGTTGGTCGGGCACAGCAGGGCCATCGAGCAACTGCGGCAGTCGATCCAGCGCGTGGCGGCGAGCGACAGCAACGTCCTCATCACCGGCGAGACGGGAACGGGCAAAGAGCTGACCGCGGAGCTGATTCACTGCAACAGCCGGCGGCGGGAGCGGCCGTTCGTGTCGATCAACTGCGCGGCCATCCCCGAGGGGCTGCTGGAGAGCGAGTTGTTCGGCTATGAGCGCGGCGCCTTCACCGGCGCGCACGCAGCGCGGCCGGGAAAGCTGCAGTACGCCGAGGGAGGGACGCTCTTCCTCGACGAAGTCGGCGACATGACGCTGTACGCGCAGGCGAAGATTCTCCGCGCCATCGAGAGCCGCCGCGTGCAGCGCCTCGGCAGCAACCGGGAGGTGGCGGTGAACATCCGCATCATCGCCGCCACGAATCAGAATCTCGAGCAGCTCACCTCGCAGCAGCGGTTCCGCCAGGACCTCTACTTCCGCCTGAACGTGGCCCGGTTGCACGTGCCGCCGCTGCGCGATCATGCCGAGGACATTCCGGAGCTCGTGCGCGCCGTGGCCGCGGAGCTGGCCGCGCGCGCGGAGCGGCGCATCGAGGCGATCGACGACACCTACATCGAGCCGCTCCGGCGCTACGGCTGGCCGGGCAACGTGCGCGAGCTGCGCAACGTGATCGAATCGACGCTCGTCTTCTGCATCGGAAGCCGCGTCACCCGCCGCGAGCTGCCGCCGTATCTGCGCGCGCTCTTCGCCAGCGAGGAGCGGAAGCGCGAGTCGGAGAGGGAGAAGATCGCGGCCGCGCTGGCCTCGGCGCACGGAAAGCGCAATGAGACCGCGGCGCTGCTCGGCTGCTCGCGCATGACCCTGTATCGGAAGATGGTGCGGTACGGGCTGTTCGCGGCGGAGGTCGAAGGCGACGACGAGCTGCGCGCGAGCCGGTGACGTAACACCTGATACGGAGCCGCGTCACACGTAACGCCTTCCCGCCGCGGCGTCATCGCCTAAATCGAAGAAAAATCACCACCGCCCGTCTGGCAGCTCCGTTGAAGAGAGACCGCCCCCAATGGCAGGTCCTTTCGCTATCGCGGCGGTCGGCAAAGCGATCCTCTCCCTCCTGGCGGCGGCGGCGCCGCCGGAGTTTGGGACGGCGGCGTTCGAGCTCTATCAATCGAAAGACCTGCAGAACCCGATGCCCGAGGGGATCAGCCTCTACCTCCATCGCGTCACCACCTCGAACGAGCTGCGCAACCTCCCCCCGCGCGTCGGCCTCGACGGCCGCCGCTTCCGCCCCTCGCTGCGCATCGACCTCCACTACCTCCTCGTGGCCTGGGCGCAGAACGCCTTCAAGCAGCAGCGGCTCATGGGATGGGCCATGCGCACCATCGAGGACACGCCGGTGCTGCATGCGAGTCTGCTGAATCAAGTCGGGCCGGAGACGGATCTGTTCGGCGAGAACGAATCCATCGACGTCCTCCTGGAGACCATTTCGATCCAGGACCTCAGCACGATCTGGGACACGGCCAAGACGCAGATGCAGCCGTGCGCCACCTACATCGTGCGCATGCTCACGCTGCAGTCGCCGATCGAGCTCGTCGAAGGCGAGCGCGTGCAGACGCGCGACTTCGCCATGGGAACGGTGGTCGAGCCATGACCTCCGTGGCGGTGCTCGAGCACGTCGTCATCGTCACGCCGCTCGGCGTGCAGTTGCGCGACGAGGCCACGCGCAGCGACGTGAGCGACGGGCTGACGGCGACGGTTTATCCCCCGGACCAGCCCGAGCGCCGCAGCGACGGCTTCCCCAACCCGAGCGGCATTTTCGCGTTCCACAACATTCCCGACGGACGCTTCGTCCTCGAGGTGCGCGACCGCTTCGGCCGCTATCTCCCCTACCGCCGCGCCATCGACGTTCCGCAGCACGGCGTGCAGACCTTCCCGCTCTTCTCTTCCGTCGCGCGCGCGATCCCCGGAGGCATGACCGCCTTCCGCGCCGAGCTGCGCGACGCCGCCGGAGGCCCCGCGGCGTGGGCGCTCGTCGAAGCGACCGCGGGAGAGCAGCGCGTCATGACCGGCCTCTCCGACGAGCGCGGACGCGTGCTCGTGCCGCTGCTCTATCCCAAGCCGGTCATCACGCTCGGATCGCCGGCCACGCCGAAGACGCCGCTCACCAGCCAGTCGTGGGCGGTCGACGTGACCATTCGCTACAGCCGACGCGAACCGATCCCGACGATTCCCGATCTCGCCGACATCCTGTCGCAGCCGCCGGCCGCGGCCTTCCTCCCGACCTCTCCCGCAACGCCGTGGACCCGCGGCACGCTGCGCTTCGGCCGGGAGCTCGTGCCCGAGACCGGCGGCGGAGAGGCCATGCCGGTATTGCTGATTCAACCGGCGGTCTCTCCGCCGTGAACGAAACGAGGAGAACGGAATGCCAGAATATCTAGCTCCAGGCGTCTACGTCGAAGAGGTCTCCTTCCGCGCCAAGTCGATCGAGGGGGTGAGCACGTCGACGGCCGCGTTCATCGGCCCGACGCGCTACGGTCCGACGAACATCGTCCCCGACGTCATCACCAGCCTCGTGGAGTTCGAGCGCATCTACGGCGACCGCCAGCCGCTCAACTTCAAGACCGCCGGCGAGATGCCCAACTACATGTGGCACGCCGTGCAGTCCTTCTTCGTGAACGGCGGCAAGCGGCTCTACATCAGCCGCGTCTACCACGAGGGCGCCCCCTCCGGCTCTCCTCCCGGCCCGGCCGGCACGGCGCACAGCAGCGACGTCGGGACGATCCGCGCCCGCTTCCCCGGCAGCGCCGGGAACATGAAGGTGCGGATCACGCTCACCGCCGGGCCGAACGTGCGCGATGGCGACGGCGTCCTGCACGGCCTGCGCGACTTCGACATCGTGATGGTCGATGCCGCTCCCGGCTCGCCGCCCAGTCCGAAGCTGCGCATGGCCCGGTTCGACGCCGTCAACGGCTCGTGGACGTTCGACGGCGGCGTGACCGTCACGCCGGTCGACCCGAACATCGCCACGCTGGTCTACCCCGAGCTGGCCCTCGACGCGCGCCACACCAAGAGCGGCGCCGACGACTCCATCCACAATCAGTTCGCGGACAAGCAGCCCTCGCTCGGCCGCGCACGCTCCATCCCCATCGTCATGGATCTCTCGAGCTTCACCGACGGCCTGGCCCTGGCCAGGAAGCTCGCCCAGAACATCGGCGCGGCGCTCCTCTCCTCCACCTCCG
Source organism: Thermoanaerobaculia bacterium (assembly GCA_036522835.1). Taxonomy (GTDB): domain Bacteria; phylum Acidobacteriota; class Thermoanaerobaculia; order Gp7-AA8; family Gp7-AA8; genus DATDFB01. The sequence goes on along the minus strand of DATDFB010000050.1, from coordinate 18,074 downwards.
GCGACGCCGACCGCTCCATCGATCTCTTCCTCACCGGCGGCAACGACGGCGAGCTCCCCACCGCCGGCGACTACGACGGGGTCGGCGGCGCGCCCGACGACAAGTTCAAGAGCGGCTTTTTCGCTCTGGAAGACATCGACGACATCTCCATCGTCGCCGCGCCGGGATCGACCGCCAACTTCGCCGGGCAGGAGAAAGAGAAGCTGGCGATCGTCAGCTCGCTGATCTCGCACTGCCAGCGCATGCGCTACCGCATCGGCGTGATCGACGCGGGCGACAAGCAGACCGTGGGCGACGTGCGCGACATGCGCGGCAAGATGGACTCGACCTACGCCGCGCTCTACTACCCCTGGATCACCATCTTCGACCCGGTCACGCAGAAGGAGCTGAACGTCCCGCCCAGCGGCGCGGTGTGCGGCATCTACGCGCGCAACGACATCCAGCGCGGCGTCTTCAAGGCGCCGGCGAACGAGGTCATCGACGGCGCCATCGGCCTGGAGACGATCCTCAACAAAGGCCAGCAGGACATCCTCAATCCTCTCGGCGTGAACTGCCTCCGCCTCTTCGAAGGCCGCGGCTACCGCGTCTGGGGCGCGCGCACGATCAGCTCCGACCCGGAGTGGAAGTACGTGAACCTGCGCCGCTACTTCGCGTTTCTCGAGCACTCCATCGACCGCGGCACGCAGTGGGCGGTGTTCGAGCCGAACGGCGAGCGGCTGTGGGCCAACGTACGCCAGACCATCGTCGACTTCCTCTACAACGAATGGCAGAACGGCGCGCTCCTCGGCGACAAGCCGGAGAAAGCCTTCTTCGTCAAGTGCGACCGCTCGACGATGACGCAGAACGACCTCGACAACGGCCGCCTGGTGGCCCTGGTCGGCGTCGCTGCGCTCCGCCCCGCCGAGTACGTGATCATCCGGATCGGTCAGTGGACGGCCGACCGCAAAGTCTAGCGAGGTGACGACATGCCCGACCGCGACCGCCCCTACCTGCAGTTCAACTTCCTGGTGAACCTCGGCGGAGGCACCGACCCGAGCTCGATTCAGGGTGGCTTCCAGGAGGTCACCGGCCTCGGCACCGAGATCACCCAGACCGACTACCGCGTCGGCAACTCGCCGATCAACAACGTGATCAAGCTCTCCGGGCTGAACAAGGCCTCCGACGTCACGCTCAAGCGCGGCATCATCGATCCCGAGGCGCTCTTCGACTGGCTCAATGACGTGCGCGACGGCAACGCCAACGCCCGCCGCACCGTCACCGTCGAGTTGCAGAGCGAGAACCACCAGACCGTCAGCCGCTGGATCATGAACGAGGCCCGCCCGATGAAGTACACGCTCGGCGGTCTCAACGCCAAGGGCAACGATGCCGCCATGGAAGAGCTGGTCCTCTCCTACGAGCGGCTGTCGGTCGAGAGCGTATGAGCCGTTCCCGTCCGCTGCCGGGGATCCGCTTCGAGGCGCAGGCGCCGCCGTCCGGCGACGCTCTCCCTCGCATGGACATCCCGATCTTCGCCGGCTTCGCCGCCAGCGGGCCGGTGAACGTGCCGGTGGCGGTGGGCGACCCGGCGCAGTTTTCGATGATCTTCGGCGGCGACGTGGAGCTCCCGCGGCCGCGCAGCGAGCACGCGCCGCGCTTCGCGCACCTCGGTCCGACTGTCCGCGTGTTTTTCCGCAACGGCGGGGCGCGCTGCTGGATCCTCCGCCTGGCGGCGAAGCGTACGCCGACGGAGTTCCGTATCCCGAACCTCGTCAAGGTGAACGCCGACGACACGGTACAGCCGGCCATCGCGCTGGCGCGCGCGCAGGGGAGCTGGGCCGACACGTTGCGCGTGCAGGTCAACCTCGCCGCGCGGCCGCTGCTCTTCGTCAAGTTTCACGACGGGCCGAAGGTCGACGTCGTCGGCGACGTCTCGATCGGCGATCTGGTGCGCCTGACGTGGGCGACGCGCTGCATGGAGCTGATGATCGTCGTCAGCAGCGTGAATCGGCTCGAAGGGCGCGTCGTGCAGGTGAGCGGTCACGCCATCTGGGTCTTCGCTCGCCCGCCGCTGGCCGTTCGCCCTTTCACCAACTTCACAGCGCCGCCCGTGGCCACGGCGGCCGAGGTGCTGACGTTCGATCTGACGGTGCGCGGCGGCGGCGACCAGCCGCAGCGCATGCGCGGCCTCGGCTTCACTCCCGATCATGCGCGCGCCTTCGGCGCGCTGCCGGGCGACGAGGCGCTCTATCGCGACGCCAAGCCTTCCGCGCTTGGGCGCGAGGCGGCGAGCCCGCGGTTTCCGCTGGCGGCGGAGCCGGGACTCTACCTTCCCGTCGGCATGGACGTGCTTCTCTCCGAGGAAGCGCGGGCGGATGTGAGCGCGGCGACGTCGCTGGAGCGCGATGGGCTCGACGAATTCGATGCCACGCTCTTCCTCGATCCGAATCTCCGCCACGCCGGCGTCCGCGATCTTCTCGATAACGCCGACGCCTTGCGCTACGAAGCCGGCCGGACCCTCACCGGCATCCACGCCGCGCTCGACGTCGACGAGGCCACGATGCTGGCCGTTCCCGACGCCGTGCACCGCGGCTGGGAGACCGACGTCGTCGGCAACATCGTCCCGCCCTTCGTCGCCCCCGAGGAGCCGGCGAGCGAAGAATGCCCCCCGCCCTGCCCCACCGTCTTCGCCGACTGCATCGTCCCGCCGGCTCTGCAGGCGCCGACGCTCCATGCGACGCCGCCGAAGGACGGTAGGTTCGCGCTAACGTGGGAGCCGGCCGAGCACGCCATCGACGAGGTGCAGGAGGCGACGCGCTTCGACTACGCCGACGCGGCCACGATCTTCCTCGGCGACAGCGGCCGCTTCGATCTCTTCGGCCGCCCGCCGGGCATCTACTACTACCGCATCCGCCGCCGCGCCGGCGCCGAGGAGAGCGCGTGGTCGACGGCCGTCGTGCGCGTCGAGGGCATCCTCGGTTTTGTCGCCTTCGACGACGCCGGCGACGACGCTCCCATCCTCCAAGAAATTCAGGCGGCCATGATCCGCCTCTGCGCCGCGCGCGGCGACCTCGTGGCACTCCTGTCGCTCCCGCGGCACTACGAGCCCGCCGCGGCGATCAAGCACGCGAGCGCGCTTGCCACAGAGCTCGCCGCGGAGCCGCAGGCGCTGAGCTACGGCGCGCTGTGGCATCCGTGGCTCGAAGGGCGCGGCGAAGACGCCGCCGAGTTGCGCGTCATGCCGCCCGAAGGAGCGATGGCGGGCGTGATGGCCGCGCGGGCGAACGCGCGCGGCGCGTGGGTCCCGCCGGCGAACGAGCCGCTGCGCGGCGTCGTAGCGTTGCAGCCGAAGCTCGCCGGCGACGCCTTGCAGGCGCTGCAGGACGCGGCGGTCAACGTCGTCCGCCAGACGCCCGCCGGCTTCCTCGCGCTCGACGCCGACACGCTCAGCGCCGACGACGAAATTCGCCCGCTCAACGTCCGCCGCCTGCTCGTCCTCCTGCGCAAGGCGGCGGTGCGCGCGGGGAACGACTACACGTTCGAGCCGCTCGGCACGAGCCTGCGCAACGCCGTGCGCCGCGGCTTCGAGTCGCTGCTGACGACCATGTTCCAGCGCGGCGCCTTCGCCGGCCGCACCGCGCGCGACGCGTACCGCGTCGTCACCGACGAGACGGTGAGCACGCCGAACGACGCGGACAACGGCCGCTTCATCGCCGAGCTGCGCGTGGCGCCGTCGCGGCCGCTCTCTTTCCTCACCATCCGCCTCCTCCAGCGCGGCGGCGGCCCCGCGGCCGTGGAGGTGCGCTGATGGCGGCCAGCCTCTATCCCTTCACCGCCTTCAACTTCGAGGTGCAGATCGAGATCACCCTCCTCGGCATCGCGAAGCTCTGCAGCGGCCAGTTCTCCGAGTGCGACGGCCTGGAGATGACGATGGACGTGAAGACCATCCGCGAAGGGGGCAACAACGTCTCGCAGATCCGCCTCCTCGGCGGCGTGAACTACGGCCAGGTCACGCTCAAGCGGGGCATGACGCCCGACAGCCTCGATCTCTGGAACTGGTTCGATCAGCAGCAGCACGCCCCCGCGGCGCGATTGCGCAACGACTGCCGCGGCAAAGCGACCATCGCCCTCCGCACGCCCGATGGCAAAGAGGACCGTCTGCACTATGTCCTGGAGAAGTGCCTGCTGACGAAGCTGAAGGCGCCGGGGATGAACGCCGTCAGCGGCGTGATCGCCGTGGAGGAGATGCAGCTCACGTACGAGCGGATGCAAATCGTCCCGGCGGGAGGGCTCGATGCCTGATCCGGCCAAAGTGACGAAGGCGAAGCTCATCGAGATCGACGCCGACGAAAAGGAAGTCAGCGGCGGGAAGCAGACCATCGTGCAATTCAATCCCGACACGCTCAAGGTCTCGTTCGCGAACCAGATCGACAAATCGTCCGGCACCGACCAGAGCCAGAAGAACGCCGGGCAGTTCGTCGGCAGCGGCTCGACCAAGCTCGCCGTGCAGCTCTGGTTCGACGTGACGCAGGAGCTCGGCCAGGGCCTCCCCGAGACCGACGACGTCCGCGATCTCACCACCGGCGTGGCCTACTTCATCACCCCGAAAGGCCAGCCGGCCAAGCCGCCGGGCGTCCGCTTCGCGTGGGGGACGTTCCAGTTCAACGGCGCGATGGAGTCGATGGAAGAGACGCTCGAGCTCTTCTCCGACGAAGGACGCCCGCTGCGCGCCTCCGTCAGCGTCTCCATCACTCAGCAAAAGATCATCGCCTTCACCGGCACCGCCTCGAAGGGGGGCGCCGGACAGAGTCCGCAGATCGAGGTGCAGGCGGGAGCGAGCGTGCAGTCGCTGAGCGACGGCGCCGCGGGCGGGCGCGATTGGCAGAGCGTCGCCGCCGCCAACGGCATCGAGAACCCGCGCCTCCTCGATGCCGGGCAGTTCCTCGATCTGCAGGCCACGAAGCCGCGCATCGTCGTCGATTAGGAGAACGAAATGGCCACTGTCTTAGTCAATGACCTCGTCGTCGAGCCGAAGGCAACGCCGCCGCGCGCAGCCGCGCCGTCGCCCGACCAAAGCCCCACGCCGAAGCACATGCCGGAGCTGGAGCGCGGCCTGGAGACGATGCGCCGCCGCCAGCACGAGCGCGCCCTCCGCCTCTGGGCCTACTGAGAGCAAACCATGGCCGGCAACGACGTCCTCCGCACCGCACGCCCCTCGATCTTCGTCGACGGCGGCGAAAACGCGCGCCTCGCCGGGGGTCTCTTGCGCATGTGCGTCGAAGAGACGATCGAGGGCCTCTACCGCGCCGAGCTGCGCTTCGGCAACTGGGGGACGAAGAACAACCAGCTCGACTACCTCTACTTCGACCGCCGGGTGCTGGACTTCGGCAAGAGCGTGCGCGTGCAGCTCGAAGGCGAGGTGCTCTTCGACGGCCGCGTCTCCGCGTTGGAAGGAGAGTTCGGCGAAGGCGCCAGCCCCGAGATCGTCGTCCTGCTCGAGGACCGATTCCAGGACCTGCGCATGACCCGGCGCACGCGCATCTTCGAGAACGCGAGCGACGCGCAGGTGATCGAGCGTGTGGCCGGCGACCACGGCTTGCAGCCGCAGGTCGATCTCGACGGCCCCACGCACAAGGTCCTCGCGCAGGTCAATCAGAGCGATCTCGCCTTCCTGCGCGAGCGCGCCCGCGCCGCCGGCGCGGAGCTGTGGATCGACGACCGGAAGCTCTTCGCCAAGATGCGCACCGCGCGCAATGGGGGAACGGTGAAGCTCCGCTACGGCGCGGAGCTGCGGCAGTTCACGGCCACGGCCGATCTCGCCCACCAGCGCAGCAGCGTCACCGTCTCGGGCTGGGACGTTCAGGGCAAGCAAGCCATCGCGCACAAGGCCGACGAGGCCGCGGTGCGCAACGAATTGGGCAGCGACGCCAGCGGCGCGGCCATCCTCGGCAACGCCTTCGGCGACCGCGCCGAGGCGGTCGCGCACACCGTGCCGCTCACGGCCGACGAGGCGAAGGCGCGCGCCGAGGCGTGGTATCGCGCGGCGGCGCGGCGCTTCGTCGTCGGCAAAGGATTCGCGCAGCCGAACGCCAAGCTGCGCGCCGGCGTCTGGGTCGAGCTCGACGGCCTCGGTCCTCTTTTCAACGGCAAGTACTACCTCGCCGGCGTGCAGCACCGTTTCGACGGCGCCACCGGCTTCCGCAGCGAGTTCACGGCCGAGCGCCCCGGCCTCGGAAAGGCGGCCTGACAATGCGCGACTCCCTCCTCGAAGCGCTTCTTTCGAGCCGCAACGCCGAAGGGTTGGGCGGGCGCTGGTTCGGCGTCTACCCCGCGGTCGTCAGCGACATCAAAGACCCCGACGGCCTCGGACGCGTGAAGGTGACGCTGCCGTGGGCGCCCGACACCGGGAGCGACCGCTACGACCTCTGGGCGCGCCTGGCCACGATGATGGGCGGCAAGAACCGCGGGAGCTGGTTCATCCCCGACGTCGACGACGAAGTGCTCGTCGTCTTCGAAGGAGGTGACGTGCGGCGGCCGTACGTCATCGGCGGGCTGTGGAACGGCAAGGACTCCCCGCCGGAATCGATGGACGGCGGCGGCCGCAATTTCAAGAAGGTCTTGCGCTCGCGCAACGGCGTGAAGATCACCCTCGACGACAGCGACGGCAGCGAGCAGCTCATCGCCGAGACGCCGGGCGGACAGAAGATCACGCTGAAGGACGGCCCGGGCTCGATCGAGCTGACCGACAGCAACGGCAACTCGCTCAAGATGGAGGCTAGCGGCATCACGATCACCACCTCGGCGTCGCTGACGATGAACGCCAGCACCGTCACGGTGAACGCCTCGGCCGTGACCGTCACCGGCGCGACAACGCTCAGCTCGACCTTAATGGTCGGCGCGAGCATCACCACGCCGTCGATCACGTCGGCTTCCTACACGCCGGGCGCGGGGAACATCTGGTGACCACGATGGAAGCGCACGTCGACTGGACCTCGCCCGCCGCGCTCTGGCGCCCCTTCCCGGAGCGCCGCGACTTCCGCACGCCGGCCATCTTCCGCTTCGCCAGCGACGCCTACATGCAGGAGCTTCTCGACCTGATGCAGACGCACCCGCACCGCATCGCCGAGCGCATCGCTGCGCCGGAGACGTGGACGAAGCGCGCGCCCGAGCACGCTCCGATCGTGCCGAAGCGCGGCCTCCTCGGAAAGCTCGAGCGAGCGCGCGCGACGGTCGTGCAGAAGCTCGAGGAGCAGCAGACGGCGCTCGTGCGCGTGGGTCCGCTCCCGAGCGATTCGCTCAAGCTCTTCCACCCCGCCGCGCAGCGCTATTACGTCATCGCCGCGTCGCTGATCTGCCGCACGCTCGGGCTGCCCGATCATCCCGTGAACACGAGCGCGCAGGAGAAGGTGTCCTTCGTCATGCGCCTCGTCGACGGCGCGAACGAATTCGCCTTCGTCAATGGCGCGTGGCAAACCATCGCCGGGGACGCTCTCGCCGAGGGCGAAGAGCTGAATCTGATGTCGCCGCTGACCTACCTCGAGGACGACGGCCGCAGGCGGCGCATGTACAACGGCGTGATTCCCGTGGCGAAGCGCGAGGCGTACGTCGGCGCGCCGCTGCCGAAGGCTCCGCCGAATGCGCTGCCGCTCAAAGACCCTCGCGAGATCTCGCTCATCGCGAAGGTGCTGAGCCCGTGGGGGAGTCTCGAGGACATCGCCGATGGACCGGCCATCGCGAAACGGGACAAGCAGACCGATGACGATGTCGACAACGCGCAGGCCGCTGCGATCATCGCCGCGAACGCGCAGATCAAAGAGGTCTCCGCGCTCATCCTGGCCGATCTCGACGCCTGGCTCCAGGAGAACCTGGAGCCGGTGTGGAGCGCCGTGCACGGCACCGGCACGATCAGCGATCCGAAGCACCTGGAGGCCTTCAACCAGCTCGGCAGCGACCTGCGCCAGGCGCTGAACGATCCATCCGCGAGTTTCCAGTTCATCGTCGTCGACAAGAATCGCGTTCCCGAAATCGCGCGCGCGAACGGCAAGACGACGCGCGAAACCCTGCAGGCCAGACTCGTCGCCGCGCTTCCGGCGGACGTCCCCACGAACGTGCCGCTCTCGGCCATCGCGCAGGCCAGCGCCTCGGTGCGCACTTCCCCCTTCTTCGTGGCCCGCTGCGTCTACGAACGCCCGAGCTGCGGCACCGTTAAGCCGGTCGTCAGCGACCCCACCGTCCCCTTCCAGCTCGCCTCCTTCTTCGATCCCGACGCGCCGGCGCGTCCGATCCGCGTCGAGATGCCCGCCGACACCACGGCCGACGGGCTGCGCAAATACGACAAGAACACCTCCTTTGTGATGTCCGACATCCTCTGCGGACAAGTCCAGGAGCTGCGCGGCCTGACCTTCGCCGACCTCGTCCTCTCCGTTCTCCCGTTCCCGTTCAAACGAGGTCTCAAAAAAGGCGGTGGCAGTATCGGACCGTGCACCGACGGCGGCATGGTCTGCTCGCTGTCCATTCCCATCATCACTCTCTGCGCGCTGATCCTCCTGATGATCTTCGTCAAGCTCCTCGACGCCGTCTTCTTCTGGATGCCGTTCTTCCAGATCTGTCTTCCGACGAAGTTCCCGGGGAGACCCCAATCATGAACGCGGGACAGCTCTACGGTCGAGGCATGGCGTTCCCGCCGCACGTCGGCGCGGACGGGCGCATCGCCTGGTCCGAGGGCGAAGCGAATATCCGCGAGGCGATCGAGATCATCCTGCGCACCGAAGAGCGGGAGAGGATCAACCTCGCTTCGTTCGGCGGGGGGCTGCGGCGGTATCTGTTTGAGCCGAACAGCGTGGCCACGCGCTTCGAGCTGCGCGACCGCATCACCCGCGCCCTGCAGCAGTGGGAGCCGCGCATCACCGTCTCGGGCGTCGACGTCGACGAAGACCCGGACGATTCACAGGCCGCCATCGCCACGATCCGCTACGAGCTCGTGGCCACGCGCGCCGCGTCGCAGGTGACGCTGCGCGTGCAACTCGGAGGGTGAGGAACGATGCCCATCACGCTGCCGAAGATCGACGACCGTCGCTATGACGACCTCGTCGCCGAGGCGTTGGCGCGCATTCCGGTGCACACGCCGGAGTGGACGAACTTCAACCAGAGCGACCCCGGCGTCACCCTCGTCGGCGTCTTCGCCTTCCTCACCGAGAGCCTCCTCTACCGCGCCAACCTCATCCCCGAGCGGATGCGCAAGAAGTTCCTGCAGCTCCTGCGCATCCCCTTGCGACCGGCCATGGCCGCGCAGGGCCTGGTGACGATCTCCAACGACGCCGCCTCGCCGAATCCGCGGCCGCTCTTGCTCCACGACGGCGTCGACGTTCGCGCCGGCAAGGTGCCGTTCCGCACCACGCGCGCGCTCGACGTGCTCCCGGTCGAGGGCCGCCTGTACGTGAAGAAGAAGATCGTCTCGCCGAGCGACGACCTCCTCGCCTACTACCGCCAGCTCTACGCGTCGTATCGCGGCGACGCCCCCGACTTCCCCATCGAGCTGTACGAGACCTCGCCGTTCCCGTCGCGCGACGGCGCGCCGCTCTCGCTGCGCGACACCACGGACCAGTCGTTCTGGCTGGCGATTCTCGTGCGCGAAGTCGACGCCAACGCCGTCTCGCCGCAGCAACTGCGCAAGGCCATCGAGAACCGCACGCTCACCCTTGGCGTCGTTCCTTCGACCTCGACGTCCGAGGCAGTGCTGCCGGCCGGAAGGCCGTTCGGCACGAAGTCGACGCTGACCTTCAACGCCTTCGTGCCGAAAGTCGGCGCCAACGGCGGTCTGCCGGACATCGGTCCGCGCGTCCCCGAATACCAGCCGATCGAGACGCGGTCGGAAGTCGACGTCTTCACCGTCGCCGGAACCGTCGACATCCAACTTCCCTCCGAGCCGGCCATGCGCCTTTGGAACAACCTCGATCCGCTCGAGCCGGGCGTCGACGCCCTGCCGCCGCAGATCGACGACGACAAGGTCGCCTCGCGCCTCGTGACCTGGATCCGCCTCACGCCGTCGGCGACGACGAACGCGAGCTTCACCTGGATCGGCATCAACGCCGTCGCCGTTACCCAGCGCGCCTCGGTGTTGGGCGAGCTCTTGCCGCAAGGCACCGGCGAGCCCGATCAGGTCGTGCGCCTCACCCAGGCTCCCGTCCTCGGCAACAGCGTGACCATCACCGTCACTCCGCCCCTCGCCTCCCCTCTCGCCGCCCCGCCCGCCCCCGTGCCGTGGACGATGATCGACGACCTCGCGGTCGCGCCGCCAGAGGTGCCGCTGGCCGATCCTACGCGGCCGCCGACCGTGGCGGCGCGGCGCGGCGAGTCGCCGAACGTGTTTTTGCTCAACGCGGAGTCGGGCGAGATTCGCTTCGGCGACGGCGCGCACGGAGCGCGGCCGCCCGCGGGCGCGATCCTGCGCGCGTCGTACGACTTCGCCGTCGGCGCGGAGGGGAACGTCGGCGCCGGCGCGATCAACAGCTCGCCGGCACTGCTCTCCGGCTTCAGCGTGACCAACCCGATCGCCACGTGGGGCGGCGTCGACGCCGAGACCGTCGACGAAGGCGAGAAGCAGATCTCGCGCTACGTGCAGCATCACAATCGCGCCGTCACCGCCGCCGACTTCGAAGCGCTGACGCTGCGCACGCCCGGCGTCGACGTCGCCCGCGTGGACGTGCTGGCGAACTTCAATCCCAGGCTCGGCACCGAGGCCGCCGGCGTCGTGACGCTGATGCTCGTCCCCAGCTCCGATCCCGAGCAGCCCGACGCGCCGCTACCGCGTGGGCCATTCCTCGACGCGGTCTGCCGCTTCCTCGATCCGCGCCGGCTCATCACCACGGAGCTCATCCTGCGCGGCCCCGACTATCAAGGCATCTGGATCTCCCTAGGCGTGAAAGTCGAGGCAGGCTTCAACGAGGCGCAGGTGCTCGACGCGGTGAAGCAGGACATCACCGCCTTCCTCGCACCGTTCACCAGCGGCGGGCGGCAGCAGCTTCCCGACGCCGACCCTGTCGTTCTCGGCGGCGCCACGCCGCGCACGAACGGTTGGAAGCTCGGCAAGGCCGTGGTCAAGCTCGAGCTGGTGGCCGTCGCCAATCGCACGCGCGGCGTGGAGTTCGCGCGCGACGACGTCCTCCTCGCCGACAGCTCCGGCACGCCGCGCGACTCGATCGCGATGACCGGCCTGCAACTGCCGCGCATCCTCGGCATCCGCATCACCAACGGCCCGGCCGCACCGCTCGGCGACGTGATCGGCGGCGCGAACGTGGGCCTGGGCGGCGGGAGGCCGGGCGGCGGAACGGGCACCGGTGGCGCGGGCGGAACGGGAACGGGCACCGGCGGAGACACGCAGCCGCCGCGCACGATCAAAGTGCCGGCCATCCCCGAGGAGTGCCGCTGCTGATGGACGCGAACGGCACGAAGTTCCACCTCCTCCTCGGCGCAGACGACTGGGGCACGCGCTGCGTCCTCGCGCCGACAGGCCAGCCGTTGGCCGGCGCCTTCGAGGCCGCGAGGAACGGACAGGAGGTGGTCGTCTCCTTCAACGCGCGCAATGAGCTGACCCTCGGCGAGCGCATCACCATCTTCCCGACCGCGCCGGCGAACAAGCCGCCGCGCCCCTCGCAGCGGCGCGGCGCCGCGGTCGACGAGTTGGGGGAGATCTTCTGGATCAGCGATGACGAGCACGAGATTCTCACGGCCAGGCCGGAAGAGGCGCCGGCGGTTTTCTGGTCGTCGCATCCGCAGCCGGTGACGTGCAAGCCGAAGGTGCTCGGCGGATTCCGCGCGCCGGAGGACGCCGCCGCGCCGCCGCCGCTGCTCACATTGCGCGGACTGGCCAGCCTTCCCGGCGGCTACCTCGTCGCCGGCGTCGTCGAGTCGCGCGGCCTTCTCGTCTTCGACGTGCGCAGCGGCTCGACGCCGCAGCAGCTCCTCTGGCCGCGCGAGGTCGACTTCGAGCCGTTCGACCTCGCCACGACCGCGGACGGCGGCGTGGCCGTGCTCGACGCCAAAAACGCGCGCGTCTGGCAGCTCGACCGCGCCTTCGCCGCCGTCGCGCCGTGGCTCGAGACGAAGACGTCCGCCGCGCCGTCGTTCCACTCGATCGAAGGCCAGCCCGCGCCACCCGCCGCGGCGCCCGTCACCGCGGAGCACGGCTTCTCGACGCTCGCCGGCGCAACCGGAATCGCCGCGCTGCCGAACGGCTCGCTCCTTGTCCTCGTCAACGCTGGCGGCGCCCGGTTCTCCACGATTCACCGCTATCGCGACGGCGTGGAGCGCGACTCGTTCTCCACCGAGCTGGCAAACCTCCTCATCGACCATGATCAACGCGGGCAGTTCTCGCTCCTCGCGCACGACGTCGCCGCGGTCACGCGCGGCGGCGAGCAACTCCTCTACGTCGTCGGCGCCGACGGCGATCAGGCCGTCGTCTTCCGCCTCACCTTCGAGAACGACAAGATGACCGCCGAGGCGCGTCCGGAGCTGGTGACGCTGCGCCTCTTCGGCGGAAAGGGGTTGGCAGTCGGCAACGACACTGTCTACTACGACTTCGGCGACCGCTGGCTCCCGCTCGTCTCGCAGAACCGCGGCCGCTTCCAGCGCAGCGCCACCGTACGCGTGGTCAAGCTCGACGGCAAGCAGACCGACTGCGTCTGGCATCGCCTCCTTCTCGAAGCCTGCATCCCGCCGGAGTGCGACGTCGCCGTCGCCACGCGCGCCGCCAACGACGAGGCCCTGCTGCCGCTCGCGCCGCTCATCGACGAGCCGCCGCTCCTGCGCCGCAAAGAGCCGCCGCACGGCTGCAGCCTCTCCGACTGGGAGCTCCTCTTCCAGCGCGCCAAAGGGCGGTACCTGCAGATCGAGCTCACCCTCACCGGCAACGGCCGGGCCACGCCGCGCATCCGCGCGCTCCGCGCGAGCTACCCGCGCTTCTCTTACCTCGACCACTACCTTCCCGGCGCCTATCGCGAGAACGCCGAGTCGGCCAGCTTCCTCGACCGCTTCCTCGCCTTGTTCGAGGGCTTCTTCACCAACATCGAAGACCGCATCGCCGCCGCGCATCTGTTGATCGACGTCCGCGGCACGCCGGCCGACGCGCTCGAATGGCTGGCCGGCTGGTTCTCGATCGCCTTCGACGAGTCGTGGAGCGAGGAGCGCCAGCGGCTCTTCCTGCAGCACGCCGTGGAGTTCTTCGAATGGCGCGGCACGACGCGCGGCCTCCTCGCCGCCCTCGGCCTGGCGCTCGAAGAATGTCCCGACGAGTCGTTCTTCGACTTCAGCGCCCCCATGCCGCGCACCGGCGTGCGCATCCAGGAAGCGTTCCGCGCCCGCCCGCCCGCCGCGGTCGCAAACGTGAGTGCGGAGGCGCTCAATCCTCCCGACGAATCCGATTCCACCTGGATCGCGCACCTGGAGCGGATGTACGGCAGCGCCGCCGCGCTCAACGAGAAGTACGGCACGAGCTTCCGCAACCTCTCCGAGGTCCGCGCGCGCGACGCCGGCATCGGCGCGGAGCTGCGCTTCTTCCACCAGAACGTCGCGCCGTTCTCGACCACCGCGCACCACTTCTCCGTCTTCCTCCCCCTTCCGCCCGGCAGCGCCGACGCGCCGCGGCGCACCGACCTCGCCGCGCGCGTGATCCGCCTGGAGAAGCCGGCGCACACCACCTTCACCGTCGACTTCTACTGGACCTGGTTCCGTCTCGGCGAGGCCCGCATCGGCGAAGGCACCGTCGTCGACCTCGGCGCCCGCTCCCCCTCCCTCATCGCCCCGTACGCCGTCGGCACCACGCGCATCGGCGCCGCCTACTACGTTCCCGACTCGTCGGCCATCGGGCCGGGACGCACGATCCTCGGCAGAAGCTGCGGCCGGCAACCGTCGCCATCAGGAGAAATGCGATGACCACCACCGAGTTCGTCTCCGTCATCGAGTCGCACGCCTTCGACGAAGCGAAGCACGTGAACTACACGCTGGGTATGCTCCTCAGCAAGGAGGACTTCCAGCAGGAGTTCGCCTACCTTTCGGGGCGCGACCGCCGTCTGGCGCGCCAAGCCTTGGGCTACGGCACGCTCGTTGGCCTGCGCGTCTCGATCGACACCACCGACACGCAGAAGGGCGCGCGCATTGTCGTCGATCCCGGGTCGGGGCTCACGCCGCGCGGCCACCTCGTCTGCGTCCGCCCCGGCCAATGCGCGTACCTCAACGAATGGCTGGCGGCGAAGCGCTCGGATCTCGAGCGCGCCGGCGCCGTCGTCCCCGGCAGCGTCACCGCCTACGTCGTCTTGGGCTATCGCGACTGTCCGACCGACAACGTCCTCCTCCCCGGCTCGCCGTGCCGCGACGAGGACGAGATGAAGATCCCCTCCCGCGTGGCCGACTCGTTCCTCCTCGAGCTGCGCAAGGACCCGCCGCTGCAGAACGAGGAGCTGGGCATCATCGACTTCGTGGCCTGGCTCAAACAGATCGCCGTCGGCGGCGGCACGCCCACGCCGCTGGCGACGTTCGAAGCGGCCGTCGCCGGCGCCGGACAGCTCGACAGCTCGCCGCCCGAGGCGCTGCAGAGTCCGGGCATGACGCGGCTGCGGTTCGATCCGCCGCCGGCGTCGCTGCGCATCGATCCGACCAACGCCGGCGACTACCTCCGCGCCGCCTTCCGCGTCTGGACGACCACGATCCGCCCGCGCCTCCATTCGCTGTGCTGCGGCGGGCAAGGCTGCTGCGCCGGCAACCCCATCGGCAGGGCCGAGCCCGAAGACCTCCTTCTTCTCGGCACCGTGACGATTCCGGTGACCGCGGACTGGAAAGTCGACACCACGCAGCCGCCGCCAACATCGCCGCCCACGGCGCCGGCGCTGCATCTCGACGAGAGCACCCGTCCGACGCTGCTCCACGCGCGCCTGCTGCAGGAGCTGTCGATCGCCGGCGGCGTGCAGAGCGGCTCCCAGACACAATCCGCGGTCTACCGCGTCGTCGCCGCGGGGCTGGTCAACGTTCCCGGCGCCGTGGTCATCGGCGGGCTGACCGCCACCTCCGCGGGGACCGGTAAGTTGAAGGTGAGCTTCACCGGGTATCAGGACCCGCGCACCAGTCCTCCAACGTTCACCTACGTCGTCAAGGCGCTGATCGGAGGCACCACCGCCGCACCGAATGCAACCGTCGCCTTCGACTCGTTCGACGTCGACGGCATCGTCCTCACCGTGACGAAGGGCAACGCCCTCGCCGCCGCGGCGACGCTCAACACCACGCCCTTCATGATCGAAGTGAGCCGCTTGGGATAGGAGGCCGCGATGACCGTCGATCTCCAGACTCCCATCCTCGTTCCCGACCTGCGGGCGGTGAACTTCTTCAACGGCCGCTTCGTCTCCGGCGAGGACATGACCGATGAGCAGAACGCCCAGCGCGCCGCGCACGAGCTCCTCGGACGCTCGATCGGCGACGGCATCGTCGACGGCCTCGAAGTCGTGGCCGCGTCGTTCGACAGCACGGCCCAGACGCCGCTCCTCGCCGTGCACGCCGGACTGGCCGTGAATCGCCGCGGCGAAGTCCTGCGCCTCCCGTCCGACACGATCGTGCGTCTGGCCCGCCCGCCCGTCCCTCCCGCGGTGGCCGAGGCGGTGGAGGTCTTTCACACCTGCACGCCGCCGCAGGAGACGTCGCCGCTCGAGCCGTCGGCGATCTATCTTTTGACCATCTGCTCGGGGCGCAAGGGCGACGGTACGACGTCGACGGCGGGCATGGGCGCGCTGCGCACGCACTGCAACCTCCGCTGGATCGTCGACTCCGTCGAGTTCCGCCTCATCAATCTCAACGTCTCGCAGGACCTGCTCACGATTCCGGAGCGCGTGCGCAACGGCGTCGCCTACGCCTGCTTCGGCGCAACGGCGCGGCAGGAGTTCTCCGTCAATCCCTTCGGTGAGACGCGCACGCCGCCGTCACTCCTCGACGCGCTGCGCGGCACGCTGCTGACGGACTGCGACGTGCCGCTGGCCATTCTGCAGTGGACGACGGACGGCGTGCAGTTCCTCGACCTCTGGAGCGTGCGCCGCCGCTGTGCGGCCGGGAGCCTCGACGCGGGGGCGATGGCGTTCTCGAATCGCGCCACTGCCGTGAGCGAGGCCATGCAGAACCAGTTCGCGGCGCAGCTCGACGACTTGCGGCGCTCCGCCGCGAATCCCGAGACGATCGACGCACGGCGGCACTTCCGTTTCCTCCCTGCCGCGGGACTCCTTCCCGTCAGTAGCGGCGCCGTCACCCGCTTCAACGCCGACACCTTCTTCACCGGCAAGACCGTGAGCCGCCCCTGGTTCATCGAGGCCGCAGACGTCGAGGCCATTCTCTCGGAGTCGATTCACTACCCGCCCATCGACCTCGACGATCCGGAGATGGTCTGGATCTACCTCGTCCACGAGAACCGCGCCGCGCTCGACTTCAGCTCGTTCCGCGCGTTCCTCGACCCCAGCATCCTCCCGTTCGACACCACGCCGTCGTACGTCCTCTTCGCCAACGCCAACCTGCCGTTCTTCGGCGACGCGCGCTTCAACCGCTCGCACTTCAACTTCTCGAACTTCGGGTAAGGAGACGCCATGCCATCCGATCTCATTCGCTTCCCCGGCGACCTCATCACCGCCGACCTCTGGAACAAGATGCTCTCTCTGATCGACGGCGTGAGCGCGCGCATCGACGCGCAGGAAGCGCGCGTCGTCCCCGACGTGGTGGGCGATCTGTTTCCCACCGCGCTCGGCGAGATCGCCGTCGCGCAGCTCGACCTGAGCACGGTCTTCGACGTGGAGGGAACGCGCGGTACGCCAGGGGACAAGGCCCTCGACACGCGCATCGTCGTCAGCCAGTCGCCGTACGCCAACGCCGCCGTGCCGGCGGGAACGCGCGTGAGCCTGGTGATCACCGCACCGAAGGTGGTCAAGGCCAACGCGCCGACGATCACCGGCGTGAAGCCGGCGAACGCCCAGATCGGGCAGGCGCTCGACATCACCGGCACGAACTTCACCGGCAACGTGCGCGTGGCCATCCGCGCCGCGCAGCTCGATCCCAGTCAGTTCACGGTGCAGAGCGCGACACAGATTCACATCGCCAAGTTCCCGCCGTTCTCCGGCGGTCCCGATCCCGGCACGTCGGTGCCCCTGCCACTCACCGTCGGCAACGACGCGGGTAACAGCGATAACTTCACCGTCACCTTCGTCGCGCCGGCGCTTCCCGCCAAGCCGATCTCGATCACGAACGTCAACCTGGCCGACAACGGCCATCTCAGGATCAGCGGCACGAACCTGGTGCAGAGCGGCCAGGACATCGCGGTGACGATGGGCGGCGAGGACCGCGTGCCCTTCGTGGAGGGCAGCACGATCGTCATTCCGCTCCCCACCGCGATGGCCAAGGCCTTCCAGGCCGTGACCCCGCAGCTCTTCGCCATCCTGTCGACGATCGATAAGAACGACGTCCTCAAGGTCAACATCACGTCCGGTGGGCTCGTGTTCGATCCTGGTGTCCTTACGAAGCAGCCGATCGCGTCGCCGTCGCCGTCCCCGTTGACCAGGGAGGCGGGCGTGTCGGATCTCGGACTCATCGCCAGACCCGGCTTCCTCGGCACCACCACCACGATGAAGCTGTACGTGATCATGCCCATCGTCACGGCGGGGAAGATTCAGAATTCGAAGCCCGTCGTCTCGGGCAACACGGTCTTCTTCCCCGGCCCGACCGATGCGCCGATCTTCAGCGTCGACGTGGCCACGCTCACCGACGTCACGATCGCGCTCAAAGTCGGCGACAAGAGCACCGCGTTCGTCGTGAAGTTTGGCTCGATTCCGGACAAACCGTCAGGGCCGTTCCTTGGCGGCTTCGCGATCGGCGGCGTGTCGCGCAACTTCTGAGCCATGGCCTTCCTGGAGCGACGCACGCGCGTCGGCCGCCTGCGCATTCGCGCGGCGGCCGACGATCCGGTGGCGGCGGGGATGCGCGCGGAGAGCGCTCTGCGGCCGCTCGACCTCGTGCCTCCGGGACTGCCGCCGCAGGCGATCCTCTGCATCCGCTCGATGGCCGACCCGCTGCCGGGCGGCATC
>DATDFB010000049.1:0-21838 GCA_036522835.1 Thermoanaerobaculia bacterium | reverse complement strand
CGTCAGCGCGAAGACGGCCTTCTTGCGGATCCTTTCGTCGGGATCGTCATTGGCCATCTTCCGCGCCACTTCAAAGCCGCGCCGCCCGCCGGCCTGGGCGAACCAGAAGATGGCGTCGCCGCGAAGATCGGGATCGCTGCCCTGCGTCGAGAAGCGCTCCAGGATCTGCGCCACGCGCGGCGAGCCGTGCATGGCGATGGCGGCGAGCGCGCCGCGGTGACGGTCATTGCGTCCGCCGACGCGCGCCTCGAGCATGTTCAGACTCTCGACGGCCGAAACGTCGTCCGCGACGTGCACCGTCGCGCCGCCGGCGTCGACCGGGCATCCGCCGCTGTACGTCTCGACGCGGCCGCCGTGCAGCGCCACGAGCATCGTCGAGCGGTCGATGTTGTCGAAGTGGCCGTTGTCGTCGCCGGTGAACGAACTGCCGCCCTGCCCCAGGCGGCAGGTCTTCGGGTTGATGGTCTTGCCGTGGCCGATCCAATCCATGCAGCACATCACGTAGCGGCCGTTCGACGGCACCTGATACACGACCCACGAATCCCCCGCGGCGCTCATCGCCTGCGACAGCGACGCGTGGTGGACGATGCGCGCGTTCTCGAGGCTCCCGAACGCGACGGACGAGACGAGTAGAAGCAGCAATGCAAATCGAGTCTTCATGGCCTTCTCCTAGTCGAGCAGACTGGTGAGGTAGTCGGTCGCTTCCTTGGACCCCATCACCGACAGTTTTTGAACGATCTCGCGCTTCCACCGCGGGTCCTTTTCCTGCTTGGCCAGCTCGACGAGCGCGTGGGCGTTGCCCTGGACGAAGAGCCCTTCGAGCGCGGCCCGGCGCACACCGTCGTTGGTGTCGCTGCGGTAAATCGAGACGAGCGTCGCGCCGGTGCGCCCTTTGCCGATCAGGCCGAGGGTCCGCACCGCGGTGGCGCGCAGGGTCAGGTCGGACTCGTTCTTGGCGATGTCGAGCAGCGCGTCGGCGCTGCCGCCGACGAACATCGACTGGATGATGGTCTTCTTCACCTCGGGCGACGACTCCGCGCGATACATCTCCTGCAGTTCCGACCCCGCGCCGAGCACGCCGAGCTGGCGGATGGCCTCGGCGCGCAGATTCGGGTCCCTCTCGCTCTTGGCCGCGGCGTAGAGCTGCGGGCGCGCGCCGGCCACCATGTAGGCGCGGAGGATCTCCTTCTTCACCTCCGCGTTCGGCGTCGAGGAGTAGATCTCGCCGAGGAGCGCGGCGTTGCGCCTGCCGGAGATGCCGAGATACTTGATCGCTTCGCTCTGCAGCTCGGAGTGCGTGGAGCCTCGGGCGATCGACGCGATCAACTGCGCCGCGCGCGGCGACGACGACTGGCTGAGGACGAAGAGGGCCTGCTCCTTCACGCGGTGCGAATACTTCCCGTCCACGATCTTCTGCAGCAGCGGCAGGGCGCGCTCCGGATCGGTCGAGAGCAGACCCTGGATGGCGATCAGCTTCAGCTCTTCGTCGTTGACCTTGCCGGGATCGATGGTCTCTCCCGAGCCCTGGCGGATGTCGATCTCCAGCGCCTTGGCGTCGCTGCGCCACTTGCTCTTCGGATACGCGCGCTGCAGCGTGCCGAGCGTCTGCAGCGCCTCCGCGCCGCGGCCCGCTTTGTTCTGCGCATAGGCGAGCCAGTAGAGGGCCCCGTCGGCGCGCTTGCCGTTCATGTTCACGACCTTCGTGAAGATGTCGATGGCGCGCTGCCACTCGCCGTCGTCGATGGCGTCGGTGCCTTGCTCGTAGAGATCGGTCTCGGCCTCGCCGCGCTCGTCGCCGGCGTCCGCGACGGCGGGGATTTCGTATGCGGCCGCGCGCGCGAGCGGCGACACGGCGATGTACAGGATGAGCAACAGTGTTTTCATGATTTCCTCTGGCGTTGCCGGATCTGTTCGCCGGCCACGCGGAGCTCGAAGAGGGCCCCGCGCTTTTCAATTCGTTTCTGCATCATTTGGAGATCGCGCGCGGAGGGCTTCTCCGGCGCGCGGGCCAACTCGAGAAGCAGCGGCTGCAGCTCCTCGAGCGTATTTGCGAGCGACGTTTGTCCCGACGCGTACGCGGCGTCGAGGTAGAGGCGGTTCTTGCGCACGAGGTCTTCCATGGCCTCGCGGTCGGCGATGATGACGGGCGGCGCCTCGGCGGTGGCGTTCTTGATCTCGGTGAGCATGCGCTCGGAGCGGTCGAAGTGATCTCCGACGACCACGAGGAGCACGCGCTCGCGCCCCTCCGCCGTCGACGCGGGCGCCGTCTTCGTCGTTGCGGCCTGCTGCTTCACGGGCGCCGGCGTCGACCGCGGCGCCAGCCGGTATCCGACCAGCACCGCGATCGCGACGGCGGCCGCCGCGGCGGCCGCAAACATCCAGGACCGGTCGCGCCGGCGCTCGAGCTTCCAGCGCAGCCGGTTCCAGAGATGCTCTTCCCACGCCGGCGCTAGCTCCGGCGTTTCGGCGGCCTGGTCGACCGCGTCGAGCACGCGGCGGAGCAGCTCGCGCTCGCTGCGGCATGCTTCGCAGCGGAGGAGATGCTCGCGCGCGCCCGGCGGGACGTCCTCGCCGTAGTGCAACAAGACCAGTGTGTCGCGATCGAGATGTTCCATGGCAGTCATCCAACGAGCGGCTCGAGCTCCTCGCGAAGCTTCTGCACCGCCCGAAAAACCGTGTGCTTCGTTGCGCTGACTTTCGTGCCCAGCGTTTTGCCGATCTCGTCGATCGACATCCCTTCGAAATGCCGCAGCACGAACGCCGTCCGTTCGGCCGCGCTGAGCGACTCCATCGCCCGGGCCACGGCGTCGCGGATGTCCGTGGCGTGCGCGTGCCGTTCTTGCGGCGTCGAGTGTTCGTGCTCCGAGTGCGACATCAATGTGATCTCCTTGCCCGAGTCCTCCGGTCTGCGCTGGCGCGACCGCAGAAGGTCGAGGGCGCAGTTGACGGTGATCCGGTGCAGCCACGTGCTCACGGCCGCGCGCCCGTCGTACGAGGCGAGCTGCCGATACGCCCGAATGAACGCCTCCTGCACCACGTCCTCGGCGTCGTGAACGCTGCCGGTGATGCGGAAGGCCACGCGGTGCAACGTGCGGCCGTGACGGTCGACCAGGTGCCGGAAGGCGTCGGCGTCGCCGCCGAGCACCCGCTTCACCGTCTCCGTATCGGTCGCCTCGTGCATCGCACCCCCTTGGACGGCGGGAACGCCGTGCGGTTGGGTCATGGCACCGGCCACATGGCCGCGCTCGCCGAGGCGAACGTCGTCGTGTAGAGCGCGGTCCAGAAGAGGAGATGGATCGTGACGAGCGTCCGCTCGCGCACGCGCCGGCGCAGCGGGGCGGCGATGAGCGCGGCGGCGAGGCTGCTCGCCAGATACCGGATGCCGCGCGCGGGGATGGTGACGAGGAGAAAGGGGAGGAGCGGCCGGTGCTGCCACGCCCACTGCACGGCGTAGACCTTGTACGGCGGGCCGAGGACGATGGCGCCGGCGCCGTGGCGCTCGATGTTCCGGCCGGCGACGCCGACGGCGCGGTCGCTGATGCCGGGGATCGACACCAGGATCTCGCGCGACGACGCCGGATGGAGGTTGGCGTAGTCGTAGGTCATGGCGCCGCCGGCGACGGTGCCGAGGGTGGCGAAGAGGGCGGCGATGAGCGCGGTGCGCAGGGAGCGGAGGGCGAGGAGGGTGAGGAGGACGTCCGGCGCGATCGGCAAGAACGTCGCGTCGGCCCAGCCCCAGAGGAAGGCGAGAAGGTGGATCACGGCTTTCTCAGGATGGTGACGGTGGAGCCGAGCGAGCGGCGGAAGACGATGGAGGCGTCGCCGAGGACGAAGGTCTGGCCATCGGCAAGGATCTGCGGCGCGCTGAGCCGCGCGCCGCCGACGAACGTGCCGTTCTTGCTGTCGAGATCATGGAGGGTGACGACGTCGCCGACGGTGAGGACGGCATGCCGCCGCGAGACGGTGGCGTCGTCGATCTGCACGTCCGCCGTGAGGTCGCGCCCGAGAACGTTCTCGCCCTCGCGCAACGGAAATTCCCGCCCGCGGAAGAGGAGCGTCGCGCCGGCGTCCTCGCCGGCCGGCGCAGCGGCGTCCCGCCGCTGCCCGACAAAGGCATACCCGAATCCATGGACGGTGCGAATGAACCGCGGCTTCCGCGCCTCATCCCCCAACGCCGCCCGGACGTCATTGACGAGCCCCGCCAGATTCGACTCATCGACGAAGGTGTCCGGCCAGATCTGCTCGTACAGCTCCTGCTTGCTGAACGCCCGCGGCGCATTGGCCACGAGCACCTCCAGGAGCCGAAGGGCCTTCGGCCCGAGATGCACCGGCACCCCCCCGTCGAGGAGCGTGCGCTGCTCGGTGTCGAGGGTGAAGCGGTCGAAGGAAACGCGCATCCTGCGCGATTATCGCCGAGGCGCGGCGGCGGGACTCCGCCCGGGCGGGGGGGGCACCATGACGCCAAGGTCGCGGTTCGGCGTCTTGCCGCCCCCGGCGGCCGAGAAGAGCCGTTTCAGACGCCGCGATGTAGGTTGCAAGTGAGCATTGTCCGGCGTACGCACCAGCCGGCGAGCCATGTTCAGCATGCAGGATCTCCAGCTCCTCGGCGATATCGGGCGGTCGGCTTCGCAGCCTATTAGAAAGTTGGGCGGACGAAAGTCCCTTAACGTCCCAGATTTCAGTTTGTGGGTACCTAGTTTGTGAGTACCTAGTAGTCGTCAATTATGGTACCGCTACTGGACGCCGGCGCTGTGGCGGCGTATGCTCTCCGTACCCTTCAAGTCCTTCTGCATTGCGATGCAGCACGGGAGCGAGTTATGCCTGTTGTTAGAACTGCCGTACTTCTTTTTGGGTTCACAGCAGGTCAAAAACTAGCTGTCAAGGGTGATCAGGCTTGGTATACCCAGTATTTCTTCAATCTGGGCTATGGCCAGGCGGCTTACTGGGCTAAGCAGACAGACAACAACTTAATCCTGGATGGCCAAGTCATCGATTGGGCTTTTGTCAGCGATCCAAATCCGAATCTTACCAACCGAAGCGCTGCAATTAACTTCGCTATTTTGGCGATGGAGGAAGACCGCGATTTCTCCTTTGCGGCATTTGATATTGTAATTCTTGTACTCGGCGTGCCGGACAATGTCACAACTGACGGTGGGGCGACGACATCGCGATCCAGATTTCGACTGCACAACGGTGTCGTATGCAGAGTCAACGATCGATTCGACTTTGTCGCCCATGAAATTGGCCACGCTCTTGGGTTGAACCATTCCTACGGCGATTGGACCTACAAAAATGCAACATGGAGCAAGCACGGCGAGTACGGTCACCCATACTGTATTATGAGCGCCATGGGTTACGGTGGCACTGCCGGTGCGCTGCTGCCGGCGGTGCCGCGAGACGGTCGTGCCGAATACTCAGGCCTTGGTCCCAGCCTCAACGCCGCGACCGCTTTGGCGCGGGGCTGGCTCGACGCTTATGTCTACAGCCCTTTAGGTGCTCAACCGGCCGAGTTCGTGGTACGCAGCCGAAACTACGGCGGTAAGAATCCTAACTTAGCGCCGCAGGCGGTCGAGGTGCGAACACCGGACGACCAGAACTACGTACTTGAGTATCGTGAGAATGCGGGATGGGACGAGGGACAGAGCAGTGCTCTGATCATTAACCATGGTAGAGGTAGTACGGCCGATGTGGATTATCCAAACACGAGCTCCGCGACGTTTCTTAAGCGTATTGCCATACCGTTTACGCTAGGCAGCGCCGCAAGCATATATAACGGGCGTGGATTTGGCGTTGAGATCTTAGACCGTTCGGCGGTGCATCACACGCTGCGTATTCGTATCGCACCTGGAAGGGTCAGTTGGACTAAGTTCCAGTTCCAGCAGAACGTGGAAATCACTGACAACATATTGCTTGAGACTGGAGAAACGACTTTCAGCCCGGGAGAAAAGTACTGTGTCGAAGGCACTTGGCGCTATGAGAAGCGATCCCGTCCGCAGGTCGCTACGTTTGAAGCCACTTACGCATTGGCAATTCCCCCTATTACTTCAACTTGGCGAATCGATGGCGTTGTGCTAAATAGTCGCGCTGGCACGACCAGATTGGAAGCCAAGCCAATACGGGTTGCGAACCCTAAATTAGCTGAACTCAACAGTGTTCGCGATGTTGAATTACGTTATGAAATCGCCGATATTCCCAATGGTTCTAGACTTCGCTTATTTAGTCGAGCTGAGGATGAGACGTTCCGCGTGGATGTCGCCGCGACGCTGATGACGGACCTAGGATCCGGCAGTGCTGAAGAGACGATCAAATTTGAGGGCATACGGTATGAATACCCGCCGGCACTCTTCCGTGAACTGAGCGCTTGCCTGGCTCGCGATTTACGCGGCCGTCGCCGTCAGTACAAAGCTGTATTGCCTCCTGATGGATGGCGCCGCGTGCCAGAAGAACGTTTCGTAGAAATCGAGCAACTACTAACAGCCCTTGATTATTTGCGAAATCAGCCGGATGAGCACCACTATCAACAGACCCTGTCGATGCTTGCGAGCATTGCCTCGGTGGCGCCCGCTGAGGTGAAGTTTGTTGCCTTGGGCGAACACGTCGAGCTCCCTCGCCAAGCCGAACAGCCTGAACTCATCGCTCCTCAAATGTCACTCTTTCGACTCGTGCTACGCCGTCCAACTTGAAGCTGAAGCTGGCAGCGCCCGGCTTCGGTCCGGGGCTGAAGCCCCTCGGAAGGATCCAAGCGCGGCGGCGACACGCCGGTTGCAGTTCGCCTTATGCGTCTACGCGCGTGCTGGCGGCAACCGGCGCGCCGCACGGCTTCGGTACGGGGGCCTCGGCGCTGCAGCTTAGCTCAGTTGATCGACAGCAGTATCAAGCTCCCATAGTGCGTACTCAAAGATTGCCGGCACCTCGAAAGCAGGTCGCCGAAAAAGATCGCGATAAGCGATGCGCTCTTCATCACGGTTCGCAGAGCCGGTTTGTCGCCGCAGCTTACCCGGTATGCCGCCTGTTCGTCGAAGCGACGCTGCAAGCTTGCCCAAGCCATCTTCATACGACGGAAAGAAGTCGACCCATTGAATTTCGTTTAGCTCATCAAACGGCGAACTGACGTCTTCGAGTCTAATCGGTATAATGAAAATCTTATCGGGCGGTACTTCGCTCCAAAGCGCTAGTGCTTCTCGGATCTCACTCTGTGCTACGCCGCGCTTTCGTAGCGAGTGGGTCGAAAGAAGAATCAGCACGTGCGAGCTTTTCCGTATCGCTTGTTTGATGGCACCTCGCCAACCGTCGCCAGGAATCAGATCGTGCTTGTCCATCCACGGTGCCCCTTTGAGGCGCTTTAGATCTTCATAAAGTCGTTCAGCAACCTCGATGTCCTCGCGAACGTAACTTAAAAAGATGTTGCTCATATAAGCCCAATGTGAAACGAGAAGTATACGCTGCGGCGCGGCCTAACTTTGGTGTGAAGCTGGCACGGCCCGGCTTCGGCCCGGCAGCCGAGCCGCCTGCGTCATCGCCAGCGTGACGGCGTCACGGCGGTTGGAGTTCGCCACGCAGCCGAGGTAGGGAACAAGGCTGATTTGACACTCCTTACGAGTAGGCGGACAGCTCATGCAAAAACCGCGGGTTTTCATCGGCTCCTCGTCCGAAGGCCTTCCTATCGCGCAGGCGGTGCTCACCCGCTTGGCGCGGACGACAATTCCGACTCTCTGGAGCGAGAATGTCTTCACACCCGGAACGTACCCCTTGGAGGCGCTGGACGACGCGGTGCGCGATCATTCGTTCGCCGTATTGGTTGCGTCCCCCGATGACGAGGTCATGAAGCGGGGAATCGCAAATCGCTCGATGCGAGACAACGTCATGCTCGAATTCGGACTGTTTGTGGGTGCATTTGGCCGTCGCCGCGTGTTTTTCGTCGCTCCGAGTCAACCAAGAATTGAATTGCCTTCTGATCTGGCCGGACTCACAGTTGCGACATACGATCCAACGCTCGTCACTGACCAGATGGCAGTGAAGATAAACATTGTGCGCGAAGCCTGTGAGCACGTGCAGAAGGCGATACGCCGCGAATGTCAGGCCGCCGACTTACTTCAACGCAAGCGCCAAGTAGTACTGCGAGCGTCGATCCAGGTGCAGGCGATCCGGCGTCTAGCTGTTGTGGCGACGCAATTTCGTGACTCCCTGTGGAGTGTTCAGCGAGAGAGCGTGGGTTCGCTCACGAACCTACCAGCATTTGAAAAGGCCAAACGAGCGGTCGCGAACGAAGTTGCTAATCTCACGGATAGCCTTCGCGCGGATGCGAAGATTGTAGGTGTTCAGAAACAGCTCGAGGAGCTTAGGCGGGTCACTATAGCCGCTATCCTCGCTCTTCCGTTTCCAAAGGAACTGATGCTCGGAAAGAGCGCGGCGACGCGAAAGGCAATAAAAGTAGGTCGGGAAGCTCTTCGTGCGGTGCTTCGCGGTAACGACCCCGTAAGTCACGTACGCGCCGCCGCGGCGGCAGAAATTGGAGGTCGTCTATCAGCGCTTTCGAAACGGTATGAAACTTGGTGGGCAGCCCATTGCCCACGTCTTCAGACCGCTACGGTGCGACTACATGACGCATTGTTTGATCGCATGTTGGCGTTGAGATCTACACCCTGACGCCGCACACCGCTGGCTAACTTTAGTGTGAAGCTGATGCGGCCCGGCTGGCCCGGCAGCCGAGCTGCCTGCTTCATCGCCAGCGTGATGGCGTCACGGCGGTAGCAGTTCGCCACTCGGTTCTTCGAACTCATGGCGGCAACCGCCGCGCCGGCTTCGGCGCGCGGGACGGGCCGCACAGCTTACACCAAGGACGTCAGGCGCACGAAGTGAATCCGAGAGGTCCTATACTTGGGTATCGCGGACGACGCCCATTTCGCGCTCCAGATCTCGATTGACATAGCGCCACTGCTCGGGATCGTTTGCATTTACTCGGATCCTACCCGTTCCGACAGCGCCCTTATCGATCGCATCAATCAACAACGGCAAGATCTCAGGCGTCTCAGCGAAAATACCGGCGTCTATGGGGCCGGCAATAGGTGAATCAGACAGCGCAGCAAGAAAATGAAGTAACTCGGTGGTAGTCTTTGCACGATTCTCGTATGTATAAGGGTCGGTACTTCGAAGGGGTGCCGATTTCACAGTGATTCGCTGCCGATCGGGATCAACAAGTACCGTCATGACACGGAACGCATAGGCTTCCGCGACATCCGCAGCTACGTCCCAGTCAAATATGTTTCTATGAAGTTCATTATAGAGTGTTTGTTCGTCGAGTGCCGACGACCGGTTGCCCTGTGAGAGTGCCTGGAGACTCGCGCGAAAAGCGTTAACAATCTTATCAAGGTGCCGATGCAGAACGTCGTTGGCGGAAACGAGATTCAGTACGGCCTGTTCTTCGACCGACCTCTGCGAATATAGGATCGTAGACAAGACCGTGCCACTACTCTCGTACGCCACCAAAGCGCTGCTCGCGAGGGACCGAACTGCCCCGTGGCGAAGATTTGGCGTGAAGATCGGCAAAGTTGTGTGATTCAGAAACTTCCAGCGGACGACTGACGGTCGAAGCGGGGCGCTTGTCTGCCGTGCCGTCGCGAGTTCGGCAAGAAAGTTGGGCAACTCTTCGTATGATGAACCGTATGCTATCGAAACAATTCCTTCCGAGCGGTCGTGAGCTTGTGTGGCCTCGTCGACATCCGCTTCGCGAACCAGTCGGAAGTGATCATAAGCCGCCCATTGACGCCACTGCCGCATCCAATCGCGAAGACGTTCAAAGTTCGGATCATTGAGACCAGCGCCAAAACCAATAAATATGAACGAGTGTGTGACAGATAAGGTACGGAACATCGTTTGGGCGAACACATCGTTGCAAAGAACACTGTAGGAATTGCTGCCAAAGACTACCGACTCGGGTCGTGACCAAAGCCCATGTAGGTGTATGACTCCGGACTCGTCTTCCATTGTAACGCGGTGCAACAGGGGTCGTTCCAGCCATGTCACCGCCAGTGACTGTAGAACCTGTTCGATCAGCGTGTCGTAGTTTGTCGTGATGAAGATCGCAGAAAGTTTCCCCAATGCTTCAATCAGGTCGAATCGCTGAGGCGTCAATCGTCCTATTGTTTCGCGCAGCCAGGTTGCGTAATATCCTGATGGAGCGTTCAGCGCCATGCTTATCGCGTCCGCCACCTCAATAAACGCGGGACTAGTACCGGCGGCAAGTTGTTGACGCGCATGTGACAGTTCTGCACCTTCCAAGACGTGCAACGCTTCGCAAACATTCAGCCCGTCCGTCAGAAGGCCGCGCCAGTTTGCAACATCTGCATTCGCTGTTGTCCAGACACTTGCGCCGGTACCAATCACGGGAAGAGCGCGGTGTTTTGCAATCAGACTCTTGAGCTGTGAGATAGGCGCAGTCGTCATGCAATAGGTGTTGCGGTAGCAGAGAAAATCCTACCAGGGTGGCGCCTAACAACTCACTTGCTTCGGTGAAACGAACGCCGTGCCTTCCGCTGATTCGCGCGATCCTTGCCATCGTCCCACGCGAACGCTCCAGGGTGGTCGTTGCGGCAGAAAAAGCGCACCGCGGGAGCGCCTGGCCAGGACGCCCCCGCGGCACACTCACTTCATCAACCCGTGACCTTGCCCGCGGGCACCGGAACCGGGACCGGAGACGGGACCGGGGCCGGCTTCTTGCGGCGCGTGGCGAAGGCGCGTTTCATCGACTCCGCCTGCGGCACCGGCAGCGAGACATCCACGAGCAGGTTCATGCCCTGCGCGATCCGATACGCCGACGAGGCCTTGCGGCCGACGTTGGCGCGGCGGGCGGCGACCGTGTGACGCACTCCGCGCGCGAAGCGCTCCAGCGCATCGGCGAACGGCAGATACGCCTCGGCGTAGCGAAGCATGTCGCGGATCTCGGCCGGCGTCAGTTGCAGCGACGCCGCCTCGAGCGCCTTGACGAACGCCTCGGACGACTCGATGGCCACGGCAAGCTCGAGGAAGAACGCGTCCGGAAGCAGCCGGTGACCGCAGGCGGCGCGGCAGATCGATCCAGACGTCGAGCGGCACGGCGGCGCCGTCGAATCCGGCGTACCACTGCGCGCGGTCGGAGAGTTGATTCGCGTTCGCGGCATACGCCGGACGGCCTAGGACTGACGCGGGCGCGCTCTCGCCGGCGTGCGTGACGCGCAGCGCGCGCGTGGGCTTGTCCCACAACGTCCACGGCGGCGTGCCGGCGTCCTGCGCGGCAACGTCGCGTTGCGCGGCGTCGCGCCATTCGACGAAGAGCGCGCGCGGCGTCGCCGTGGCACTGTTGTACGGGCCGATGATGCCGCCCCACCGCCGCAGCCGCGCGAAGGTCGAGAACGTCCACTGCTCGTGCGGCCGCAATACGGCGCGCGCGACGACGGGGACGTCGTAGCTGACGTGCTCGTTGACGCGGAAGTGAAAGCCGATGTAGCCGTCGAAGGGGGCGTCGCCGGCGGTGGCGCGCAGCGCGATCGGCGCCGACTGCCACGGGACGTACGGACCGGGATATCCGAAGTCGACGGCGACGGCGGGGAGGGTGGGGCGCGGCGGGGTCACCGCGGCGTGCCACTGCGCTTCCGCGGCCGAGGAGACGAGCACGATGACCGCGGTGATCAGCGCACGCATGAGGGTGTGGTTCGGGCTTCGAGCATCGTACTTCATCGCCACGCAGTATCGGGCCGCGGGGCGGCGGAGTCTTTCCCGAATTCTGGAGAATTTATGGAGGACAGGCACTCTTGCCTGTCCCTCATCGTTGGCGCGGAGGACAGGCAAGAGTGCCTGTCTTCCATTGAGCTCACGGCGTGAGCTCGCCGCGAAGATCGCGCTGCATCTCCCGGCGCACGGTTTTCGGCGCGTAGCCGCGGCTGAAGAGGTAGTACATCTTCGCCAGCGCCGCCTCGGCGGTCATGTCGCGCCCGCTGATCACGCCGGCGCGCGCCAGCGCGGAGCCGGTGGCGTATTCGCCGAGGTCGACGGTGCCTTCGAGACACTGCGTGCAGTCGACGATGACGACGCCGCGCGCGGTGGCCTCCTCGAGCGCGGCGAGAAAGGCGCGGTCGTGATCGGGACCGTTGCCGACGCCGTAGGCCTCGAGTACGAGCCCTTGCAGCGGCGGGCGGAGGACGTTGCGCAGGAGCTCGGGGGAGATGCCGGGGAAGAGCCGCAGGGCGCTGACGACGGCGTTGCCGAAGTCGTCGACGCGCAGCCGTTTGGGCGCACGCCGTGCGCCCCTACGCACGAGGTCCCAGTTGATCTCGATGTCGATGCCGACCGTGCCGAGCGGCGGGACGTTCGGCGAGTCGAAGGCGGCGAAGCCGCTGGCGCTGACTTTGACGCTGCGGCACCCGCGCAGGAGCTTGCCGCCAAAGTACAAACAGACCTCGGGGATGTCGTACTTGGCGGCGATGAGGAGCGAGGTGATGAGGTTCTCGCGCGCATCGTTGCGCACTTCGCAGAGCGGGATCTGCGAGCCGGTGATGATGACGGGCTTGCCGAGGCCGTGGAGCATGAATGGCAGCGCCGAGGCGGTGTAGGCCATGGTGTCGGTGCCGTGCAGGACGACGAAGCCGTCGTAGCGGGCGTAGTGGGCGTCGATGTCGTGCGCGATCTTCACCCACTCCGCCGGAGTCATGTTCGAGGAGTCGAGGAGCGGCGCGTATTCATGGATGGTGTAGGAGGGCATCGACGCAGCCCCGAGCTCCGGCATCTGCGCCATCTGCCGCTGCAGGTACCCGGCCTCGGGGCAGTAGCCGCCGCGCGTGCGGTTCATGCCGATCGTGCCGCCGGTGTAGGCGATGTAGACGCGCTTGCGCATTGACGTTTTTCAGCCCTTCAGTTCAGAATTCGTTGCAGCCGTAGCATGCATCTCAGCGATCTGATCATCATCGCCGTTTTCACGGCGTTCTCGTTGTCGATGATTGTGTCGGCTCGTTCGGTGGCATGGCTGTATCGCCGCGGTCTGCTGGCGCGAATTGGCCGAGGACGTCCGGAGCCGCCGTCGAGTCTTCCACGCGAAGGAGGCGGTACGTTCCGCGCGATTCGCGCGGAAGACGTTCCGGTAGTGGAGCGCTGGTCGCCAGCCGGCCAGGTACGCAACGAAGCCATGCGCGTGAACGCGGCAGTCCGCCGTGCCTATCTGACGGCGTGGCTGGTCTACGCGGTGGCGATTGGCGGCCTGATGCTCGTTTACTTCACGAGTAAATGGCCGTGGGACGGCAGGCTGGCGGCCATCTACGCGTTTCTCGTACCGCAACTTGTCGTCGTCATGGCGACAATGCGGGTGCGGCTCCGCTCGCGGTTCGTTGTTTTCACGGTCTACAGTGCTGTTGGTATCGCCTTGCTGCTTCTGACGAGGGGCCCAACGCGCACCGCGGTCATCCTCGACCAGATTCCCGTTCCGTTTGCCATCACTCCGCTGGCCGCACTTTCTTTCATGTTTGCGCGGCGCGTCCAACCATTCCTGGTTCTGATCATTCCCATCATCATCGAATTTGGCGGGCTCGGGTTGCTTCTGACGGTGCTTGAGCCGAATCTGACGAGTGGCATTAGGCAGGAGCTGTTCATTCATCCTCAGGACGTCCTGTTCGGTCTTCTCAGCATCGTGCTTGGCGTCGTTGTCGCCTCAGCTTTGTGGAAGGGACATCGCCGCACGCGAGTCACGGGCCTCGCAGTCGCGCTGATCGGCTCCGCGATTCTTGTTTATGACTTCATTCACCGGGGCTTCCCCATTGTCCTCATACTCCTCGAGGCGTTGGCGTTCGGCGCGCTTCAGGGCTTCCTCATTTGGCTCATATTCCGGCTGTTTGCGTGGCTCCTGCAGCGACGTTGGCTTACGACGGAGCTTCTCCAGACCCATCTTCTGTGGGTTTGGCTGACGTGCTTTTACGAGCTCTGGATCGTGTATACGGCGATGTACAGCAACGGCGTAGTCGTTGCTTGCGGCCTTGTCGTAGCCGTGGTTCTTTATCTCGCGGTCCTGCACTTTCTGCTTTCCCGAATCCGCTCGCAACGTTCCCAAACTGCACCTCGGCGGCTTTTACTGCTGCGTGTCTTTGGGGGAGCGGACAAACGCGAAGACCTACTCGATCACCTCGACGACACATGGCGCCGCATTGGTGCTGTCGATCTGATTGGTGCGCCGGATGTCGCCTCTCGCACGCTCAACGCAAGCATGCTGGAAGCTTTCCTTTTGCGACGAAGCGACGAGCAGTTTCTTCGATCGGAGGACGATGTCGACCGGAGGATTGCGAATCCGCGAAGCGCGATCGAAGCCGACGCGCGATATCCGGTCGATCCCGCGTTCTGCTATCCGGATCTCTGGCAGATCGCAGTTGCCGGTCTCGCCCGCGGCGCGGATGTTGTGCTGATGGATCTCCGAGGTTTCACGGCGTCGAGAACAGGCTCTGCGTGGGAGTTCGCCTATCTTCTGCAACACTTCGAATTCCGTCGCATCGTGCTCATCGGCGATCAGCACACGAAATTTGAAGCGTTGCGGCACGTGGTGCCGGTATCACGAGAGTTCACGGTCTTGAGCTTCGATCGAAAATCCGACAAGAATCGGCTCGCGCTGTTCGACCTCCTTCTCAGCGCAGCGCTTTAGAGTGCCCGCTCCACCGCGGCGATCAATCGCCCTTCACGCCCGAGTAGCTCGTCCGCGAGCCGGATCATCCGCCGGTTCGGAAGGGCGAACTGGCGCGCGGCGATGACGCGCGCGATCGCTTCGTCTTCGCGGCCGTGGCCGAGGAGGACGGCGTAGAAGATCGTCGCGGCGGCGGTGGAGCGGCTGATGCCGGCCTGGCAGTGGATGACGACGCGGCCGCTCTTCTCCGCGAAGGTGCGCGCCATGTCGATCAGGCGGCGGACGTCGTCGACGGTCGCGCCGCCTTCGCCGTTCGTGTCGGGAAAGAGGAGGCGCATGCGCGGGCTGACGTTGCGGAAGCCCGCGGGCGCGGGATCGTGCGTCTCGCCGATGGAGACGAGGAGCACGACATCCCTCCGCCGCGACGGCGAGCAGAGGATCTCGCCCGCTTCCTCGCGGCTGCAGATCACGATCTCGATCACTTGCGGTAGATCACTCCATCTTTCATGACGAAGACGACGTGCTCGGTCTGCTTGATGTCGGTCAGCGGATTGCCCGGCACGGCGACGATGTCGGCGAGCTTGCCGGCGGCGAGCGTGCCGGCGTCGGGAAGGCCGAGGAGCTGGGCGTCGACCGACGTGGCGGCGCGCAGCGCTGCCGCGGGCGCCATGCCCAGTCCCGTCATCAAGGCGAACTCGCGTGCGTTCAGGCCGTGCGGCGAGACGGCGGAATCGGTGCCGAAGGCGATCTTCACGCCCGTCTTCAGCGCGGCGCGGAACATGACGTCGCGCGCGGCGATGGCGGCCTTGGCCTTGTTGGCGATCGCCGGCGGGAACTTGTCGAGCTTGGCCGAGAGCCAGTCGCCGGCGAGGAGCGTCGGCACCAGGTAGACGCCTTTGTCGTGCATGAGCTGCAGCGTGTCGGCCTTGAGGAAGGAGCCGTGCTCGATGGAGTCGACGCCGGCGGCGACGGCCATCTTCGCCGCGGCGTCGCCGTGGCAGTGCGCGGCCACTTTGCGGCCCCAGTGGTGGGCCTCCTCGACGATGGCGTTCATCTCGTCCTGCGAGAGCTCGGGGGCGTCGACGGGATCGGAGAGCGAGAGCACGCCGCCCGAGGGCATGAATTTGATGACGTCGGCGCCGTACTTGATCTGGTAGCGGACGGCGGCGCGGCATTCGTCGGCGCCGTTGCAGACGCCGTCGATCGGCCCCTGCTGCGGCACGCCGCGCGCGGGCGGAATCGGATCGCCGTCGCCGTGGCCGCCGGTGGCGCCGATGGCGTGCACGGCGGTGAGGATGCGCGGCCCCGGCGTGAGGCCGGCGTTGACGGCGTTGCGCAGGCCGACGTCGACGTAGTCGCCGGCGCCGACGTTGCGCACGGTGGTGAAGCCCGCCTCGAGGGTCTTCTTCGCGTACATGCCTGCGTAAAAGGCCTGCTCGGCCGGCTGGCGCATGACGCTCTGGAAGAAGTCGAGGTAGAAGTTGTCGCCCGACTCGAACGTGAGGTGGACGTGGGCGTCGATGAAGCCCGGCAGCAGCGTGACGTCGCCCAGGTCGATGACCTCCGCGCCGGCAGGGATGGCGACGTTGACGCCGCCGATGCGGTTGCCGGTGACGACGACGGTGGCGTTGGCGATGACGTTGTCGGAGGTGCCGTCGAAGAGACGGGCGGCTTTGAGGGCGATGGTTTTGGGTTGTTGCTGGGCGAAGAGAGGAACGGCGAGGACGAACGAGAGCAGCAGCTTCTTCATGGCCGCGCATTTTATGGCGCTACGGGACGCGTGCGGCCGGGACAGCACTCAGCCAGCCGGCAAGACGTCGCATTCCAGAGCGGCTCCGCGGGGCGGTCGCGAGGAAGGCCAGGCCGCCCTCTCGTACGCGTA
The DNA here is from genome assembly GCA_036522835.1 of Thermoanaerobaculia bacterium. Taxonomy (GTDB): domain Bacteria; phylum Acidobacteriota; class Thermoanaerobaculia; order Gp7-AA8; family Gp7-AA8; genus DATDFB01. Next base: position 5,327 of record DATDFB010000049.1, on the reverse strand, counting down.
ATGACAATGCGGAAAGCGGGCGAGCTCGCGCCGGATCTCATCGTCGGAGAAGCCGGCGCGCGGAAGCGGCCGGACCGGAGCGAGCGGCGCCGGCTCAGGGAGGGGATCGAACGTGCAGCCCTCGCCTGAGCAGGCGTTTGACATCAGGTTACGGTGACCGCCTTCGTGATCTCACTCGTTCGGCCGGCATTGTCCCAGACCTTGAGCCGGACATAGAAGATGCCGGTCCTCGGGTACGTGTGACTGATGCCTGTCGTCGGACCGGCAGTCGTCCCATCGCCAAACCACCACTGGTTCGAACGAATCCCGTAATCGTCCGTCGAGGTCACACCGTTGAAGACGCACGTGCGGTTGCCGGAGCAGGAGACGATGAAGTCGGCCGTCGGCGGCGACAGATAGTCGTCGATGGCCCGCCGCAAATTCGGTTGCGCGCCGATCGGATACGCGTCGGTGCCGCTGTTCTTGAGCAGCGCGCGCATGGCGACAGAATCGAGGGCGCCGAGGCCGTGCGCGATCGAGACGCCCTGCGCGGCCGCCGCGGCTCCGGCGATGATCGCCGAAGCGCTGGAGGTTCCGGAGAACGTCGCGGTGTATTCCTGATTCGGATCGGACGCCGGATAGGTGCGGAACAGATCGCCGAATCCGAGGCTGGCGACGTTCCAGCCCCACGAATTGACGTCGACGCGGCCGCCGTAATTGGAGAAGCAGGTTTTCTGCGTGCTCGTGCCCGACTCCTTCGCGCCGACCATGATCGCGCCGGAATTCTTCGCCGGATCCTTGAACTGCGGTAGCGGCGAGAGGTCGAGGTCCTGGCCTCCGTTTCCTGCCGGCTCGATGACGATGCGGCCGGTGCTGGTGGCGGCGAGGACGGCGTCGTAGCAGGCGTTGGAGTATTCGACGGGCGCCGCGCAGCCGATACAGCCGCAGGGGGCGCCGTACAGCGAGACGATGAGCTCCTGCTCGATGAGAACGATTCCGCCGACGCCGACCGCCGCGGTGGCCCTGACGATGGAGTCGGCGATCTCGGTGTCGGTAGCGCCGCCGACAGAGTCGATTCCGAGTTGGGCCTGATTGGCGATGCCGGTCATGCCGTACGCATTGTCGACCGCTCCAAGGATTCCCAGAACGGCCGCGCCGTGACTGGCGGACGCCAACGATCCGGCGCTGTAGTTGTAGAACAGCGCCGGCAGATCCTCGTGCGTCGTGCGCCAGCCGTTCTCGACGTCGACGATCTTGACGTTCTGTCCTTTGCCGCCGGGAATGGTCCAGGCGTATCGGGCATCGATGCCGCCGGTAGAAGCGGAGTCGAGATATGCCTGCTGGCTTTCGAGCAGAGGCGTCGTCGGCGGGATGTCGGCGGCCGCCGGTCTGCTCATGATCGGGACGTACGCAGTTTCGACGCTGGGCAGGGCATTAAGCGCCGCGACGGTATCGGCCATCGCGGCGGACGTCGTCCCCGGCCGCACGTCGATTCGATAGTAGAGCGAGAGGTCGGCGAGCTTGCGCCCGGAGCGCGCTTCGCCCGCGCTTCGCAACTGCGCGAGACGATCTTCATCGAGCGTGAACAGCGGGCGCACGCGCGTGACCGCGGCGTTCTGCGCCACGATCTCCGTGGCGGCCGCGGCGTCGGCGTCTGCCTGGCGGGCGTTGGCCACGAACCTCTGCCCGCGGTAACGAATGCCCGTCCCTTCCTGAAACTTCACGGCGATATGAGTGATTTGTGTCGTATCCGCGGCGGCGCGGAGCGAGATCAACAACGTTGCCGCGACGATGGCGGCGGTGAGCCTGGGAAAATGTTTCATGAACCGATCTCCTTGATCGGCCAAGGTAGGTCGTGCTCTGCGGGGCTGGGTTTCGGACTCGTCAGCGACGCACAAACAAAACGCGCCGAGCCGAAGGCTGGCGCTTGCGTTCTGTCACACGGCGGGCACGACCAGCCGGTTCGTCAGCGCGTTGGCGATCTCCGCGTCGGGGTTGATCATGTCGAAGTCGGCGCCGCCGTCGAAGAGGCAATCGATCGCGAACTGCCAGAGCATGATAGGGCAGGGGAGGGCGACGGCGGGGGTGTTGAAGGCCGGCTCCCAATTCGGGATCGGCCTCGTACACGCATCGGTGTGCATGCGGAACACCCAGGCGCCGGTGCAGCGGAAGCCGAGGCGGTCGGCGTCGGCGATGGCCTGCCAGGTCGGGCTCTGGTCCTTGCGGCAGTAGACGCCGGGGACGACGACGAAGCGGCCGCCGCTCACGGTGCTGCTGTGGTTGACGAGCGCGGCCGACCAGCCGATCCAGTAGTCGGTCGAGAGGTTCGGGTTCTGCGCGCTCGTCCCTTCGACGTCGAGGAACATCAGCAACTCGCCGCCGATCTTGGCGAGCGGCTCGACGCCCAGCGACTGCACGAAGGCGTCGACGTTGTCGATTGCGTCCTCAGCACCCTGCGTCGCCGTGCCGCCGACGCGGTTCGTCTGCCGCGCGATCGGCAGCAGTTGAATGTTGTTGTCCCGCAGGACCGGGCTCTCGGCCGCCGGCTGGTAATCGCCGGCAAAGCCCGGCCGCTTGAAGTAGCGCCCCCAGAAGAGCGGCGTCACGCCGCCGTAGCGCTGCCGGACGAGATCGACGACGGACGTGCCGTCGACGCGATGCGTGACCGGAACGAGTGTGTCGGCGCCGAGGAGCATGGCGAACAGGAGGACAGGCAGGAGGGCCTGTCCTCCACTGAGCTTCTTATGTCTTCTTCGGCGTCGGCTGCGCGACCGGGGTCGGCACGTCGGGCGCGGGGCCGGAGCCGGGCGCGATGGTCATACGGTCGCCGACCGGCTCTTCCTGGTGCTCCTTGAGCTTCATGTAGTCGGTTCCGGTCTCCTCGATGAGGATCTGGTTGACTTCCCACCCTTCGAGCGTCTCGCGCTCGAGGAGCTTGCGGGCGATGCGGTCGAGAGCGTTCTTGTTCGTGGTGATGATCTCGCGCGCGGTCTTGTACGCCTTGTCCAGAATCTGCCGCACTTCCTTGTCGATCTCGATGGCCGTGGCCTCGGAGTAGTCCTGGTGCTGCGCGAACTCGCGCCCGAGGAAGATGGCCTCTTCCTTCTTGCCGAACGTGGCCGGGCCAAGGTCGGACATGCCCCACTCGCAGACCATGCGCCGGGCCATCTGCGTGGCGCGCTCGATGTCGTTGCCCGCGCCGGTGGTGATCTCGCCGATGAACACTTCCTCGGCGATGCGGCCGCCCATCAGCACGGCCAGCATGGAGTCGAGGTAGCGCTTCGAGTACGAGTACTTGTCCTCGGTCGGCAACTGCTGGGTGAGGCCGAGCGCGCGGCCGCGCGGGATGATCGTCACTTTGTGCAGCGGGTCGGCCGCGGGGAGGATGGCCGCGACGATGGTGTGACCCGACTCGTGGTAGGCGGTGTTCTTCTTCTCGCGGTCCGACATGACCATCGACTTCCGCTCGACGCCCATTAGGACCTTGTCCTTGGCGAACTCGAAGTCGACCATCTGCACTTTCTTCTTGTCGTACCGCGCGGCGTTGAGCGCCGCTTCGTTGACGAGGTTGGCGAGGTCGGCGCCGCTGAAGCCCGGCGTGCCGCGCGCGATGACGCTGGGGTCGACGTCGTCGGAGAGCGGGATGTTGCGCGTGTGCACGCGGAGGATGCCCTCGCGGCCCTTGAGGTCCGGCAGATCGACGACGACGCGGCGGTCGAAGCGGCCGGGGCGGAGGAGGGCGGGATCGAGAACGTCGGGGCGGTTCGTGGCGGCGACGAGGATGACGCCGTCGTTGGACTCGAAGCCGTCCATCTCGACGAGGAGCTGGTTGAGGGTCTGCTCGCGCTCGTCGTGCCCGCCGCCGAGGCCGGCGCCGCGGTGGCGGCCGACGGCGTCGATCTCATCGATGAAGATGATGCACGGCGCGTTTTTCTTCCCCTGCTCGAAGAGGTCGCGCACGCGCGAGGCGCCGACGCCGACGAACATCTCCACGAAGTCGGAGCCGGAGATCGAGAAGAACGGCGCGTTGGCCTCGCCGGCGATGGCGCGCGCGAGGAGGGTCTTGCCGGTGCCCGGCGGGCCCATGAGGAGCACGCCCTTCGGGATCTTGCCGCCGAGCTTGGTGAACTTCTGCGGCTCTTTGAGGAACTCGATGATCTCGTGGAGCTCGAGCTTGGCCTCGTCGACGCCGGCGACGTCTTTGAAGGTGACTTTCTTGGCGTTGCCGCTGAGGAGCTTGGCCTTCGATTTGCCGAAGGAGAGGGCTTTGTTGCCGCCCGCCTGCATCTGGCGCATGAAGAAGATCCAGAGGCCGATGAGGAAGAGGACGGGCGCCCAGGTGATGAGGGCGGTGATGAACGGCGCGTCGTGCTGCGGCTCGATCTCGATGGTGACGCCCTTCGCTTTGAGAAGGTCGATCATCGCCGGATAGTTTTGCGGAACGGCGGTGCGGAACTCGCGCTTGCCGCCGGGCGTCTGCTTGGTCTCGCCGCGAACTTCCTCGCCGCGGATGGTGACTCGCTCGACCGTGCCCTGATTGACGCGGTCGATGAAGGTGCTGAAGGGGATGGTCTCGTTCGTACCCTTGGTCGTTTGGAAGAGGCTCCAGAGGAGGAGCACGAGGACGATGATGACGACCCAGAGGAGTACGGTCTTACCGGTCGAATTCAAGGATGTGCCTCCGCGGTGGCAGGGGATGCTGCCGCCGTGCCACTCGATACGGGGTTAACGTACGGGGGGTTTGAAAATTCTTGGGGCCGGTTGCGCGATTCCGTGGCCTAGGGCGACGAGCTCCGCCCGATGTACCCCAGGTTCCCAAACTTCCCCTCCAGCTCCAACCCGTACCCCACAAACGTCCCTTCGCGAACTTGAAAAAGGTGGTAGTCCGCCTGAAGCTCCACAGTGCGAAGGTCGGGGCGGTCGAGGAGCGCGACGAGGCGCAGCGTGGCGGGGTTTTTCTGGCGGAGCTGGGTGAGGAGGTACGACTCGATGACGCCCGTGGAGACGACGTCTTTCAACAGATAGACGTTGCGGCCGGCAATGTCGATCCAGTTGAAGAACTCGATCTCCATGGCGGTCGCGGTCTCGCTGTCGGCGACGTCGCGGACGACGTCGATGTAGCCGTAGCCGACGTCGCCGGGGATGGCGCGCATGAGGTCGGGGAGAAAACACGACGTGCCCTTGAGCACGCCGAGGAGGAAGATGCCGTCGTCGCCGGCGTCGCTGCGGATGCGCGCGCCTAAGGCGTCGACGCGCTTGGCGATCTCCCTGGCGCTGAATGCTCGCTTGATCTTCGTGCCGTGATTCTACTGGAAGTCCATTCCTTCGCCTCGGGTCTGCAGCCGAAC